>CACFKI010000005.1 GCA_902566785.1 uncultured Pelagibacteraceae bacterium | reverse complement strand
AGATCTTTAAAAAATAATTTTGATGATTATGGTAGAAATATATCAATTATTATGATTAAATAGGGTATCTCACAAATGAAACTTCTCACCGGGAACAGTAATAAAAATCTTAGTGTTAAAATATCTAAATTTCTAAAAACTAAACTTGTACATTCAAGTATTAAAAAATTTTCAGATGGTGAAATTTATATTGAAATTAAGGAAAACATAAGAGGAAATAGTATATTTATAGTTCAATCTGTTAGTTCACCTGCAAATGACAATCTTATGGAACTATTGTTATGTATAGATGCATTAAAAAGATCCTCGGCAAAAAATATAACTGCTGTAATACCTTATTTTGGTTATGCAAGACAAGATCGTAAAGTAGCACCAAGAACATCTATATCAGCCAAACTCGTTTCAAATTTAATTACGAAGGCAGGTGCTGACAGAGTGGTAACGGTTGACTTGCATGCAGGACAAATTCAAGGTTTTTTTGATTTACCAGTTGATAACCTTTTTGCAACACCAATATTTGCTAGACATGTAAAAAGAAATATAAAAAGTAAAAATCTTATTTGTGTTTCTCCTGACGTAGGTGGAGTAGAAAGATCTAGGGCTCTTGCAAGAAAATTAGATATTGGGATAGCAATTATAGATAAGAGACGACCAGCCCCAGGAAAATCACAAGTGATGAATGTAATTGGAAACGTAAAAAACAAAACCTGCATAATTATAGATGATATCATTGACTCAGGAGGTACAATTGTAAATGCAGCACAAGCTTTGATTAATAGAGGGGCAAAGGAAGTTCATGTTTATATTACTCATGGTGTATTAAGTGGAGAAGCAGTTGAAAAAATTAAAAAGTCTAAAATAAAAAAACTAGTAATAACTGATACAATTGATAACTCAGATAAGGTAAAAAAAGCTAAAAATATTGAGGTATTATCTATAGCTAATTTACTCGGTGAGGCAATAAAACGAATTTCTAATTCTACTTCTGTATCAGATTTATTTAAATAAATTACTTGTAAAATTTACAATCATAAGTTAAAAACCCTCACTTTATGAATTCTTTAGAATCATCAATTAGAAAAACGACCACAAAGGGTGAACTTAATTCTTTAAGAAAAAATGATCAAGTTCCAGCTATAATTTATGGTGGAAAAGAGGAAAATCAAAAAATTTCTTTATCAAAAAAACAAGTTCAATTTGTAATTGATCAAGAAAATTTTTTATCAAAGATCATAAGTATAAATATTGATGGAAACCAGATAAATGTGCTTCCAAGGGAAGTAAATTACGATCCAATTTCAGATAATCCTATACATATTGATTTTTTGAGAATAGTAAAAGGTGCAAAAGTAATAATTGAGATCCCTGTAAAATTTATTAACACCGAAAAATCTCCTGGTCTTAAAAGAGGAGGAGTTTTAAATATTGTTAGAAGAAGTGTTGAGCTGAAATGCCCTACAGAAACTATTCCGGATGAATTAGTGGTTGATTTAGATGGATTAGAAATAGGAACTAGTATTAAAATATCTTCAATTAAACTTCCAGAAAATGTTAATCCAACTATTCAAGGAAGAGATTTTGTGATTGCAACTGTTGCAGCACCAACTGTGTT
This sequence comes from uncultured Pelagibacteraceae bacterium, assembly GCA_902566785.1. GTDB lineage: Bacteria > Pseudomonadota > Alphaproteobacteria > Pelagibacterales > Pelagibacteraceae > Pelagibacter. The sequence goes on along the minus strand of CACFKI010000005.1, from coordinate 47,000 downwards.
TAAAGAGCCAGAGAAACCTGCAGAAGCTGAAGGTGCTGAAGGTGAAGCAGCAGCGGAGGGAGCAGTAGAAGGAGCAGAAGCTAAACCAGCAGAGGGTGAGGAAAAAGCTGGTGATGATAAAAAGGCAAAAGAAGAAACCAAAAAAGAGGATAAAGCCTCTTCAGATAAAAAATAATAATTTAAATTGAAAAAATTCCATAAATTAAAGAACTTATGATTTTGTTAGTTGGCCTTGGAAATCCCACACCTGATAGTAATGACAATAGGCATAATGTAGGATTTAAAATTATTGATGCAATTAACCAGAAGTTTGGATTGTCTAAACAAAAACCTAAATTTAAAGGTCTATTAACTACAGGGACTATTGCAAATAAAAAAGTATACGCAATAAAGCCCCTCACGTTTATGAATAACTCTGGGATTTGTATAAGAGAACTTATGGAATACTTTAAAATTGATATTGATGATGTAATAGTTTTTCATGATGATTTAGATGTTGATTTTGGAAAAATAAAAGCAAAATTTGGTGGTTCTAGTGCTGGACATAATGGAATTGAGTCAATAGATAAATTTATAGGTAAAGAGTATTCAAGAGTAAGGGTTGGCATAGGAAAACCTGATAAAAAAATTTCGGTTTCTGATTATGTATTAAATAACTTTAACGATGAGGAAAAAACTCAATTAGATCAAATTACAATTAATATTATAGATTCTATTCCTATACTAATAGACAAAAAATTAGATCTTTTTTCAAGTACAGTAAATAATAAATAAATGGGATTTAAATGCGGTATAGTTGGTTTGCCTAACGTGGGTAAGTCTACATTATTTAATGCTCTTACAAATTCAAGTAAAGCTCAAGCTGAAAATTTTCCTTTTTGCACAATAGATCCTAATATTGGAATAGTTCCTGTTCCAGACAAAAGATTGGAGAATTTAGTTTCAATATCGAATTCCAAAAAAAAAATAAATACAACTATATCATTTGTTGATATTGCTGGACTCGTAAAAGGGGCATCTAAAGGAGAGGGTCTTGGTAATAAATTTTTATCACATATCAGAGAGGTAGATGCAATAATTCATATGATTAGATGCTTTGACTCTGATGATATACAAAACGTGAATCCAAATATAGATCCTGTAAGAGACCTTGAAATAATTGAAACAGAGATGAAACTCGCCGACCTTGACTCAATTCAAAAAAGACTAGATAAAAAAAATAAAAAAAATACATCTGAAAATGAATTAAATATTTTAGAAAATGCTTTAAAATGCATAAATAATAATGAGAGTTTTGAATTACTTATTAATAATTTTGGAAAAAAAGAAATTAATCAAGCAGGTCTACTCTCTACAAAACCTAGCTTATATGTATGTAATGTAGATGAAAAAAGTATTTTAAAAGGGAATAAATATACAGACGAATTTATTAATAAATATGGTGAAAATAATACGATAATAATTTCTGCAGATATTGAAAATCAAATAAATGGATTAAATTATGAAGAAAAAACTAATTATATGAAAATGATAGATTTAAAAGAGACAGGTTTGAATATTTTAATAAAAAAAGGATATAAACTTCTAGAGCTGCAAACATTTTTTACCTCTGGTCCAGAGGAGTCTAGGGCATGGACTATAACGAAGAATTCTTTAGCGCCTGCTGCTGCAGGAGTAATCCATAGTGATTTTGAAAAAGGATTTATAAGAGCTGAAACTGTTTCTTATGATGATTTTGTAGAATGTAATGGATGGCTTAATTCAAAAAATAATGGAAAATTAAGACTCGAGGGCAAAGATTATATAGTAAAAGACGGTGATATTTTAAATTTTAGATTCAATACGTGACCAAAGTTTTTTCATACTAAAGTAAACTAATATTGTCATAATGAATAAATAGATTAAAGCTCTGAATCCTATCTTATGACGTGCCTCTAGATGAGGCTCCGCAGCCCACGCTAAAAAACTTGTAACATCTTTTGCCATTTGATCCTCAGTTGCTGGGGTTCCATCTAAATATTCAACTATTCCATCAGATAATGGATTGGACATTTTTATTTTGTTACCAGCCATATATTTGTTGTAATAAACTCCATCATCTAAAACTATGCCTTCTGGTGGTTCTTCATACCCTAATAAAAGAGAGTAAATATAGTCTGCCCCTCCTTTTCTAGCTTTAACCAGGACTGACATATCTGGAGGGTAAGCTCCACCATTTGCAGCAGTTGCTGCTTGCATATTTTCATATGGACCAACAAAATTATCCGATAATCTAGCCGCCCTTGTAAACATTTCTCCATCGCTGTTGGGTCCATCTGTAACTTCAAATTGTGAGGCAATTATTTTAGCTTGTTCTTTAGTAAACTCTGGACCACCTGGCTCTGAGAGATTTCTATAACTTAAATATTTCATTGAATGACATGCTGCACAAACCTCGGTGTATACTTGGTAACCTCTTTGAGGAGATGCCCTGTCGAATTTTCCAAAAAAACCTTTAAAACTCCATTCAGGATTTAATAATTCATGAGTTCTTTCTGCTGCTGTTCCATTGTATGAAAAAAATGAAAATATAAAAATAAATAAAAGAGACTTAAAAGTTCTCATCAAAACTCTTTCTTACTTCTTGCCATTGCTTCATTTGGTGAACCACCTAAAACAGGTTCAGTTAAACTCAAAGGAACTTCTAATGTTTTTTCTTTTAAACCTAGTACTGGAAGTATTACCAAGAAATGTAAAAAGTAATAAGCGGTTGCAACCCTTGCAACAAGTAAATAAAGACCTTCTGCTGGCATCGCTCCGACATACCCCAATATTAGAACGTCAGCAACTAGGAACCAATAAAATTGCTTATAGAGTGGTCTGAAAATTGCAGATCTAACTTTTGAAGTATCTAGCCAAGGAAGAATGACTAAAACAAAAATAGCTGCAAACATTGCAACAACACCTAAGAGCTTATCTGGAACAGATCTTAATATTGCATAAAATGGAAGAAGATACCATTCAGGCACAATATGAGCCGGTGTCACCATTGGATTTGCCTCAATATAATTATCTGCATGTCCTAATATATTTGGTGAGTAAAAAACAAAAAATGCAAAAACAATTAAAAACAACAATAATGCAAACAAATCCTTAACTACAATGTAAGGGTGAAATGGTACCGTATCATTCGATGGTTTTTTTAAATCTATACCAATAGGATTGTTATTACCAGGCACATGTAAAGCCCATATATGCAAAACAACAAGTCCTAAAATTAAAAAAGGTATTAAATAATGTAAACTGAAAAATCTTGTTAATGTCGGATTATCTACAGAGTATCCTCCCCAAAGCCAAGTTACTATACTTTCACCTACTAAAGGAATAGCACTGAATAAATTTGTTATTACAGTTGCACCCCAAAAACTCATCTGCCCCCAAGGAAGGACATAACCCATAAATGCTGCGGCCATCATTAAAACATATATTATCATTCCTAAAATCCATATTATTTCCCTTGGTGCTTTATAAGATCCATAATATAGCGATCTAAAAATATGTATGTATACTGCTAAGAAAAACATTGAAGCACCATTTGCATGGACGTATCTAATTAACCAACCATAGTTAACATTTCTCATTATATGTTCTACGCTTTCAAATGCTAAATCAGCATGAGCTATGTAATGCATAGCTAAAATAAGACCTGTAATTATTTGTGTAATTAAACAAAAAGTAAGTATTCCTCCAAATGTCCACCAATAATTGAGATTTTTTGGAGTAGGATAATCAGTTAAGTGATTTGCCAATGAAAGCAATGGTAGTCTATCATTAAACCATTTTCCAAATTTTGATTTAGGTGTGTAATTATGATCACTCATTTTTTTTATCCAATTTTTATTGTGTTACTATCTACAAATTCATATTTTGGGATTTCCATGTTTGTTGGTGCTGGTCCTTTTCTAATTCTTCCTGAAGTATCATAGTGTGAACCGTGACATGGACAAAACCAACCTCCATATTCTCCCTTATCACCTAAAGGAACACATCCCAGGTGAGTACAAACTCCCAACATAACTAACCACTCTGGATTATTCTTAGTTCTATCCTCATCAGTTTCAGGATGTGGTAAATCCTCTAACTTTACATTTTTTGCTTTTGTAATTTCCTCATTTGTTCTTCGTCTTATAAAAACTGGCTTACCTCTCCACAAAACAGTTATGGATTGACCGACTTCTAATGCACTAATATCTACCTCTGTACTAGCTAATGCTTTTACTGAAGCATCTGGATTCATTTGATCCACTAAAGGCCATACTGCTGCACCTACTCCCACTGCTCCTAATGCGTATGATGCTGTAAATATAAAATCTCTTCTGTTATTTTTTTTTTCTTCTGACATTAAAAATTATAATTATTTATGATTAAATATATGATTAAATAATAATAAAAAAGGTATTTTTCCATGGATACAATGACACACGAACATACTAAATTAACGCCTAAAATAGCACTATATGAGCCTGATATACCACAAAATACAGCTTCAATAGTTAGAACATGTTCATGCCTGGGGGCACAATTAGAGATTATTGAACCCTGTGGATTCTTGCTTTCAGACAAAAGGTTTAAAAGAGTGGTTATGGACTATATGGATATTAAAAATATTAGTTACTACAAGAATTATGAGGAATTCTTTGAAATAAAAAAAAATGAGAGGGTAATATTAATAACAACTAAAGCTGACAAAACATATACTAGTTTTTCGTTTAGAAAAAATGATACGATTTTATTTGGAAGAGAAAGTTCTGGAGTACCAGATCATATACATAAAATAGTAAATGAAAGGCTAAAAATACCTATTATAAAGAATAAAAGGTCGCTTAATCTTGCAACATCAGTTGGTATAGTATTAGCTGAACAAATAAGACAAAATTAAATGGATATAGAATTAAAAAAAAAGTTAGCTAAAAATTGGTTCAAAATACTTCAAGATATGATTTGTAATGAAATTGAAAAATTAGATGGTAAAGCTAAATTTAAATCAAATAATTGGAGAAGAAATAAAAAAAAAGATGAAGGTGGAGGTGAATATAGAATTTTAGAAAATGGAAAAATTTTCGAAAAAGTAGGAGTAAATTTCTCTGAGGTATATGGAAAGTTTTCTGAAAAATTCAAAAAAAAAATACCAGGGACCAAAAAAGACTCGAAATTCTGGGCATCAGGAATTTCAATTGTAATGCATATGCAAAATCCTCATGTTCCTGCAATGCATTTTAATACTAGATATATACATACTTCGTATGGATGGTTTGGTGGAGGAATAGATGTTACACCTTGCTTTGATGACAAAAAATTAAAAAATTGGTTTCACAAAGAGTTAAAGGGAACATGTGATAGACATAATAAAAAGTTTTATAAAAAGTATAAAAAACAATGTGATGAATATTTTTATCTCCCTCACAGAGATGAAATGAGAGGAATTGGAGGGATATTCTTTGATTATAAAAAAGAAAACTGGGAAAAAGATTTTAACTTTATTAGAGATGTCGGGCTTACTTTTAAAAAAATATCTAGAGATATAATATTGGATAAAAATAAAAAGAAATGGACAAAGAAACAAAAGGAAATTCAATATATAAAAAGAGGAAGATATATTGAGTTTAACCTATTATATGATAGAGGAACGAAATTTGGTTTGCAAACAGGGGGAAATACAAACGCAATTTTAATGTCACTCCCTCCGATAGCAAAATGGAAATAATATGGAAAAAGAACCTATTACAAATTCTGGTTTAGAAAAATTAAAAGTGGAATTAATTTTTTTGAAAGAGAAAAAAAGACCTGAAATAGTTGCAGCAATTTCTGAAGCGAGATCACATGGTGATTTAAAAGAAAATGCTGAGTATCATGCTGCAAAAGAGCAACAAGCCCATAATGAAGGAAGAATTCAAGAAATAGAAGATTTAATAGCACGAGCAAATGTGATTGATGTGACAAAACTAAATAATGATGGAAAAGTAATATTTGGTAGTTCAGTATTTTTAGAAAATTTAGATACAGGTGAAAAAATTAATTATAAAATAGTAGGTAAAGACGAAGCAGATATAAAGAAAAAATTAATATATTTTAAATCTCCAATAGGTAAAGGTTTAATTGGAAAAAATAAAAAAGATCTTGTTGAAATAATCACTCCATCTGGGACAAAAAATTTTGAAATAACAGATGTTAAGTATATTTAATTATTAACAATTTCAGTTATTTTTTGCTCACTTATTTTGAATTTATTTTCTAACCATTGCTTTTCAATTTGTTTTAATTTTTGCCCAAGGAATGGACCTTCTTCAATTTTAAATTTTTCCATAATATATCTAGCATTAATGTTAAATTTTGGTGGTTCTTTATCTTTAAAAAATTCTTTTAGTTTTATCAACTTTTTGATTGAACTTTTATTTTTCATCAAATGAAGATCAATTATATCATTTAATATCATTTTATCATTTTCATAAAAAACCTTCCATAAATTTTCTTCAGTAAAAATATTTTTTTTAATATTTTCCACATAAAATTTTTTTAGTAATTTGATTCTTTTTTTTTGCTCATTTGAGACTTTAAATTTATAGAGGAAGTAATCTGAATTATCAGTTTCATCAATAATCATCAGGGAGATTATAAAATAAAAATCTTTTGATTTTAAAATACTAATCTGTTTTTCATTTAAATTATTTAATATAAAAATATTTTTAAGCTGGGGAAATATTAATTGTAATATTTCAGTTGAAAATTTATCTCTATAAATATTTAAAAAATTTCTTGATAGAACTATTTTTCTTAATTCATCTAACAGTCTTTCTTTTGATATTTTTGATATACCATCAATGTTTTTTCTTATTATTTTCTTTAAACTTTCAGAATGATCATTTTTACTGTAATCTAAAAAAAATCTTACATATCTTAATATTCTTAGATAATCTTCTTTAATTCTTTTTTCCTCATCACCAATAAATTTTACAGATCCAATTTTTAAATCATTTTTACCATCAAAAGGATCATAAATATTTCCCTCAAGATCTGAATAAATTGAATTAATTGTAAAGTCTCTTCTTGAAGCATCTTCGTACCAGTTTTTTGAAAATTCTACTTTTGCATGTCTTCCATCAGTAATAACATCTTTTCTTAAAGAGGTTATTTCGAAATTTGTTTCTTTAATTTTTGCTGTTATAGTTCCATGTTCAATTCCACTCTTAAAAAAATTAATATTATTATCAGCAAGTATTTCACAAACTTGTTTTGGTTCTAAGTTTGTTGCTAAATCAATGTCATCAATCTCATCTTCTGTTAATATTTTTCTTATGCAGCCTCCAACAAATCTTACCTCAGAACCATCTGAATAATTATTTATCAGATTAAAAATTTTTGAAAAATTTGTTTTATTTTCTAAATCCTGTAATTTTGATTTGACAAAATTTAAATTATTTTTTCTTTTAAATATTTTATTAAATATATTAATCATATATGGCTGGGGTGCTAGGATTCGAACCTAGGATGGCGGTACCAAAAACCGCTGCCTTACCGCTTGGCTACACCCCAAAATTAATTTCGTATAACATAAAAAAAAAACTTTATATAGTTTTAGATAATATACACCAATATTTTTTATATTTTTTTTTGATAACTTTAGTCGCATTTTCAGAGGCATTCCTAGTTTTAAAGTAGGCAATTACTGTTGATCCAGAACCTGTCATGCGCACAAATTCTAAATGTCTCAAATTTTTCATAAAATTAATCAATTTTTCAAGTTGAGGATATGCCTTTTTAGCTATTTCTTCTAGATCATTATTTAAACGTTTTATATTTTTTAAATTAATATTTTGGAAAAAGTTTTTTTTTAAGACAGGTTTTGAAAAAGTTTTTACTTTTTTATAAATTAATTTTGTAGAACATCCAAATCTCGGTTTGACTAAAACACAATATAAGCCAATTTTTTTTTTTGTTCTCAATATACTTTGATTTTTCAACAAAATAGTATTATTTAATTTGAGTCCAAAATTAACGTCAAATCCAATTTTTTTAGATAATTTTATAAGTTTATTTCTTTTAATAATCAGATTATTCTTAGATAAAAAATACCTTATTAACGAAGCTGCATTCATCGAGCCTCCACCTAAACCTGCCTTTTGAGGAATATTCTTTTTAATTTTAATTAAATATTTTTTACCTTTTAAAAGATTATCTTTATCCATGAGATTTATAAGTTTTGAGACAGTATTTTTACTTGGTATTCCTTTTGCAAATTTTCCATAGAAATAAATTTTATGATTTTTTTTGTTTATTTTTTTAATATTTATTTCATCATTTAAATCAATAAATGAAACTAATGTTTCTATTTTATGTAAATTTGAATTTATTCTTCCTAGAACATTTAATGATAAATTAATTTTAGCATAAGATTTAATCATAAAATTAAAAAAATTTATAATCCTTTTAAAAGCTTTTCAGAGATTTTATTTTTAAGATCATCATCTGCATAGTCAGATTCAAATGCACTTTGCCAATAATATCTTGCTTGTATCTTTCTGTTTAATTTCCATAAAACATCACCATAATGATCATTAACAATCGGATCTCTCGGCATTAATCTTAAAGCTCTTTGGAGATATTTTTCTGCACTCACATAATTATTTGTTAAGAAATAACCCCAACCAACTGAGTCTATAATATAAGGATCATCTACTTTCTGTTTATAAGCTTTTTCTAACATATTGATCGCATCTTCAATTTTATAATTTCTATCTAGCCAACCATAAGCTAAATAATTCATTACATAAGGATCGTTAGGCCTAATATTTAAGGATTTAATCAAGTCTTCATCAGATTTTAAGTGCTCACCAATCCTTTCATAGCTGCCCCCTCTTCTATACAATATTTCAGCATATATGTTTGAATTATGATCTAGTTGATCTAAAACGTTTGAGTATATTCTAATAGATTTTTTAAATTTATTATTACGTTTATAAATATTACCCATGTCTAGTAATATATTTACAGGAGGATTTTTATAATTATTAAATTTTTTCTCAATGAAGACTAATGCTTCTTTATCACTATTATTTTCTGAAATAATTTGAGATAGTTTTTTGAGCTTAAACCAATTATATATTTTGTCATTATCATCTATCTTACCTAACAATAACTTTGCATTATCAAGTTTATTTGTGTCAAAATAATTTTCTACAATTTGAACATAATTATAATTAAATTGAGTATTTAAATAAGTTGATAAATACCCATAAAAGTTTGATTTTTCATATTCTTGACTTACTGAAAAGAGGTTTGAAATAAGGTAAAAAAATTCACTTAAAATATCAGTTTCTTTTTGACACGAAAACAAATTTTTAATTTTGCTAAATTCTGAGTTTTGCATCCAAAATTTAGTTTGAGCTATTATTAAATTACTTCCTATCAGCTCGATTTTTTCCGCTAGTTTAATCGCGTTTTCAATTTGATTGTTATTTATCAAATAATTTATATAAAAAAACAAATACCTTGAGTACCCCCCTTCCTCACTTTCAATTATTTCCAAAAATTTAGAACTTGTCTCTTGATCATTTAAGTAACAATAAATAAATGCATTGTTAATTAAACTTAATTTACCAAGATTATTGTCCTTGGGTATTTTGTTTTTTTGGAACAGCTGATTATATTCACTGAGAGTCTTGTAAATTAATTGATTATAATTGTTTAACTCATTATGCTTTTTCAATTTATTTAATAATAGATCGTTTTTTTTAAATTTTTTTTTTTTAAAATTATCTAAAATCAATAATAAATCAGCCTCAAAAAAGTTTTTTATTTGTTGGTTTTTAGTTGATTTTATTTGGTATAAAGCTTTTTCAACTTCTCCGTTTAACACCAACGCAAATATGTAATCTTTTAAATAATTTTCGTGTTTATTTATTAAATTTTTAGAGGCATCAAAAAATTTTACTGAACTAGAATTATTTTCGTTGTTGTAAGAAATAATTGCAGACAAATAATTAGATAAGTATCTAGGGTTGAAATCATTATCAGTTGATGTTTTAGAATAGGCAAAATTTTGGTATAAAATAAAAGTAAGAAATATAAAAAATTTTATTTTATTTTTAATCACAAAGATATTTTATGATTGATAACAACAAAAATCAAAAAGACAAAATAAACGATGAGTTAATAAAATCATATGAAATAGGTTATATTTTTGAGAATAAACCTATAAATAGATTTAAAACTAAACCTACACTAGAGGAAAAATTAGAAAAATTAGATAATTTAAAAGAAAGTATAAAAATGGTTGAAGATTGTAACTTAAAGTCTAATTCAAAAAATATTGTATTTAATGATGGAGATATCAATAGTCCATTAATGATTGTGGGCGAAGGACCTGGTCAAAAAGAAGATGAAATGGGGAAACCTTTTGTAGGTGATGCGGGTCAGTTATTAGATAAAATGTTTAAGGCCATTAACATTAATAGACATAAAACATATATAACAAATGTTGTCAATTACAGGCCTCCAAATAATAGGAAACCTGAACCTCAAGAAATTAATAGGTATTCAAAATTTTTAAGGGAACACATCTCCATTATAGATCCTAAAATATTAATTCTTATGGGTAGTACAGCAATGGAATCATTATTTGGATCAAAATTAAAAATCTCTAAAGCAAGAGGTTCGTGGAAGGAATTAATAATTAATAATAAAACCTACTTAACGATGATTACTTTTCACCCAGCTTATTTGTTAAGACAGGCTGATCAAAAAAAATATTCTTGGTCAGATTTAAAGGAAATAAGAAAAAAAATCGATCAATTAAAACTAAATTTATAAATGAAAAAAATTATTGCTGGTGTAGATGAGGTCGGTAGGGGTAGTTTGATTGGCCCAGTATATGCTGCGGCAGTTATTTTCAAGACAAACCTAAATAAAAAAAAAATTAAGGACTCCAAAAAATTAAGTAAAAAAAAACGTGAAGTTTTAGAAAAATATATAAAAAAAAATTCATATTGGTCAATTGGATCTGCATCCTTAAAAGAAATAGATGAATTAAATATTCTTAATGCGAGTTTGATAGCTATGAAAAGAGCGATAATTAAATTAAATAAAAAACCTTCTTGTATTTTAATTGATGGAAATAGAGTTCCAAAAATGAAAAATTATAAGTTAAAGAGTATTATCAAAGGAGATCAAAAAGTACCTGAAATATCTGCTGCATCAATAATTGCAAAAGTTGCTAGAGATAGACTTATAAATAAAATTTCAAAAAAATACAAAAATTATGCCTGGGATAAAAATGCAGGTTATGGAACTAAATTACATTTATTTGCAATTAAGAAATTTGGTGTTACCAGGCATCATCGAAAAACTTTCAGCCCTATACACAATATATTGAGTCCTCATTAAATTTCATAACAAAAAGAGTCTATTTATTTCAATCTCTGGTTGACGTGGAATCCACCCTGGAGTCTAATTGTTTTTTAAAAAATGTTAACTAAAAATTTAAACAACAAAATTATTAACGGAGATAGTCTTAAGGAGTTAAAAAAAATTCCTAATGAAACATTTGATTTAATCTTTGCTGATCCACCATATAATTTGCAATTACAAAGAAATTTAATTAGACCAGATAGATCTAAAGTGAATGCTGTAAATGACAAGTGGGATCAATTCGAAAGTTTTGATAAATATGATAAATTTACAAACGATTGGCTTAATGAGTGTAAAAGGATACTAAAAAAAAATGGATCTATTTGGGTAATTGGAAGTTACCATAATATTTTTAGAGTTGGAAAAACAATTCAAGATTTGGGTTTTTGGATTTTAAACGATGTAATTTGGAACAAAAATAATCCAATGCCAAACTTTAGAGGCACTAGATTTACTAACGCACACGAAACTTTAATTTGGGCATCAAAAAGTAAAAAATCAAAATATACTTTTAATTATCAATCTATGAAATCTTTCAATGATGATTTACAAATGAGATCAACATGGAATTTACCTATATGCAATGGAAAAGAAAGATTAAAAAATAACGGAGTTAAGGTTCATTCAACACAAAAGCCAGAAGCTTTACTTCATAGGATTATTTTAGCTTCTTCAAATAGAAATGATTATATTTTAGATCCATTTTTAGGATCAGGCACAACAGCTGTAGTCTCAAAAAAATTAGGAAGAAATTATTTTGGAATTGAAAAAGAAAAAAGATATTTTGAGGCATCTGTTAAAAGATTAAAAGATACCAGTGCCATAAAAGATGAATATTTAGATACATTGCAAAACAACAAATCTAAACCAAGAATTCCTTTTGGTTCTTTAATTGAATTGGGTGTAATCAAACCTGGAATAGAAATTTATGACAAAAAGAAAGAAATTTTTGCAAAAGTCATGATTGATGGCAGTATTAAATGTAAACATAATGAAGGCTCTATCCATAAGGTAGCTGCTCAAATATTAGGATCTGAAAGTTGTAATGGTTGGACTTACTGGCATTATCAATCAGGAAAAATACTAAAACCAATAGATGAACTTAGACAACGTTTAAGACCAAGAAACTAATTTTTATAAATTTTACCTAAATAATTTTCTAGAAATTTTTTATTTTTACTAAGATATTTTAAAAAAATATTCCTTAAAAAAATGTTAAAAGGATTTGAAACGTGAAATGTAAAATGATTGAGTTTAGATCTAAAGTTTATCTGCTTAGTTTTTATAATTCTTTTTTTATAGTAATTTGATGAATTACTATTTAGATTCTGAAAAAGCTCATTTGCAGATTCTATTGATTGCGATGCTCCTTGAGCAAATGATGGCGGAAATGAATAAAAGGCATCTCCTGTAAAAAAAATATTTTTTGAGCTAGGTACTTGAATTTTTTTACTTACAAAAATTGGGAAACATTTAATTCCATCAATTTTTTCAATTAAATTTAATTTAGATTTTAAAGAAATTTGATTTAATAATTTTTCAACAAAATTGCTATTTTTAAACAAATCTGTATTTAACATTTCCTCTTCGATTAAATTTTTTCTTATAATCGAAATAAAATTAAATTCTTTACTTTGATTGATGGGATATATTACGAAGTGAAAATTTGGACCTAAATAGATTGAAATATCTGAATTTTCAAAATTAGTGATTTTTCCTCTTATAGCAATTGATTTAAAATATTCTGGTAGACCTTCTTTTTTAAATAAAATTTGTTTAGTTTTAGAATACACCCCATCTGCAGCTACTAAATAATCAAATTCCTCAGTTTGCTTGCCTCTAAGTAGTAATGATATTCTATTTTGGTTTTTAATATCAATAATATCTGAGTCATAAATTATTTTTTCTGGTGGAATATTTTTTAAAAGGAATTCAATAAGTTTTGATCTTTTTAATGTCGTATATCTATTATTAATATTATTAAATTGAGATATATTAATTTCACATATTTTTTTTGAACTTTTAGCATCAAAAAAATTAACTTTTTTTGGTAAACATAAATCGTTTGCGTTTATTTTTTGGAAACCGATTGTATTTAATATTTTAACACTATTTGCAGACAATTGTATACCATACCCATCATTTAGATTTAAAGAATTTTTTTTTTCAAAGATTTTATACGAACAGAATTTATCTTTTTCTAAAAGGTTTGCAAAAAAAAGACCTGAAATTCCTGCTCCTATGATCGCAATTTTTTTCATTAATATCTTACAACTGAATTAAAAATTTTTTTTGTAAAAGATGGTAAAATATAATTTTTAATATCTTTTTTATCTAATAAAAAACTATTGCTTAAATTTTTTTTTCTTTTTTTTTTATTTATAGTAATTTTCATGTCCATATTAGACATTTTAATATTTATTCTTTTGTTTAAAGAAGATTTAAATTTTTTTTGATTAATTTCTTTCATCGGAAAAATAAGTAAATTTTTCAAAAAACTAAATTTTTTATTTTTAACGAATAAATATTTATTTTTGTTAATATAAATTTCTGCTTCAAAATATTTTACTTTATTAAACTTATTTTTTGAAACTATGTTAAAATCTTTTTTCTTATATGCTAAACAATTTCTATTAATGGGGCATTCCTTACATAAAGGATTTATAGGCCTACAGATTAAGGCACCAATTTCCATAATTGATTGTGCATAATCACTAGGTCGAACTGATTTGCCAAAAAAAGATTTTTTTTTATGCAAATTATACTTACTAATTTTTTTTTCTGTTTTTAAATAAAAAACTCTTTTCAAGATTCTCTCAACATTTCCATCTAGGGGTATAAATTGTTTATTAAAAACTATGGCCATTATTGCAGTGGATGTATAATCTCCTATTCCAGGTAATTCTTTTAACTGATCTATATTGCTTGGAAGCCTACCATTAAATTCTTTAATTAAAGTCTGCGCGGTTTTTTTTAAATTTCTTGCACGTGAATAATAACCAAGCCCTTCCCAGCATTTCATTAGTTTTTTATCATTAGTTTTAGAGAGCGCTTTAAGATTTGGTATTTTTTTTATAAAATTGTTAAAATAAGGTATTACAGTTTTTACCTGTGTTTGCTGCAGCATAATTTCACTTACAAGTGTAAAATATTCTTTCTGTTTATTTGATAAATGTTTTCTCCAAGGCAAAATTCGTTTGTTATTATCGTACCAATATAGAATTTCTTTTGATATACTTTGATTATTCATATGGATTTTAAGAATAATACTAAGCATAGATACAAAACCATTCAAGGGTTAAGATCATTTAAAAACACTTTGCCAAAGGAAGTAAAAAAAATTATTGGCAAAAAAGGACATATTTACACAGAAACATTGGATAATTGGAGATCAATTGTAGGGGAGGAATTATTTAAAGTTTGCTATCCAAAATCATTTAAAAACTCCAATCGAATTACCCCTAGTTACTTAAGCATAATGGTTAAAAGAGGCCATGAGGTTGATATTGAATATTCAAAAAAACAAATATTAAGCAGATTGAATAGTTATTTAGGATATAATGCAGTTGAAAAATTAAAATTTATTTCTTTTGAAGGAAATGATGGTTTTTTAAAAGAAAAAACTAAGAAAAATGCGACAAATAACAAGTACAATCTAGAAATTTCTAAGATAAAAAATGAAAAAGTTAAAAAATCTTTAACAGAATTAAGTAAATATTTTAATAAAAAATGACTAAAAAATTATTTATACTTTTGGTATTATTTTTTAATTTCCAAATTGTTTTGGCTGAAAAAAAAATTCAAACCATTTATGAAGGCAATTTGGATGCGAAGGTTAAAATAATTGTATTTGAGTCATTAACTTGTGGGGCCTGCGGAAATTTTCATAAAAATGTTTATCCTGATTTAAAAAAGGATTTTATTGATACTGGATTGGTAAAAATAGAATTTAGAAATTTTCCTTTAGATTTAGCAGCATTTAATGCATCCAAAATAGCTCACTGTCGCAATGATGGAAAATCAAAAATTTTGCATAGGTTATTTGAGAATCAATCTGAGTGGGTAAAAGGTCAATCTATAGAAGATTTAAATGAAAATTTAAAAAAATTTGTAAATAAAATCGACAAGGATTTAGATATAGATGCTTGTTTAATCGATAAGGATATTGAAGATTATATATTAAATGATCGAATCAAAGGGGTAAAAAACTACGAGGTAGATTCAACTCCAACCTTAATAATTAACGATAAAAAGTTTGATAATCCTCAAAACTATAAAAAGTTGAAAAAAACTTTAGAAAAAATGATATAATTTAGTTGATGGAGTTTAAAAAAATTCAACTTAATGGTTTTAAATCATTTGCTGACAAGACAGATTTTTTAATTGAAGATGGTCTTACTGGTATTGTTGGTCCTAATGGTTGTGGAAAATCAAATATTGTTGAATCCCTAAGATGGTGTATGGGAGAAACTTCTGCAAAAAGTATGCGTGGTTCAGGCATGGAAGATGTTATTTTTTCTGGGACATCAAATAAACCTTCAAAAAACATTGCTGAAGTCTCAATTGGCCTTTCAAATGATAATAAGGATGGTCCGTTACAATATAAAGATTTAGATGAAATTCAAATAAGAAGAAAAATTGAAAAGGACAAGGGTTCAAAGTTTTATATTAATGATAAAGAAGTAAGAGCAAAAGACGCTCAGATGTTTTTTGCAGATTTGTCTACTGGAGCACATTCTCCATCTTTAATAAGCCAAGGTAGAATTGGAGCATTAGTAACAGCAAAACCAGTTGATAGAAGAGCAATAATAGAGGAAGCAGCAGGAATTGCTGGACTTCATGCAAGGAGACATGAGGCAGAACTTCGACTAAACGCTTCAGAAAACAATTTAAAAAGAGCAGATGAGTTAAGGCGACAACAAGAAAGACAATTAGCAGGGCTTCAAAAACAAGCAGAAGAAGCAGCAAAATATAAAGAAATATCTGAGGAAATTAAAAAAATCGAGGCAGGATTATATTTTTTAAAACTAAAAGATATTGATCAAGAAATAAAACTTGAAAATGAAATTAACACTGAAGCAGATAACGAGGTTAAAAAATTTAAAGACAAAATAGATGAAATAGAAACAAAAATTTCAACAGAAACAAATAAAATTAATCCTGTAAAAGATAAAAATATAGAAAATATCTCGAGAATTCAAAGATTAAATCTAGAATTAAAAAGCTTAGACGAAGAAACTAAGAGAATAGACGATGAAATTAATAACATTAAATTATCGGTTAAAACAATTGCAGAAGATGTTGATAGAGAAAAAAGTATAATAATTGATGCAAATTCAAATGAGAAAAGGCTTAAAGAAGAAAAAAAAGAATTAATTGAAATAGATTCTAAATATTATGATACTGAAAAACAATCAAATTTTGACCTGGAAAATTCTCAAAATAAATTAGATAGTGAAATAAATAAGGTTAAACAATTAATAAAAGAAAACATGAATAATGAAGCTTTAATAGCAATTGAAGAATTTAAAAAAATAATAAATTTTTATGCAGAAAGTTATAGTAAAAATCAAAATATCAAAAAAGAATCTATAAAAAGGAAAGAAAGAATAAACATTATAGAAACAGAAGTCGAAAGTTGGAAAAACCTATTAATTAATTCTGAAAAGATGGTTAAAGAATTAAATGAGAGGAAACAAAAACTATCAAATAGATTGGATGAATTTGAAAAACAGCCTCAGTCTCAAGCTGAAAAAAAAGGACAAATATCAGAGAGTCTTAGATTGGCTGAAAATGAAAAAAATGAAAATGAAGTTTTAATTGAAGAAACTGATATTACGATTTTAAATTTGACTACAGAATTAAATAATACTAAAGAAGAGACAATTCAATTTAGAGAGAGAAAAGCTAGTTCTGGAGCAACAATAGAAGGTCTTAATAAAAGAAGAAATGATTTATTAGAAAGAATAGAAACAGAATTAAATTTAAACGAAAATAATATTTTAGAGTTTTCTAATCTAGATCAAAAAGATGAATTTCCAGATGCTCTTTCACAGGAAGAACTTTTAGACGAAAAAAAACGTCAAAGAGAAAAATTAGGATCTGTAAATTTGAGAGCAGATGAAGAGACAGAAAAATACGAAAATGAAATAAAAAAAATGGAACAAGATAGAGCCGATCTTGTAACTGCAATAATCAAACTTAAAGAAAGTATTAATGAATTAAATCAAAAAGGTAGGGAAAGACTCTTAGATGCTTTCGAAAAAGTAAATAGAAAATTTAACGAAGTTTATACAAAACTATTTAATGGAGGTAGTGCTAAACTGGAATTAGTAGATTCAGATGATCCTCTCGATGCTGGTTTAGATCTATTGGTTAGTCCTCCTGGAAAAAGATTACAATCTATTACATTACTCTCAGGTGGAGAGCAGGCTTTAACAGCTCTATCTCTTATTTTCGCAGTATTTTTAACTAACCCATCACCAATCTGTGTTCTTGATGAAGTGGATGCTCCCCTTGATGATGCAAACGTAACAAGATTTTGTAGCCTTTTAGGAGAGTTAACAAAAATAACATCAACTAAGTTTATCATTGTTACTCATCACGCTTTAACAATGTCAAAAATGGATAGACTTTATGGTGTTACCATGCCGGAAAAAGGAGTTAGCCAGCTTGTTGCAGTTGACTTGCAAAAAGCTGAAAGTATGGTGGCATAAATGTCAAAACAATCACTTAAGACTCGCCTAGAGATTGCAAAAAAGAAGATTCAAAATAAAACAAATTCCTCAAAAAATGAGAAAAATTCAAATTTTGGCGAGGCTTTTAAATTAAGTACAGAATTAGTTGCAGCTGTAGCTGTTGGGACAATTATTGGGTTTATTTTGGATGAATGGTTTGGTACTAAACCCTGGTTAATTTTAATATTTTTTTTTGTAGGTGTGATTGCTGGCATATTAAATGTAATCAGATCTGCTAAAAACATGCAAAAATAAGTTACAAGAGAAAAAATGGCCTCAAATCCAATGTACCAATTCAATGTTTACAGAATTGGACCAGAAATAAAAATAGGTGAGATAGACTTGTCATTTACTAATGCTAGTTTGTTTATGGTTATAAGTTCATTAGCCGTTTTAATCATTTTTAATCTTGGATCAAAAAAAAATTCTTTAATACCAAATAAAATACAGTTACTCGCAGAACTCAGTTATACATTCGTATCTAAAATGATAAGTGATACAGCTGGTAGTAAGGCTAAGCCATATTTCTCATTTATCTTCTCTTTATTTATGTTTGTTTTGTTTTGTAATATGTTTGGAATGATACCTTACGCATTTACCGTGACCAGTCATATAATTGTAACTTTTGTACTGGCTGCATTTATTTTTGTAGGGGTTACAGTAATAGGTTTTATGAAACATGGATTTGGATATTTAAAATTATTTGTACCTAGCGGTGTCCCAGTAGTACTTTTGCCCTTAATAGTGGTAATTGAAGTTATTTCGTATTTAAGTAGACCTGTAAGTTTATCAGTAAGATTGTTTGCAAATATGATGGCAGGTCACACAATGATGAAAGTATTCGGAGGCTTTGTTATAAGTCTTGGAATAGTCGGTGGTTGGTTGCCACTAGGCTTTTCAGTAGCTTTAACAGGCTTGGAAATATTAGTAGCTTTTCTCCAAGCTTATGTTTTTGCAATATTAACCTGCATCTACTTAAATGATGCATTAAATTTACACCATTAACAACTTATAGGAGGATATAATGGAATTAGAAGCAGCAAAAATGATTGGAGCAGGACTTGCGGCAATAGCCTTAGCAGGTGCTGGTGTAGGTATAGGAATTATTTTTGGAAATTATCTATCAGGTGCAATGAGAAATCCATCTGCAGCACAAAAACAATTTCCAAATTTATTATTAGGTTTTGCTTTAGCTGAAGCAACTGGTTTATTTGGTTTGGTTGTTGCATTAATAATTTTATTTGCATTTTAATTAATGTTTTTTAAATTTTCTCAAGTCGCTTTATTTTACTTTTTTGTTTTTTCAAAAGTAAACAGTGCTGAAAGTGGAGGCATGCCACAACTAAATCCTGAGTTTTGGTTTTCTCAAATATTTTGGTTAATTGTTACTTTTGGTTTTATGTTTATTGTTCTTGCTAAATTGGTTCTACCAAAAATAAGTGAAAACTTAGAAACTAGAAAAGCCCAAATTTCTGATAATATTGAAAATGCTGAAAAACAAAGATTAGAGAGTGAAAACAAGATTAAAGAATTTGATAATTTAATTTTACAAAGTAAGAACGAAGCAAAAAATTTATTTAATCAGACAAGAGAAAAGATATTGAAGGATGTAGATAAAAAAAGAGAAAGCTTGGAAAAAGAAATTAATGAAGAAATAAATAAAGCAGAAAAAGATATTGAAACTCTGAAGAATAATTCCCCAGAAAAGATAAGGAAAATTGCAATTGAAACATCTTCGGATTTAGTTAAACAATTGATAGGAGTTGATGTTAATCAAAGTAGTATTTCTGCAATTGTGGAGGATATCTCTAAAAGGAGAAATTGATCATGACAATTGATGCAACTTTTTGGGTAGCGATTTCTTTTTTTCTTTTTTTTGGTCTATTAATCTATTTTAAAATACCTCAAAAAGTTAATGAAACTTTATCCAATTTAATCATTAATATTAAAAATGAGATAGAGGAAAGTGAAAAACTAAGAAGTGAGTCTCGAGAGCTATTGGATAAAGCTCAATCAAAACTTAATAGTGCAAATGCTGAAAAAGATAAAATTATTGATCAAGCAAAAAAAGATAGTGAAAGATTAATTATAGAATTAAACGAAAAATTTCACAAATCTGCTGAAATTAAAAAGAAAATGGCTGAGACCAAAATTCATCAAATGAAAGAAGCTGCAATTAAAGAGATCAAAGATACGTCAGTTAGAATAGCATTAGAGTCGGTGAAAAAAATAATAACTACATCTATAGATAAAAATAAATTAGATGCTATTTTTGAAAAAAATCTCGAAGAAGCTAAGAACGAGTTAAAAAAAATTAACTCATAATACCCTTACAATTTAAAAAAAAAACTATAAATTATAAAAATGAATTCTATTGTTATTGGTTCTGGTTTTGGTGGTATCGCTGCAGCTCTTCGTTTAAAAGCTAAAGGGCACAAAGTCACATTAATTGAAAAGCATCCTGATCTAGGTGGGCGAGCAAGAGTATTTTCAAAAAATGGCTTTATATTCGATGGTGGTCCAACTGTTATTACTGCACCATATTTAATTAATGAACTATTTGAAATGTTCGAAAAAAATCCAAAGGATTATATCAATATTTCTCCTCTCAAAATTTGGTATCAATTTATTTTTGAAGATAAATCAAAATTTAACTATTCGGGCGATGAAGCTGATATGAAAAAGCAAATAGAGAAAATTAGTAAAGAAGATGTCCTTGGTTATGAAAAACTAGTAAACTTTACTAAAAAGATTTTTGATAAAGGTTTTACTGAACTTGCTGATATTCCTTTTGATAAACCGGTGGTCATGTTTAAACAATTGCCAGCTTTATTAAAACTAAAAAGTTATAAATCAGTATACTCATTAGTTTCCTCATATGTAAAAAATGAAAAACTAAGAAGGATGCTAAGTATGCATCCTTTATTAGTTGGTGGAAATCCTTTTACTACAACGTCTATATATGGATTGATTTTATATTTAGAAAAAAAATGGGGAATACATTACTCAATGGGAGGAACTGGTAACATAATTAAAGGATTTGAAAAATTAATGAATGAAGAAGGTATCGAAATAATTAAAGGACATGAAGTAAGTAAGATACTTTCAAATGAAAATAAAATTATAGGCGTCCAACTTGACAATGAGAGAAAAATAAATGCTAATTATGTTGTATGTAATGCTGATCCCCCAGCTGTATATGAAGAATTATTAAACAGTAAAAATAACAACTCAATGTTATTTAATTGGAAAAAAAGTAGGATGGAATACTCAATGGGTTTATTTGTTTATTACTTTGGAACAAAAAAAACTTTTTCAAATGTTGAACATCATACAATTAAATTTGGAAATAAATATAAAGAGCATCTTGATGATATATTTAATAACAAAAAATTAAATAATGATATAAGCTATTACCTTCATAGACCCTCTGCTACAGATAAATCAATGGCTCCAGAGGGAAATGATTGTTTTTATGTTTTAGTGCCAGTACCTAATAATCAGTCAAAAATAGATTGGAAAATTGAAGGTGAGAAAATGAAGAATTTAGTAATTGATAAAATGGAAAAAGATTTAATGCCCAATCTTCGTGAAAACATTATTGAAGATTTTTATTTAACCCCAGATTATTTTGAGAAAGAGCTTAATACAAAATATGGTTCAGGTTTTTCAATTCAACCAAAATTCTCTCAATCAGCATATTTTAGATTTCATAATAAATCAGAGATTTATGATGGACTTTATTTTGTAGGGGCAGGTGTTCATCCTGGAGCTGGTGTTCCAGGTGTGCTTTCATCTGCAAAAGTCTTGGATAAAATAATTTAATGATAATTAAAGAAAAAAATTATCTTGCTCTTTTTGCAAAATCTTTCAATTGGGCTGGTTTTTTTTTACCTAAAGATACTTATGAAGAGTGTTCTAAACTTTACGCCTTTTGCAGAGTTCTTGATGATGTAGCAGATACTAATCAAAATTTAGAAATTAAAAAAGAAAGATTTAATGAGTTAAAAGAAATTTTTAAAGAAATAGAAACTTTAAAAAATAATGATTTACAATCATCGACATTTGAAAAAAATAAAGTAGTAATTTCAGATATGATTGTTATTTCTGGGTATAAAAAAATACCAGATGTAGTAATTAAAGATTTGGT
Source organism: uncultured Pelagibacteraceae bacterium (assembly GCA_902566785.1). Classification (GTDB taxonomy): domain Bacteria; phylum Pseudomonadota; class Alphaproteobacteria; order Pelagibacterales; family Pelagibacteraceae; genus Pelagibacter. The sequence goes on along the minus strand of CACFKI010000005.1, from coordinate 24,671 downwards.
GGACGGAGTAGAGTCAGATCTTAAAGATAAAATTCAATTTAACACAGTTAAAGAGTTACTCGTTTATTCTTACAGAGTTGCAGGAACAGTAGGATTAATGATGGCTAAAATTTTAAATGTAAGTGATAAGCGTGCTCTAAAAGGAGCAATTGATTTAGGTATTGCTATGCAACTTACAAACATTTCTAGGGATGTCGTAGAGGACTATAAAATGAATAGAGAATATATTAAAGATGACTTTGAAAACATCAAATCAACTTTAAAGTTGGCAGATATGTTTTATGAAAGTTCATTCAGTTCACTGAAAAAAATTCCAATTAGATATAGATTTGCAATTATAGTTGCAAGAAGAGTTTATAGACAGATTGGAAAAGAAATAATTAAAAAGAAAAATATTGAAAATTACAAAAGATCTGGAAAAATTTATGTAGATAATTTTGGAAAAATCACCCAAACAATTCTATCTTTAGTTGATTTAATAAAGCTTTTTTTCATAAAAATTGAAAGTCATCAAAGATCACAAGAACATGATATTATCAAATCAGAAATTAATTTAAATGAGAGAATTTGATTATATTATTATAGGAGGTGGTTGTGCTGGTCTTTCACTTGCCTACGAATTAGAAACTAATCAAAAATTAAAAGATAAATCATTAGCAATTATTGAACCAAGGGAGGAATATAAAAGGGATAAAACTTGGTCTTTTTGGAAGGTAATAAATCATAATTTTGAGGATTGTGTAAAAAAAAGTTGGAATAATTTTACAATTAATATTCCAGGAAATACAAAACATATTGAATGTAATAATACGCCGTATCAAACAATTGATAGCGGCTTGTTTTATTCAAAAATAATTAACACCTTAAAAAAAAATAAAAATATAAATTTTTTTAAAAATATTAATGAAGTAGAGATAAAAAATTCTTTTGTATTTAATAGTTTGTCAGACAATCATTATGATAAATCAAATTTATGGCAACATTTCTCAGGTTTTGAGATTGAAACAGATAAAGATTTATTTGACGATAAAATTTTCAATTTGATGGATTTTGATTGCGATCAAAAAAATAGTGTTCATTTTTTTTATACACTTCCATTCTCAAGAAGAAATGCGTTAATAGAGACTACTTGGCTTTCAGATCTAAATAATAATTCTCTTCAAGATTATGAGAACCAATTAAAAGATTATATTGAAAATCATTTAAATATTAAAAAATACAAAATTAATTTTACTGAAACAGGTGCTATTCCTTTATTTCATTTAAAAAATGAGCAAAAAATTAATCAAATAAATATTGGAACAGCTGGCGGCATGACTAGATTAAGCACGGGTTATACTTTTTTAAATATTCAGGAGCACAGTAAATATATTACAAAAAATATTGAAAATATAAAAAATCATAAGAAATTTACTATTACAAAGAAATATAAATATTTAGATAATATTTTTTTAAAAGTACTTAAAAAGAATCCTGAAAAAATGTCCCAAATTTTTTTTAAAATGTTTCTTAGTTCACCAAGCACTGTTATAAATTTTTTATCAAATAAAAGTAATTTTTTTGAGGATATAGCTATAATTTCGAAAATGCCAAAGTGGACTTTTATAAAAGAGATAATTTAAAATGAGTCAATTTATTAAAAAAATTAATTTTAACCATTCTTTTATTTTTTTTATATTTTGTAATATTTTTTCCTTATTAATCTTTAAAATGAATATTAATATTTCACCGTTAATTTGCTTATTTTTAATTTTATTAATTGGTGTATCACACGGCTCATTAGATCATATAAAAGGAAAAAAATTATTTGAAATTTTAAAAATTAAAAATATTTCTTCTTTTTATCTAATTTATATTTTAATTACTTTTTTTATAATTATTTTATGGATATTCTTACCTACTTTTTCTTTAATAATTTTTCTAATAGTCGCTTCTTTTCATTTCGGTAAGGAAGATACTGATTTTTTATTTTTCGAAAGATCATACCTAATTCAGTTAATGTATTTATTAAAAGGGTCATTGGTAATATTGGCTCCCATGTATTTTCACTTTGATGAGACAATATCTATTTTTAAATTACTATTAGTTGAAAATGAAACTTTTTATACAATATTAAGTTTTGTAGAAGAAAAAAATATCTTACTTTTAAGTATAATAATAAGTTCTATTTCAAGTATTTATTTATTTACAAAGCAGTTTGAGATAAAAAAGTTTACTATTTTTTTAGATTATTTTTCAATTATATTATTAAATTATTTTCTTTCACCATTAGTAGCATTTACAATGTATTTTTGCTTCCTACACTCAATAAGACATAGCATTACATTAGTATTTGAAATAGATAAAAATAATCTTAAAAATGGTGTATTAACATTTATTAAAAAAGCAATGCCATTAACATTTTTAACTGCTGTTTTATGTATAGTTGGTCTATACTTTTTAAATAAAAATTATGGTTTTGATAATTCAATTTTAAAATTAATTTTTATTGGTTTGGCGTCATTAACCTTTCCACATATATTGCTAGAATATCTTTTAGAAAAAAATGAAAAATAAAGAACTCAAAATATTACTTTCAGCTCCTCGAGGTTTTTGTGCTGGAGTAGAAAGGGCAATTGAAATTGTTGAAAAATCAATTAAGAAATTTGGAGCTCCGGTTTATGTTCGACATGAAATAGTTCATAATAAATATGTTGTTGATGATTTAAAAAATAAAGGAGCAATATTTGTAGAAGAACTTGAAGAGATTGAAGACAAATCAAGACCAGTAATATTCTCAGCTCATGGTGTACCAAAAAAAATTCCTGAGGATGCAAAAAGTTATAATATGACTTTTGTAGATGCTACCTGTCCTCTTGTTTCAAAGGTTCATAGAGAAGCTGAAAATCTAAATAAATCTGGATATCATTTAATATTAATTGGTCATGAAAGTCATCCTGAGGTTGTTGGAACAATGGGCCAATTACCCAAAGGTTCTATCGATCTTATTCAAGATGAAGAGGAAGCAAAAAATTATAGATTTGATAAAAAAAAACAAATTGCTTTTGTAACTCAAACAACTTTGTCTGTTGATGATACAAAGGATATAATAAAAATTTTAAAAGAACGTTTTCCAAATATACGCGAGCCCTTAAAAGAAGATATTTGCTACGCGACTACAAATCGACAAATGGCTGTTAAAAATATTGCAAAAAAGTGTGATATGTTTTTTGTTATCGGTAGTAGAAACTCATCTAATTCTGTTAGGTTAGTTGAAGTTGCAAAAAAATCAGGATGTTTAAAATCTCATTTAATCCATTCTCAAAGTGAAATACCTTATGATTTAATAGAAAACTCAAGCACTATTGGAATTTCCTCTGGAGCTTCTGCCCCAGAAGTTTTGGTTGAAAATTTTATTAAGGAATTGAAAAAAAGATTTATTGTTACTATAGATGAGGTAGAAATAATAAAAGAAAACGTAACTTTTAAAGTCCCTAAAAAATTAAATTAAATGGCTGTTTACACAAAGATAAACTCAACAATAATTTCATCAATTGAAAATAGTTATAGCATAGGAAAAATAATTAAATTTAGTGGTATTAAAAAAGGAATAGAAAATACTAATTATTTTATCAAGACAAAAAAGAAAAAATTTATACTTACAATATTTGAAAAACGAGTAAATTCAAAAGACCTTCCATTCTTTATGAATTTAATGTCTGGGCTACATAAATTAAAAATTAAATGCCCAATGCCTATTAAAAATAAAAAGGGTAGTTATTTATTTAAAATAAAAAAAAAACAATCTTGTATAGTTACATTTCTTGATGGGAAAGACAAAAACGAGTTAACTGCTAAAGACTGTTATGTTGTTGGAAAAAATATTGGAAAATTACATAAAGCATCAAAAAAACTTAAAATCTTCAGGAAAAATTCAATGTCGATAAATTCTTGGGGACCGCTCTTAAATAAAATCGATAATAGAATAAACAAATTTTCAAAAAATTTAAAAAATTTAATGAAACATGACCTAAATGATATTAAGGAGAAATGGCCTAAAAATTTACCAAAGGGTATTATTCATAGTGATTTGTTTATAGATAATATTTTCTTTCATAAGAAAAAATTTCTTGGGTACATTGATTTTTATTTTTCTTGCAACGATTTTTTAGCATATGAATTAGCTATTTGTATAAACGCACTTTGTTTTAAAAAAAAAAATAGTTCCTTTATATTTGATAAAAAAAAATCGACTAATCTTATTAGAGGATATGAATCTGTTAGAGAATTAAATGGAAATGAAAAGAAATACTTTAATGTTCTGTGTCGTGGGTCCGCTTTGAGGTATTTGCTAACTAGAGCGTATGATTATTTAAATACGCCAAAAAATGCTATAATTAAAATTAAAGATCCAAAAGAATATATTAAAAAGTTAAATTTTCATCGTCAAGTAAAGTCATACAAAAATTATATTAATTAATGATTAAAATTTATACTGATGGTTCTTGCTTAGAAAATCCTGGAAACGGTGGATGGGCAGCAATAATTATTGATGATGGAAAAAAGACTCAAATAAAAGGAAGTAAAAAAAATACTACAAATAATCAAATGGAGTTAATGGCTCCGATTGAAGCTTTAAAGAAAATTCCTAAAGGTAGTAAAGTTCAAATTTTTACAGACTCTAAATATGTTAAATCAGGAATTACAGAGTGGATCCATAACTGGAAAAAAAATGGGTGGAAAACTGCAAATAAACAAAAAGTTAAAAACAAAGATCTTTGGGTAGAACTTGATCTGCTTTCAAGTCAATTTGATATAAAATGGAGCTGGGTAAAAGCACATTCCACTGATAAGTTAAATAATGAAGTAGACTTAATTGCTAGAGAAGCAGCAAATTTATAAATGGGGCACCTGGCAACAGAACGCCCCTTTTTAATTATAATAACCAATCTCCTTTAAATATTTCTTAGACATTACAGGAAAAAGATAGGCATCAGAGTCCGTTGGAAGGTTTTCCCACTCGAAACGATCTTCTGGTGCAATTAAATATAATGGACCTACATCATAACAATGTGAAGGTTTGTAAATTCCTTTACAATCATCTGTGTCTTTAATTTCATTATTATTATTTGAAGAAGTTTTTCTGGAACCTATACCTAGAGAAAAATGTGAATTTCCAGCATAACCCATTTCACCTATCACCTCTCCTTTTTTAACTTTATAAAATTTAATTCCTCCACAATTTTCTGGTTGAGCGTGATCTAAAAAATCATTTTTTTGGATTTCCTCAAAATTTCCAAATTTAGGTTTTTTACATTTACCTTTGTTAAAACCTGGTACCAATGTTGTGGACTTTAAATGATAATATCTAATAGTATTTCCATATTTATCATCAGTAAACCAAAGTGATACGTTATCAAATGGGTTGCTACAACGCTCTTTTTTTCCAGATAAAGGATTTAAGATGTTTACATTCCCCCATTGTCCTTTTCCCCCACCCATCCGCGAACCACTTGCGCAACCATATTCAACTCCCCAATTCTTTGCAGAGTACAAAGTCATATTTGTAATTGCTACCACAGGGATTCCACTTGATTTAGGGTTATACTTATTTGAACTTGCCTCAATTGACGTTCCTTTTTTTCCTACATATCCAGAACTTCCAGGAGCACACCTATGTCTTCTAATTTTTTTATCCTCATAAGGAGTAGCAGATGGTCCAACTTTCACTCCATTAAAACTGCACGGTAATTTTTTATAAATTTTATGTTTTTTCGCTGCAAAGGAATGTGATGTAAACAAAGAAAACATCAAAACTAGAAAAACGTATAAAGATAATCTTTTCATAAAATAAGTTTAATCAATTTTACAACGAAGTGTTAGATCAAAAAACCAACTAAAAAGAAAATAAGTCAATATGACAACGAAGTTTACAACGAAGTAGTTTGATAAAGTAAGCAAATATGCTACTTTCTATTCTAATGCCGGGCAACAGAACGCCCCTACCTATTCTTAGAAAACATAATCATAGCAACACGTTTAGAAAGAGAATGCCACTTTGGCGCACTGGTGGCGTAATTTTTAATTAAAAGTTTTTTTATTTATTTTTTATTCATAAATCTTTCCCAAGCTAACTCATACAAAACATAAGCAAAAATACTTACGACTACAACCACGCTAGTGAAACTTAATGATCGAATCCAATTACCAAACCATAGATAAGATAACAAAGATATCCATATCATGCCGATAATTTGCCAAATAATTGATTTATAAAATAATCCTTTTTTACTCATAAAAATCCTTTAATTAAAATTAATTGAATATTAGTTAAATGTAATAAAAGAGATTATTTATTTAATAGGGATATAATGAAGTTTAACAAATAAATTACAATTCCAGTGTTTCCAAAAATTAAATATATGTTTTATTTTCATTATTAATAATTATAGCACATTAAACCCAGAACCACGATCCCTAAAAGTTTTTTCATATCTAAAGCTAACAGAAAACTCTTGACGTAATAGTGGCGTAATTTTCATCAAATTTCAGACTTTTTAATTCAAATTATTCGCGAATAATGGTACAAAGTTCGGGGCACCTGGCAACAGAACGCCCCTTTCTAATCGTTATACCCAATTTCTTTTAAATATTTTTTGGACATAACAGGAAACAGGTAAGCGTCGGAGTCTGTTGGTAAATTTTCCCACTTAAAATCTCTTTGTGGTGCAGTAAATTTCATATACTTTGTTGTAAATTGATATGGTTTTTCAAAAAATTCTTTTTTCATACCATACTCAGTCCCTTCAATGCTTTTATTTTTATTTATCTCTAAAATATAATTTCTAATTCCTTCATCTGCAGGTATAGCAATCCCCAGTGAAAAATGTGGATTGTACGCATGTCCAGATGTGCCAATAACTTGTCCTTTTTTTACGTTAAAGTTATTTTTAATAAGGTCTTCGCTATATCCTCCACAATCTTCTGGTTTCATTTTTTTACGACCTTGTTCATATTGAAGTGGAATTTTACACTTGCCTTTCTTAAAACCTGGAACCAAAGGAGTTTCATGTAAGTGGTAATATAAAATAATATTTCCATTAGTATCCAAAAAATAAATTCTTAAAGCATCAAATGGTTTTATAAGTTCTTTTCCCCCTGTAAAATGATCTTTACCTGCAACCACCCCATACTTATCTTTTAAATATGATGTAGATCTTTGTTCTGCACTACTGTCTTCAATTTTTATTACCTTCATATCAGTTATTGCTACTACTGGAGTTCCACGTCTTACCTCCATTGAGGTTCCTCTTTTCTCTTTATATGCTGAACATCCAACACAGCATCTGCCACCTCTAACACCAGAGTCCTTTTGAGCAGAAGGTCCGACCTTCACTCCATTAAAATAACATGGTAGTTTTTTATAAATTTTATGTTTTTTTGCTGCAAACGAATGCGAAGTAAAAAGAGAAAACATCAAAAATAGAAAAACGTATAGAGATAATCTTTTCATAAAATAAGTTTAACCAATCTTACAACGAAGTAATAGATCAAAAAAACCAACTAAAAAGAAAATAAGTCTTTCTGACAATGAAGTTTGCAATGAAGTAGTTTAATTAAGTGAGTAAATATGCTAATTTCTTATCTAATGCCGGGCAACAGAACTCCCCTTCTAATCAGATAATATCTAGAATTCCCTCTGCTGAGGAAATACCACAACTTTTAGTTTCTTCTTCTTCTTGGATATTTTGGACTTTTAAGTTTTCAATAATCATAGCGTAACGACTAGATCTAATTCCCATACCTTTTGAATTTCTGTCAATTTCTGCACCAATTAATTTAGTAAATGATAAATACGGATCAGCTAACATTTTGATATTATTTCGAACATTGTTAGCTTCTCCCCAAGCATTCATTACGTGTGGGTCATTTACTGAAATACAAAATATTTTATCAATTCCTTTTGCTATGATTTTTTCAGCATTTTTTACATACCCTGGTAAATGAAATTTAGAGCATGTAGAAGTGTATGCTCCTGGTAATCCAAATAAGAGTACTTTGCTGTTTCCCAAGGTTTCTTTAATGTTTTGCTCCTTTGGCTCGCCGTCTTTTAAAATATAGATATTAGCCTCAGGTATAAGGTCATTTACTTTTAATTTCATATTTTGCTTTTAACAAAGTTTTTTACTACTTCAATATCGTTTTTTAGCACCTCGAAGTTTTCATCTTTGTTAAGGACATGCTCAAGTTCCTTTGGTAAATTTTCATATTTTTTTATTGCATTTTCTGTCGCATCTGGAAATTTACATGGGTGTGCCGTTGATAAGACAACACAATCATTTAAAGATAACTTATTTGCAACCCCTACTCCAACTGCAGTATGAGGATCTAAGATCACATTATTTTTTTCGTAGTATTTTTTAATTATATCTAAAGTTTCATTTTCATTACAGCTTCCAGAAACAAAATCTTTTTGAATACTTTCTAAATTAATTTTATCAATTTGATAAACGTTCTCTTTAATTTTTTTCATAATTTCTGCGGTAATTTCTGAATTAGAATTATTAATATAGTAAATTAACCTTTCAAAATTACTCGCTAGTTGAATATCCATACTTGGGGAAATTGTTTGTTCAACTTTCTTTGATCTATACTCTCCTTTTGAAATTGCTCTATGCAAAATGTCGTTTTGATTTGTTGCAACAATTAATTTATCTATTGGTAAACCCATTTTCTTTGCAAGATAACCAGCAAAAACATCTCCAAAGTTTCCAGTAGGAACTGAAAAAGATATGGGTTTACTCGAATTAAGTTTAAAACAAGTATAAAAATAATAAACCGCCTGAGCAATTATTCTTGCCCAATTTATTGAGTTTACTCCAGTCATTTTTATACTTTTTGAAAATTCAAGATCTGAAAACATTGCTTTAACTAAATTTTGACAATCATCAAAATTTCCATCAATAGCAATATTAAAAACATTCTTTTCATTGCCAGTTGTCATTAATTTTCTTTGAACTTTGGATATTTTATTATTTGGATGAAGAACAAAAATATTCATATTATTCTTTCCTTTAATTGCATCAATTGCAGCTGCTCCTGTATCACCAGATGTAGCTACTATTACATTTAAAAAATCATTATTTTTACTTAAATAATAATCATATAAGTTTCCTATAAATTGCATTGCAATATCCTTAAATGCAAGGGTAGGACCATGATATAATTCAAGAAGTTTTATGCTTCCTAAATTACTAATTTTTACAACTTCTTTTTCCCTAAAAGTTGAATACGATTTTGTAATAATAGTTTTAAGATCTTTTTTGTTTATAAAATCTGAACAAAATAGGTTTAGAATTTCACAAGCTAAATCGTTGTAGCTAAGGTTTCTTAATTTATCTAAATCTTCAGAGTTTAATGATTTAACGTTTTTTGGGACAAATAATCCACCATCGTCAGCTAAACCTTTAATAAAAACATCTTTAAAATGAAGCTCATTTTTATTATTTCTTGTACTTACATAGTTCATAGAATTTATAGATACTCTCTTATATCTGAACTGGCAATATTAAATTAAGCTATCTACAAGAAATAATACAAAAATTATAAATAAGTAAAAAATTGAATAAGTAAAAATTTTCTTCGCTTTTTTAGGATCAAACTTATTCTTTTTATAATTTAATAATTCATAACAAATGTAATTGTAATAAAGAGTCAGAATAATTGATGGAATTAAATATTTTAATCCTGCAAAGTTGATTAAATATGGCAATATAATCACAGGGATCATGGATAAAGAGTATAAAAAAATATATTTTTTAGTTTTTTCAATTCCATCTGATACAGGAAGCATGGGAATTTTTGCTTTTTTATAATCTCCTGCTTTATAAAGACTTAGTGCCCAAAAATGTGAGGGAGTCCAAAAAAAAATTATTAAGAATAAACTGATAGGCTCTAAAGATATTGAATTAGTAGCTATAGTCCAACCGATTATTGGAGGCAAAGCTCCTGCAGCTCCTCCGATCACAATATTTTGAGGAGTCTTTCTCTTTAACCAAATTGTATAAACTAATATATAAAATAAAATTGTGAAAAGTAATAAAGCTGCTGATAGAAAATTGGTGAAATAATTTAAAAGAATTACAGAGATTACAGTAAGTGCTAATCCATAAACTAGAGCATAATTTCTAGTTATCTTGCCAGTTGGTATTGGTCTCAAACATGTTCTCGTCATTAGTGCATCAATGTCTGAGTCGTACCACATGTTTAAACAACCTGCTGCTCCTGCACCAATAGCTACTAGAATAATTCCAACAATTGCATTTATAGTTTCGATTGTTGAATTAGAAGTAATGTACCCTACAGCACAAGTAAAAATCACAAGAGACATAACTCTTGGCTTAAGCAATAATATTAAGGATTTTAAAAAAGAATTAATATCAATGTTGCTAACTGATTTTTGTTTGATTGATTTAGTAGACAATGTTTAATCAACGTTTAAGGTAACAAATATAACCACTAAAACCATTCCTATAATCAAAATATGGTTTCCTAAATCAAAAACTCCAACTTTGCTATTTTTTTTATCAATGAGTTTTCTATGAAGTGGTACATTGTCGTAAGGATTTATCTTTATTTTAGAGCTTTCGTTCTGTTCATTATCTATTTTTACTGAGAAACCAAACCAGGTAAGATAAATAAATAGAAGAAAAAATACTAAAAGTCCCCCCAAAATAGTATATCCATCCATAAACTATTGTCCTCCGCCTACAAAAAAATAAAATAATCTTGTAAATAAAGTATATTTTCCTTCAGCAACCATCAACACAACAAAACAAACTATTGCTGTCATTGGCCATAAAAGAACATTTACAAGTGCATACCTCTCCCAAAAAAGGTGCATAAAAAACGCCATGATTAATCCTGCTTTTAGGAACATAAAAAATAAAATTAAGCTCCATCTAAGAAGTCCTTGAAACTGATACCAGTCAACTAAATATGAAAAAAAACTTAGTACAAATAATAGTCCCCATATCCAAAGATAAATACCTATCTTATGTGTACTTCCTTGTTCCTCTTTTTTTTTCGTTTCATCCATAATTTAAATTACCATAAATAAAAAAATGCAAAAATAAATACCCAAACTAAGTCAACAAAGTGCCAGTATAAACCTAAAATTTCAATTTCAACGTAATCACCTCGCATGGTTGTAAACCAACCTCTTTTTCCACCATTTTCATAGTGTCCAGCAAAAACCTTATAGGCATATATAAATAAAAATATAACACCTATTGAAACGTGAGTTCCATGAAATCCTGTGATCATAAAGAAAAATGATCCAAATTGTGGTGCACCAAAAGGATTTTCCCAAGGTCTAACACCCTCATGAATTAGTTTTGACCATTCATAAGCTTGCATACCTACAAATATTAATCCCCCAACGGCAGTTGCTAATACTAACCAGCCACACATTTTTCTATTTTTCTCATATCCATACTTGACCGCTAGAGCCATAGTACCGCTACTTGTAATTAAAACGAAAGTCATAAGCGCGATCAGCAACAATGGTACTGGAACACCAAAAGCTTCGAGAGCAAAAACCTCACTTGGGTTTGGCCACTCAATAGGTGTAGATGCTCTACCCTTCATATATGAAATTAAGAAACAGCTGAATACAAATGTATCACTTAACAAAAAGATCCACATCATGGCTTTGCCCCAATGCACACCTTTGAACATAGTTTGATCTGAACCCGTATCATGAGCCATACCCTTAAAACCAGGTTTAAACTCGTAATCGACTATTTTTTGCTCAGACATTAATTTGCCTTTATATATTTTCTCTAAGTTTTTTCTACCTCTGTATTTAAAACTTCACTTGGCGGTGTAGTTTGAGGCATAAAATCTTCTTTAGCTCCAGGTACGCTGTAATCATAGGGCCATCTATGAACAACCGGAAGTCTTTCACCAAAATTACCATGTTCTGGTGGAACTGTTGAAGTATGCCACTCTAATGAATTTGCTTTCCATGGGTTTTTGCCAGCAGGTTTTCCGGTTTTTAAAGTTTTAATAATATTATAAATCAATATAAATTGTGCGGCACCTACAATAAATGCAGCTAAGCTTATAAACTCATTCATCCCTATAGCTGAGGTCATATAAGGACTATCGTACATTTCAAAATATCTTCTTGGAACACCAATGAAGCCTAAATAGTGCATTGGAAAATAAATTGAATAAGCACCTAAAAAAGTTATCCAGAAGTGCCATTTTCCAAGGCCTTCATTAAGCATTCTTCCAGCAACTAATGGGAACCAGTGATAAACTGCACCCATAATTACCATCAGCGGGGCTATACCCATTACCATGTGAAAATGTGCAACTACAAAGTAAGTATCTGACAAAGGTACATCTACTGAAACGTTTCCTAAAAAAATTCCAGTAATACCACCATTAACAAATGTTACTATAAATCCTAAACACCATAGCATAACAACATTTATTCTTATATTTCCTCTCCATAAAGTTAATATCCAGTTGTAAACTTTCATGGCGGTTGGTACGGCTATGATTAAAGTTGTTGTAGCAAAAAAGAAGCCAAACCAAGGGTTCATTCCACTAACATACATATGGTGGGCCCATACGAAGAAACTTAGTGCACCTATACCTACAATTGCCCAAACCATCATTCTATAGCCAAAAATATTCTTTCTTGCATGAACAGAAATTAAATCTGATACAATACCGAATGCTGGAAGTGCAACTATGTAAACTTCAGGGTGACCAAAAAACCAAAATAAGTGTTGGAAAAGAATAGGACTTCCACCACCATATTCCAATACTTCACCTGCTTTTAGAATTGTTGGCATAAAAAAACTTGTTCCTAATACTTTGTCTAAAGTCATCATTATAGAACTCACTAAAAGCGCAGGAAACGCAAGCATCGCTAATACAGTAGCTGTAAATATTCCCCAAACCGTTAAAGGCATTCTCATTAGAGTCATACCTCTTGTTCTAGCTTGAAGGATCGTAATCATGTAGTTCAATCCTCCCATTGTAAAACCAATTACAAAAAGAGATAAAGATATAAGCATCAGAAGTATTCCAGCCCCAGAGCCAGGTGTTCCTTCTAAAATAGCTTGTGGAGGATATAAGGTCCATCCTGAGCCGGTCGGTCCTCCTGGCACAAAGAAACTTGCCATTAAAACTGCGACCGCAACAAAAAACATCCAAAAACTTAACATGTTTACATATGGAAAAACCATATCACGTGCACCAACCATTAAAGGTATTAAATAATTACCAAAACCTCCGAGGAATAATGCAGTTAAAAAATAAACAACCATTATCATTCCATGCATAGTTACAAACTGATAGTAATGCTCTGCTGTCATGAACCCAGCTAATCCTGGAAAACCTAATTGTAATCTCATTAACCATGATAAAATTAATCCAACAACACCAGTAAAAACTGCTGTTAAAAAATATTGTACGCCTATTACTTTTGCATCCTGACAAAAAACCCATTTAGTTAAAAATGTATGCCCATGGTACAAATCTTGTTCTGGTAATTCTGCAGGTCTTACATAATCTATATCTCCAACTGCTGCACCTGAATATTCATTCATGGTCTCAGAAGATTGAGCCTGATAACCTGTTTTATTTTCTATTTCATCTGACATTTTTTTTCCTCTTTATATATACTAATTTAAGTTTAATTTAATCTTTTTTGCAATTTTGTTTTCTTCAATTTTTAGTTTATTTTGTTTAGCCACTAATTCTGAGAAAGTTTCTTGCTCGTTAAGCCACTGGTTATAATCTTGCTTAGTTTGAACTATTACTGTACCTCTCATTGCATAATGTCCTACACCACAGTATTCTGCGCATAAAACTTCATACTCTCCAACTTTATTCGGTTCAAACCAATAAAAAGTAACTACTCCTGGAACAGCATCCATTTTAGCTCTAAATTGTGGGACATACCAATTGTGCAAAACATCTACTGATCTTAATAAAATTTTAATTGGTCTGTTTGTTTCCATGTTTAAAACATCACTTTGAATAATTACATCATCCTGACCAAATGGATCATCAGGGTTTATTCCAAATGGATTTTCATCACTAATGTTAATTACTTTTGTTGTTCCTAACTTTCCATCATCTCCTGGTAATCTATATTGCCATCCCCATTGCCATGCCATTACATCAACCTCTAAAGCATTTTTAGGAACGTTGACATATTGATTCCAAATAATTAAACCTGGAGCTAATAAAGCTGCAACACCTAAAGTTGTAGCCCAAGTAAGAATTCTTTCTAATTTTTTATCCTCTGGTTTATATTCAACTTTTCTTCCTTCTTTGTAAGAAAACTTAAATACACAATAAATCATGAATAAACATACAGCAACGAAGACACCACCACCAACCCAGAATGTTAGCGTAATAGTATCATCCATACCTTGCCAATTAGATGCAATATCAGTCCAATACCAAGGTGTAAAAATATGGAAAAGTATTGATCCTACTATGACTAATAAAAATATTATTCCTGCATGCATAGGGGTTATATAGATGAATAATACTATAAATACCTATGACAAAATGTCATAAAACAATTAAAATAAACTAATATAATCAACGATAATATGCTCGGAAAATTAGGAATTTTTATAACTATACTCGTATTAGTTTTACTATTCTATTTAGTCATTGCTTTTGGTGCGGGAGCTTTCTCTAAAGGTAAATTAAAGCCAGAAACAAAAAGATATTTAAAGTCAGTTAATATTCTTTTAGCAATTGTTGCCTTGGTTGGATCTGTTTTAGTTTTGTTTTTATAGGATTAAGAAATTAGTGATCTACACCAATCTAAAACTGCATCGTTATAGACAAACATTATTGTAAAAAAAACAAACCATACAATAAATAAGAATAACCAATAAACTGAAAGAGCTGTTATACTTCTCTCTTCCTTTTTATAATCTCTTTCTTCTAATTTAAAAATTTTTGATGTAACCTTTCCCCAAAAGAATAGACCTCCAAGAAGATGGATGCCGTGTAAAGCTGTAAAAAAATAAAAAGATGAAAAATAAGTATTAGTTGAAACATAATTTCCATCAATCATTAACTGATACCATAAAATTAATTGTAAAATTAAAAATAAGTAACTTAAAGCACCAACAATGATTAGATTCTTTTTAATGTTGTTAGTAAGGTTATTATTGAAATCTCTTCTTATTTTATCAAAAAAATATGTAACCATTATGAGCACTAAAGTATTTATCCAAAGCATATTTGTTTTAAGAATAAATGTAGTATCTTGCCCAGGGGGTAATGAATATAAATAGCCCGTAAAAATCAAACTAAATAGTACTGAACTAATTCCAAATATTATTATTACAACTGACATTTGGTTGGAAATATTAAAAGTTTGACCAGTATGCTTTGAATCTATTGCGGCTTGATTAGCTTCCCATGGCTTTTCAGTTAATGTGCCAAATATCTTCTTTAATATTGAATTCATAATGCTTATATAATTAGTAAAACATATTTTGCAACTATGAAATTAAAGACCTCAATAACCGTAATTACAGGATGTCTAGTAATTTTCTTGTTTTTAATGTTGCCAGTTTTTTTATCTATGGAAAAAACTAAAGATGACATTGAATCAAAATTTAAAGGTTCGGAATTCTCGTTAATTGATGTGAATAATGAGGTAATAACTGAGTCATCCTTCGAGGGTCCTTTAACAGCAATATTTTTTGGATTTACTAATTGTCCTGATATATGTCCGATGACATTAAATAATCTTGATTTAGTAATAAATAATTTAGATGAAAAAAAGAAAAGTAAACTAAAAATTTTTTTTGTAAGTATTGATCCAGAAAGAGATACTCCTGAAATAATTAAGGAATATCTAAATTCTTTTGATAATAAAATGTATGGTATTACTGGAGATCCTAAAAAAATTTTTTTAATGTCACAATCTTGGGGAGTGATGTCGGAAAAAATATTTACTGGAGATGGTGAATATCTTATAAATCATAGTTCTTCTATAATTCTCTTAAAAGATGGTAAATATATAAATAGAATAAGTCATCATGCAACTTATGATGATATTTATAAAAATATAAATAAATATTTATAGTAAATTAAAAACAACTATTGAAATCATAGAAATAGCAGCAGTCTCTGACCTAAGTATGTTTTTATTTATTTTAAGAGGAATTATTTTTTTTTGTTTTAATATAATTTCTCTTTCCTTTAAAGAAAAATCACCCTCTGGTCCAATTAAAATACAAATGGGTTCATTTTTTTCTAAATTAATTTTAGTTTTTTCAGTATTTAAATCTCCAAAGATTATATTGGTATTTTGATTGGATTTTAAAAAGTTTTCCAATTTTGTAATTTTTTCTAGTTTTGGGATATTTAGCCTATTACTTTGTTCAGAAGCTTCAGCAATAATTTTATTTATTCTTTTTTCATTTAATTTTCTTACAACAGTTCTTTCTGTCAAAATTGGTATGAATCTTGTTATTCCAAGTTCTGTAGCTTTTTGGATCATTAAATTCAAATAATTTAGTTTGATTGGCGTAAATGCTAACCAAATTTCTTTATCATTTTCTGCTGATCTTAATTTTTTTTGAATAGTAAATTCTACTATGCCCTTATTTATATCATCAACTTTAGCTACCCATTCTCCACTTTCATTAAATAATGAAAATTTTTGACCATTGCCTAACCTCATTACTTTGGAAAGATAATGAGATTGAGACCTGTTTAGTTGTGACTTTAAATTTAATGATAAACTTTCTTCAAAAAATAATCTAATATTGCTCATATTTACAAATTAGATTATGAAAAATATTAAAGCAATAATTTTTGATGCTTATGGAACATTATTTGATGTCAATTCAGCTGCAGAAAAATGTAAAGATAAAATTGGAGATAAATGGGAGGGATTTGCAAATTATTGGCGCACTACACAATTAGAATATACCTGGCTTAGAAGCTTAATGAAAAAACACAAAGATTTTTGGCAAATTACAGAGGATAGTTTAGATAAATCTATGAAAGCTTTTAAAATAAATATCGAAATGAAAAATGAACTATTAAATTTATATAAGGTTTTATCACCTTACCCAGAGGTAAAAGAAACTCTGGAAAAGCTTAAAGAAAAAAAATATAAATTAGCGATACTATCAAATGGAACACCTTCTCTACTTCATGAATTAGTTAATAATAACAATTTAAAAAATCTTTTTGATGATATTTTTTCTATAGAGGATGTTAAAGTTTATAAACCAAGTTCTAAGGTTTATGAGATACCAATTAAAAAATATAATATCAAAAATGAGGAAGTTGCTTTTTTAAGTGCAAATACTTGGGATGTTTCTGGCGGTGGAAATTATGGATTTACATCTATATGGGTAAATAGGAATAATAATATATTTGATAATCTTGATTATAAACCAATAAAACAAATTACTGGACTAAATCAACTACTTGATATTTTATAAAAAAAAACTAATTAAATGATCACTATGACAAATATAATAGACCTGATTGGAAGAATTTTAATTACTGCATTATTTCTTTTAAATGGAATATTTAAAATAAGTAATTATGAGGGAACTATTGGATGGATGGAAAGTTTTGGTATTCCAGGAATGTTTATTGTTCCAGCAATAATTTTAGAGATAGCAGGTCCAGTTTTGATTGTCATTGGTTATAAAACAAAGTTTGCTGCTGGATTATTGAGTTTATTTTGTATAACTACTGCATTTATTTTTCATAATGACTTTACTGATCAAATGCAATTTACTTCTTTCTTAAAAAATATTGCCCTTGCTGGTGGTTTTTTAATTCTTTTTGTAAATGGTGCCAGGGGTATAAGTTTGGATAACAAATTTAAAAAAAAAAATGTCAAATATTGAGGTAAAAAAAATTATTAAACCAATTCTAGCTTCTGATGGTGCTGGAGTTAAATTAAAAAGAAGTATTGGTGTTGAACCAAACTACTTTGATCCTTTTTTAATGTTAGATGAGTTTGGTTCTGAAAACAGTGAAGATTATATCGCGGGATTTCCCCCTCATCCTCATAGAGGAATTGAAACAGTAACTTATATGCTTCAAGGTGAATTCGAACATGAAGATAGCACTGGTGCAAAAGGTAGAATGTCTTCAGGTGATGTTCAGTGGATGAAGACAGGTAGTGGTATAATTCATTCTGAAATGCCAGCGATGTCTGAAGGTCGTCTTCATGGATTTCAATTATGGATTAATATGCCAGCAAAACTAAAAATGAGTAAGCCTAATTATATTTATATAGATTCCGATAACATGAGTGTTCATAAAGATAATGATAAAAAAATAAAAATTATTGCTGGAAAATTTGAAAAAGCAGAAGGTCCTGTAAAAGGCCATAACGTCGAACCAGTATATTTTGATGTTGAATTAAAAAAAGATAAAGAATTTAAATTTAATCTACCATCATCTCACAACTCATTTATTTATTTAATAAATGGAGAAATAGAAATTGGTGATAAAAAGCATGATACAACAAAAGACAGTACTTTGATATTGCTAGAAAAAGGAGAAGATTTAAAAGTAAGAAGCAAGACAAATGCAAAATTTTTAGTAATCTCTGGAAAGCCTATTAATGAAGAAATTGCTAGAGGAGGACCATTTGTAATGAATACAAAAGCTGAGATCTTGCAAGCAGTTCAAGACTATCATAATGGTACGTTTGTAAAGTAATGAAAGCAATTGAAATATCTAAAAATGGAGGACCTGAGGTTTTAGAGTTAAAAGATATATCTATTGATAAACCACAAGATGATGAGGTTACTATTGAGCATAAAGCAATTGGTCTTAATTATATCGATACATATCATAGATCAGGGTTGTACCCATTAAAACTTCCTTCCCCACTAGGATTGGAAGGTTCAGGGATAATTACTCAAATTGGATCGATGGTTAAAGATTTTAAAGTCGGTGACAAAGTATCGTACGCAGGTGCACCTATTGGTTCATATTCAACTCACAGAAATTATCAAACTAAAAATCTTGTTAAAGTTCCAGATGATATAGATTTAGAAATAGCAGCTGCAATAATGACTAAAGGCTTAACAACATTTTATTTACTACATAAAACTTATCCTGTTAAAAAAGGACAAACAATATTATTTCACGCAGCAGCTGGAGGTGTTGGCCAAATCTTTGGTCAGTGGGCTAAATCACTTGGATGTACTACTATTGGTACTGTTGGAACTGACGAAAAAATAGATCAAGCAATTACTAATGGCTACGATTTTGTAATTAATTACAATAAGGAAAATTTTGCAAAAAAAGTGTTAGAGATTACTAATGGCAAAGGAGTTCCAGTGGTTTATGATGGTGTTGGAAAAACTACTTTGGATGGATCTTTAGAATGTTTAAGTGTAAGAGGTATGATGGTTTCTTTTGGTAATGCGTCAGGGCCGTTATCAGATATTAACGTTCCGAAGAATATTCAACCTAAGGGACTTTATTTAGTTAGACCGGCTATGCAACAATACTTGAGTACTAGAGAGGAATTAAATGAAGCCTCAAAAGTTCTATTTGAAAAAATTAGTTCAAATCAAATTAAAATTAAAATTTATAAAAAATATAAATTAGTTGATGCTGAACAAGCACATAAAGATTTAGAATCCAGACAAATTTTAGGCCCTGCAATAATTATTCCTTAAACTGCTGATCCATATCAGATATATGAAGTCTTAAGGCTTTGGTAGAAATCTGAATTTCCCTGATAAAAAATATTATTGAAGTCATCATTGACAAACAACATGACCCGAAAATAATTCTAGCAACAAATAACTCATCCAAATAGAGTGCAAAAACAGTGACCATATTAAATAAAAAACCAAATGCACCAAACATTATAGAGTATTTTAAAAAACTAATTCTATAATTTAAATTATTAAGCTGGTCTTTCCATTCTGGAGGTGTGTGTTTTTCAAATACATATTCATCATGAATTTTTCTAATTAATGCACTTAAAGTGTGAAACCTAGTAGAATAAACATTCATTATAAGTGGAATTGCAGGAAACATTAGTGCAACTACAGTGTAATCTATGTTCATGACGATTAAATTTGCTTAATAATAAATCTTTGTTATTTAATAATTTATATGACTCATATAAGCATCTTCTTTGAATTAACAAGACTTAAAAAGCCAATTGGCTATATGCTTTTATTTTGGCCATGTGCGTGGGGGCTTACAATAGCTTATGATTTTCAAAATGGCTTTGAAAATTATATTTTATATATTTTTTTATTTTTTTCTGGAGCAGTATTAATGCGATCAGCAGGCTGTATTGTAAATGATATTATTGATAAAAATTATGATCAAAAAGTTGAGAGGACAAAAAATAGACCTCTTGCATCAAATAAAATTTCGGTCAGATCAGCTTTAGTAATTGCTCTAATTTTATGTTTACTAGCACTTCTTGTTTTAATTAATTTTAATAATTTAACAATTATTCTTGCTTTATGTTCTATGCCCTTTGCTTTTACATATCCCTTAATGAAAAGATTTACATATTGGCCCCAACTTTTTTTAGGACTAACATTTAATTATGGACTCCTATTGGGCTGGGTATCTATTAAAGAAAGTATAAGTTTGGCACCATTGATATTTTATTTTGGAGCCATATTTTGGACACTTGGTTATGACACGATTTATGGGTATCAAGATATTAAGGATGATGAAATAATTGGAGTAAAATCAACATCAATAAAATTTAAAAATAGTCCAAAAACATTTATTGGTAGTAGCTATTTTTTATTTTTTGTTTGTCTAATTTTGATTGGATACTTTATGAAATTTAATAATTTATATTATTTATTTTTATTAATTCCTTTCTTTCATTTATTTTTGTATCAAATAAAAAATTGGGAAGTAAATAATAGCAACTCATGTCACAAAAAATTTAAAAGTAATAATACATTGGGATTAATTGTATTTTTAATAATTTTGATAGAAAAGAACAATTTTTTTATATGAAAAATTTTGAGGTTTTAAAAAGGTTTTACAATCAATATACAAAAAGACACTTAAAGAAAATATTTATTGCAGTTTTCTTTTCTGTCATGGTAGCAGGAAGTACATCATCAATAGCATGGTTATTAGATCCAGCAATTGAAAAATTGTTTATAAACAAAGATCAAACTCTAATTTATCTAATTCCAGTATTAATAGTTGTCGCTTTTGCTACTAAAGGACTCTCTTTATATACCGCAAAAGTGTTACTTATAAATGTAGCCGAGGAAGTCAAAAAAAGTATCCAATCAGATATGATCAAAGCATTGATTAAATCAGATACTAAATTTATTGAAAGTAAACATTCTGGAAAATATATATCAAATTTAAATTTTGATGTTGAACTAATAAAAAACGTATTAAGTATTAATTTATTAAATCTTATTAAAGATTCTTTAACTTTAATAGGATTGTTAAGTGTTATGTTTTATCAAAACTGGAAATTATCTTTAGTGGCTATAATAATGATACCCTTGGCATCAATAGCAGCTAAAAGTTTAGGTAAAAGAATGGGTAAAGTATCTACTCAGGCTCAAGAAAGGTCAGGTTTTTTAAATAAACATTTAGTTGAAATTTTTAAAAATCACAAATTAATAAAAATTTTTCAAAAAGAAAATTTTGAAAGTAATAGATCGGATGAATTAATTTCAAATCTAGCGAATAAAGTAAAAAAAATAAATACTGTTTATGTTAGATCAACCCCAATAATGGAAACTTTAACTGGTATAATGATCGCTTTTTTAATTTTTTATTCTGGTAAACTAATAATGTCAGAAGAACTTGAAATTAATAATTTTTTTTCATTTCTTGCAGCAATGATGTTGGCCTATCAACCTGTAAGATCTCTAGCTACTCTAAATATTGGTGTTCAACAGGGAATTTCTGCAGGTAAAAGAATTATACCAATATTAGATATTAAGAACGAAATTACAAATAAAGAAGAATGTGATCCAATTCAATTAAGTAAAGGTGAAATAATTTTTAAAGATGTAAACTTTTCTTATTTAAAAGACTCTGAACAAAAAACTTTAAAATCGGTAAATATATCTATTGAAGGGGGAAAAATTTCAGCATTTGTAGGGCATAGTGGTGCTGGTAAATCAACTTTGCTAAACTTAATACCACGATTTTATGATCCTGATAGTGGTGAAATTAAAATTGATAATCAATCTATTCATAATGTAAAATTAAGATCTTTAAGAGAAAATATTTCAATAGTCAGTCAGGATACAACTTTATTTGATGACACAGTCATTAATAACATTAAATACGCAAATCTTGATGCATCTGATAAAGAAGTCTTTGAAGCAGCTGAATTAGCTTATGCTACAGAATTTATATCAAAACTTAAAGACGGGTATAATACGGTTATAGGTGAAAATGGTGTACGACTTTCTGGAGGAGAGAAGCAAAGACTTTCGATTGCAAGAGCTATATTAAAAAAAACGAAAATAATTCTTTTGGATGAGGCAACATCTTCTTTAGATGCTGAAACAGAAAGTAAAATTCAGAAAGCAATCAATCATTTAACTAAAGACAAGACTTCACTTATAATTGCACACAGATTATCAACAATTTTAAATTCTGATAAAATTTTTGTTTTAGATCAAGGACAAATAGTAGATGAAGGTAATCACGAGGATTTAATTAAAAAGTCTATTATATATAAAAACTTTTATGAAAAGCAGTTAAGAAAAGATTAATGTTATTTTTTTACAGAATTTTAATTAATCTAATTTTACTATTATCTCCTATTATAATACTTTTTAGAATAATAAAAAAAAAAGAACACCCAACCAGATTTTTAGAAAAATTAGGAATTTCATCAAAAAATAGAATGCAGGGAAAAGTAATTTGGTTTCATGGATCCAGCGTTGGGGAAGTTTTAAGTATAATGCCATTAATTGAGAGGTTAGAAAAAAATTCAAAAATAAAACAAATAGTTATTACTTCATCAACATTAAGTTCATCGAAAGTTTTAGAAAAATATAAATTAAACAAAACAATTCATCAATTTTTTCCTATTGATGCTAATTTAATAATTAAAAAGTTCTTAAATTATTGGAAACCGACAGCGGTATTTTTTGTTGAGTCCGAAATATGGCCAAATACAATACAAAATTTACATAAAAGAAATATTAAAATAGCTCTACTTAATGCAAGGATTACAAATAAAACTTTTACAAAATGGTTTAAATTTAAAAGTTTTTCAAAAGATATATTTAATAAATTTGATTTATGCTTATGTCAAAATAAAGAAACAAAACTATATTTAAAAAAACTTGGATCAAAAAATATTAAAAATTTGGGAAATTTAAAATTTTCAGAATCAAAAAAAATAAAAAAAATCAATAAAATTAAAAATTTTAAGCTTCTCAATAATAAAAATATACTTTTCGGTGGTATTAGTACTCACTATGATGAAGAAATTTTTTGTGGCAAGGTTCATCTAGAACTTAAAAATAAATATAAAAAATTTATATCAATTATTATTCCTAGACACGTAAATCGAGCTGAGAGTATAAAAAATGATTTAGAAAATCTTAAACTTAAAGTACATTTACATAGCTCAAAAATTAATATTGAAAATGATACAGATATTTATTTAGTTGATACATATGGTGAAACAAAATCTTTTTTAAATATGTGCAAAGTTGTATATTTAGGTGGCTCGATAATAAAAAGAGGTGGTCAAAATCCACTAGAAGCTGCTAGAAGCGGATGTAAAGTAATTCATGGTTCAAACGTGGATAATTTCAAAGAGATATATGCGTTACTAAATAATATCGGAGTTTCTTCCAAAATAAACGGTGTTAAAGATGCAAAAATAAAAATTATTAAAAACTTAAAAACTAATGTGAAACAAAAAAAAAATATAGTCAAAATTAATCAATTAGGAAGAAAGATATTAAATAGTATCAATTTAGAAATTAGAAATTTAATATAATGTTTATTAAAAAACCAAGATTTTGGGACTCAAAAAATTTTTCTATATGGCCAATAATTTTATATCCATTCTCAATTATTTATTTATTTGTATTTAATCTAATCAGTAAACTAAAAAAAAAACAAATATTTGAAATTCCAATTATTTGTGTTGGTAATATTTATTTAGGTGGAACTGGAAAAACTCCTTTGGTGAAAGAAATATATAATATTTTAATTTCTATTGGAAAAAAACCTGCAATAATTAAAAAATATTATAATTATGTAGAAGATGAAATATCATTACTAGAAACCACAAGTAAAGTGTTTTCAGACAAAAATCGATCATCGAGTTTAAGAAAACTAACACAAAATAACTTTAACGTTGCAGTAATGGATGATGGTTTTCAAGATTATTCAATTAAAAAAGACTTCTCAATTTTGTGTTTTAATGAGAAACAATGGATAGGTAATGGATTAGTTTTACCCGCAGGTCCTCTCAGAGAAAGTCTAAATTCTTTAAAAAAAGCAAATTGTGTTTTCATAAATGGTGAAAAAAATATTAAAATAGAAAATCAAATAAATAAAATTTGTAAAAGTAATATTTTTTATTTCAAGTATATTCCAAAAAATATTCAAAAATTTACTAATAAAAAAATAATAGCATTTGCGGGTATTGGCAA
>CACFKI010000004.1 GCA_902566785.1 uncultured Pelagibacteraceae bacterium | reverse complement strand
GGTATTGATTGTTCTTCATTAATTCAACTTTTTTACAAGTATAATAATAAGTTTTTCCCAAGGGATACTGTTGATCAAATTAAGTGTAAAAAAGGAAAGCGATTGAAAAACAATTATAAAACTGGAGATTTAATTTATTGGAAAGGTCATGTAGCTTTGTGTATTAATTCTAAAATTCTTATTCACGCATATGGTCCAAAAAAGAAAGTTTTAATAATGCCAATATATAAAACAATTAAATTAATTGAAAAAACTGCAAATTTAAAAGTTTTAAAAGTCTTTTCTATTTAAAATTTTCTCTTCCAAAATCTGGTTTGGATACATCTTGTTTCAAATGAATAATCTGTTTTCTTACTTTTTTAGAGTTAATTAATATTTTTTTAAGTTTCTTTTCATCAAATCTATTTATATTTTTTTTAAATATATTTAGATTTTTTATAAATGAATTAATAGATTGAATCATATTTTTTTTATTACTAAAAAAAATATCTTTCCACATTATTTCGTTGGAGGCTGCTGTTCTAGAAAAATCTCTTAATCCTCCTGCGCTAAATTTTACTAAGTTTTTTTTATATTTCTTTTGAAAGTCTTGTGCTGTTTTAATCAGATTATACGCAATTAAATGCGGGAGATGACTGGTAATCGCAAAAATTTTATCATGTTCATTTTTATCCATTACAGCAATATTTGATCCAATTTTTTTCCAAAATTTAACAACTTTGTTAAATTTAATCCTATTTTTATTTTTAATAATTATGCACCATTTATTTTTGAATAAGTTTTTATTTCCAAATTCTGGACCACTAACTTCAGATCCAGCAATTGGATGGCTCATTATCCAGTGTAAAGATTTATTCAATTTCTTATTAATTAACATGTCAACATTAGACTTCGTTGATCCTACATCTGTAATAATGGAGTCTTTTGTTAAATACTTGTTAAGTTTAGGTATTATGTTTTTATATTGACTCATTGGGGTGCATATAATTATTAAATCAACTTCTGAAATATTATCATTTAAGTTTTTTAAAATTTTTGGTTTAGAACTTATTTTTTTAATTTTTAAAATATTTTTTTTTGAAATTTCATGAACATATATTTTCTTTGAAATTTTTTTATTTAAAGATGCCCTAAGTATAGATGAACCTATAAGTCCGCATCCTATGATAAGTATTTTATTAAACATTTTTAAAGATAATTTTAATTTTATTTAAAAAAAATTTATTTTCCTTAATGTTACCAATTGTAATTCTTAAACTATTTTTTATTCCATAAATTTTTGTCTCTCGTAAAATTAAACCATTTTTTTGAAGTTTTCTATTAACTTGTTCAGCAGAAAACTTACATTTATTAAAGTTTAATAATAAAAAATTAGCACTTACGTTATTTGTGCTAATATTGTATTTCTCTAATTCCTTTTTAATTTTTTTGGCCCAAAAATAATTATGTTTTACTGATTTCTTTATAAAATTGTTATCCTTTAAAGCCTCTATTGCACATAATTGTGCAATTTTATTTACGTTGAATGGAGGTTTAATAAGATTTAAAGCTTTTATAATTTTCCTATCTCCATAACCCCAGCCAATTCTCAAAGATGCTAATCCATAAATTTTTGAAAATGTCCTTAAAACAAATACGTTGTTTTTATTTTTAAAAATTTCTAAACCTGAGGAGTAATTTTTATCTAGCATATATTCATCATAGGCATCATCAATCACTAACAATATATTGTTTCTAAGTTTTTTTCTTAACGATATTAATTCATTTTTGTCTATATAAGTTCCTGTTGGATTGTTTGGGTTTGCTAAAAATATGATTTTAGTTTTTTTTGTTACTTTTTTTAAAATTTCACTAACAGAAATTTTTAAATTTTTTTCCTTGGCAAATAAAACTTTACCACCAACTATATTTGCATAAATTCTATACATCAAAAAACTATATTGAGGTACTACCACTTCATCATTTGGTTTTAGAAATAATTGACATATCAGTTGAATTATTTCATCTGAGCCTGATCCACAAATAATTTTATCTTTATCAATTTTAAATTTTATAGATATTTCTTTTCTCAATTGTGTTGATTTTCCATCTGGATATTTTGAAATATTAATTTTATTACTACCCAAAATTTTTTTAGCTTTTGAAGACATTCCTAATGCCGATTCATTAGCTGACAACTTAATTGCCTTCATAGTATTAAATAGTTTAGACTTGCCTGGTTTGTAAGTAATTGTTTTAATTTTTCTAAAGTTAAGAGTTGTCATAAATTTTTTTATTTTTTTTTACTTTATAGATAAAAAATTAATTATTTACATAAAATAAGTGAGATTATTTGAAATTGACATAAATACATGTATCCTGTAAATAATATTTGCGCTGATTTAACTGAATTGCGAGCGCTATAAAAAAACCGCTAAAAAAGTTTTTTTTACCTCACAATTCATAAAATATTAAAAAATGAACAAATTAGACAAGGTAAAAAAAGTAATAATTAAAAAAACACTTAAGCTAGATTGTGGAAAGTCTATCTCAAATTTTCCAATTGCTTATGAAACATATGGAAAGTTAAATGAAAAAAAAGATAATGCAATTTTAGTTTTTCATGCACTAACTGGTGATCAGTTTGCAGCTGATATTAATCCTGTTACTAAAAAAGAAGGATGGTGGAATTATGCTCTTGGTGCCGGAAAAGCAATTGATACAAATAAATATTTTGTTATATGTGCAAATGTTTTGGGTGGATGTATGGGCTCTTATGGTCCAAGTAACATTAATCCCAAAAATCAAAAAATATTTGGAACAGATTTTCCTATAATAACTATTAACGATATGGTCAATGCACAATATGAATTACTTGATTACTTAAAAATCAAAAAACTATTTTCTGTTATTGGTGGATCAATGGGTGGAATGCAAGTTTTGCAATTTATATCAAACTATCCAGATAAATCACATACCGCTATTCCAATTGCCTGTACTGCTAGTCATTCAGCACAAAACATAGCGCTTAACGAATTAGGAAGACAATCAATTATGGCTGATAACAATTGGCAAAATGGATTTTATGAAGAAAAAAATATATCACCAGCGAAAGGATTATCGGTAGCTAGGATGGCTGCACATATTACTTATTTGTCAAAAAAAGGTTTACAAGAAAAATTTGGAAGAAAACTTCAGGAGAGAGATGATCTTAAGTTTAGCTTTGATGCTGATTTTCAAATTGAGAGTTACTTAAGATATCAAGGATCAGTATTTGTTGATAGGTTTGATGCAAATAGCTATTTATACATAACTCGTGCTATGGATTATTTTGATTTAACTAAACAGTTTAATGGAAATTTATCTAAAGCTTTTGAAAAATCTAATACCAAATTTTTTATAATATCTTTTACCTCAGATTGGTTGTATCCAACCGCAGAAAATAGAGAAATAGTAATTGCTTTAAACTCAATTGGAAAAAATGTGGGCTTTGTTGAAATTAAATCAGATAAAGGTCATGACTCATTTCTATTAGATGTTCCTGATTTTTTAAGTTCTGTAAGAAATTTTTTAAATACTTCCTATAAAAAATTATATGAAAAAAGAATTTAATATTATTGCAAAATTAATAGGATCAGAGTCAAAAGTTCTAGATGTTGGCTGCGGAGATGGAGAATTAATGGAATATATTTATAAAAATATTACAAAAGATATTAGGGGCATAGAAATTTCAAAAAAAAATGTTCAAAAATGTATTGAAAAAGGACTTACGGTAATTGAGGGAGATGCTGAAAAAGATTTAAAACAATTTCCAGACAGATCTTTTGATTACGTTATCTTAAGTCAAACACTCCAAGCCTTTTTGGATCCTGAGAATGTAATAAATGAACTGCTAAGAGTTGGAAAAAAAGCTATTGTAACAATACCTAATTTTGGTTTTTGGAAAGTTAGATTGCATTTGCTATTTAAAGGAACTATGCCTATTACGAAAAATTTACCTAATGAATGGTATAATACTCCAAATTTACACATGTGCTCAATAAAAGATTTTGAAAATTATTGTAATAAGAGGGATATCAAAATAAACAGTTCTAACTTAGGATATAAAAATTTATTTTCTGAATTAGGCATTTTTACTATAGAAAAATAATATGTTAGTAGAAACTATAAAATGTTTAGAAGATAATTTTTCATACATATTGATAGATAAAAATAAAAATGCATGTGTTGTAGATCCCAGCGAACCTGATCCAATAATAAATTTTGTTGAAAAAAATAAATTAAATTTAAAATATATCTTAAATACTCATCATCATTATGATCACATAGGTGGAAACAAAGAAATAAAAAAAAAATACAATTTAAAAATAGTCGCTTTTAAAAATGATTTACACCGAATACCAGATGTTGATATATCTGTAGATAATAATCAAATATGGAAGGCTGAAAGTTTTAAGGCAAAAATTATTCATATACCAGGGCATACTAGTGGACATATATGTTTTTTTTTTGAAAATGAAAAAATTGCTTTTACAGGAGATACACTTTTTTCACTAGGCTGTGGAAGAATATTTGAAGGAACTTACGAAGAAATGTTTAATTCATTATTAAAACTTAAAGAACTTCCTAAAGAAACAAAAATCTATTTTGGTCATGAATATACTTTAAAAAATTCTGAATTTTGTATTAAATTTGATAGAGATAATAATAAATTAAAAAAAAAAATTTCTGAAATTCATAAAAAAATTAAAAATAATATACCAACAGTGCCGTCGACAATTGAGGATGAAATAGCATGTAATATTTTTTTGAGAGCCAAAACTATTGATGAATTTTCAAAATTAAGAGATTTAAAGGATAATTTTTAGTTTATTGAGCTTGACTATAAAAAGACTACAACTATATTGCTGCTAATAAAAAATAAATTATAACAATGTCATTTGCAGTTATTAAAACAGGTGGAAAACAATACAAAGTTAAAGCTAGCGATTTGTTAAAAATTGAGAGACTTAAAGATAGCAAGGCTGAAGCTAAAATCGAATTCAATGAAATACTTGCATACGGCGATGACAAAAATATGGAAATTGGATCACCATTTGTCAAAGGGGCAAAAGTTGAGGCTGAGATTGTAAAAAATAGTAAAAACAGAACCATTTTAATTTTCAAAAAAAGAAGAAGACAAAATTCCAGGAGAAAAAATGGACACAGACAACAATATTCATTAATTAAAATAAATAAGATATTTGATAAAGATGGTACTTTACTATCTGAAACAAAAAAAGTAGAAAAAAAAGAAATAAAAAAAATTAAACAGGAATCTAAGTAAATTTATGGCAACAAAAAAAGCAGGTGGATCATCCAGGAACGGACGAGATAGTGCTGGAAGAAGATTGGGAGTAAAAAAATATGGAGGACAGCACGTAATACCTGGTAACATAATTGTTAGACAAAGAGGGACTAAAATTTTTCCAGGTGAGCATGTTGGAATAGGAAAAGACCACTCAATATTTGCAAAAATTGAAGGCAAAGTTGAGTTTAAAAAAACAAAATCAGATAGAACATTTGTTTCTGTAAAACCCAATTAATAAATACAACTTAAAAATATTGGAGTTGTATAATGAAATTTTTAGATCAAGTTAAAATATATATAAAGGCAGGAGATGGAGGTTCTGGATCTCCAAGTTTCAGACGAGAAAAATTTATTGAATTCGGAGGACCTGATGGTGGTGATGGAGGAAAAGGCGGATCAATAATATTTAAGTCTGAAAGAAATTTAAATACTTTAATAGACTTTAGGTATCAACAGCATTTTAAAGCTGAGAAAGGTGGAAATGGATCTGGAAAGAATAAAACAGGTCGAGGTGGTAGAGATTTGCATTTAAAAGTTCCGATTGGTACACAAGTTTTTGAGGAAGACAATAAAACTTTAATTTTTGATTTTAAAAAAGAAAATGAAGAGTATGTTGCTGCCTTAGGTGGCAGAGGTGGTTTTGGAAATACAAGATTTAAATCATCAACTAATAGAGCGCCAAAAAAATTTACCAAGGGTCATTCGGGTGAAGAATTTTGGATTTGGCTTCAGTTAAAAACAATTGCTGATATAGGAATTATAGGTTTACCAAATGCTGGGAAATCAAGTTTATTGGCACAGTTAACAAGTGCTACTCCTAAAATAGCTAATTATAAATTCACTACATTAAATCCTAACTTAGGTGTTGCAATGTATGATGATAAAGAGATTACTTTAGCAGATATTCCAGGTTTAATAGAAGGTGCGCACGAAGGAGTAGGCTTAGGAATTAAATTTTTGAAACATATTGAAAGATGTAAAACTTTATTACATATGATTGATATAACAGATGAGAATATAGAAAAATCATATACACAAGTTAGAACAGAGCTTAAAAATTATAGTAATAAACTTCTTGAAAAGAATGAATTGGTCGTTTTAAATAAAACTGATCTTATTGAGCAAAAAGAGGTAAAAAATATTAAAGACAAATTTTTAAAAAAATATAATGTAAATCTATTGACAATTTCTACATTTGATAAAAAAACTATATCTAACTTAAAATCAAAATTAGTAAAACATGTTATTAAATAAATCGAAGACAGTTGTTGTGAAAATTGGCTCATCATTACTAATTGACCAAAATAACCAGATTAGAAAAAAATGGTTATCTGGATTTTCTGCAGATATTAAGGATTTAATTAAACAAAAAAAAAACATCATAATTGTAAGCTCTGGAGCAATTGCACTTGGTTGTAAAAAATTAAAACTTAAGAAATCAAGTCTAAAAATTGATAAGAGTCAAGCTGTAGCATCTATAGGTCAAATTGAATTGATGAATCTTCTCAATAAAATTTTTAGTGTTAAAAAAGTTAATCTCTCACAAATGCTTTTAACCCTTGAAGATACCGAGCAAAGAAGAAGAGCCATAAATGCTAAAAGAACTTTTCAAAATTTATTCCAATTAGGATTTGTACCAGTTGTAAATGAGAATGATAGTATAGCAACATCTGAAATTAAGTATGGAGATAATGACAGATTAGCCTCAAGAGTCGCTCAAATATCTAATGCAGATTGTTTAGTTCTTCTCTCTGATGTGGATGGATTATACACAAAAAATCCAAAATTATTTAAGGATTCAAAATTAATTAAAGAAATAAAAACCATAGATGACAAAATAAACAAAATTGCAAAAAAAAGTATTAGCAACTATGGAACTGGAGGTATGAAAACAAAAATTGAAGCTGCAAAAATCTGTCAGCTCTCTGGTTGTTCAATGGTAATAGCAAACGGACTGGTAGAAAGGCCAATTAAAAAGATTTTGGAAAAAAATAATTGTACTTGGTTTTTACCAAAAATTTCAAAATTAGATGCTAGAAAAAAGTGGATTATCAGTTCTGTTTCTCCAAAAGGAGACTTAATAATAGATGAAGGTGCTATAAATGCACTTAAGAATGGGAAAAGTTTATTAGCTGCTGGAATTAAAAAAGTGGATGGAATTTTTAAAAAAGGTGATCATATAAGGATTTTAGACAAAAATTTAATTGAATATGCTAGAGGGCTCAGTTCCTTCTCATCAAATGAGATAATTAAAATACAGGGCCAACACTCAAAAAAAATTAATGATTTATTAGGATACATAACTAAATCAGAAGTAGTACATAAAGATGATATGGTAGAAATATAATTTATGAAAAACTTATTACGAATTGGAAATAACGCAAAAAAAGCTGCCCAAATAAAAATTGATAATAAAACTAAAAATAAGGTTTTAGAAAAATTTTTATTATTGATTGAAAAAAATAAAAATAAAATTTTTTTTGCAAACAACAAAGATATTAAATTTGCTATGAAAAAAAATATTCCAGAAAATTTAATCAATAGATTAAGATTAGATAAAGTCAAAATTGAGGATATTCAACAATCCATATATAATATAAAAAAATTAGAAGATCCTACGAATAAAGTAATTGAAAAATGGAAAAGACCAAATGGATTATTGATTAAAAAAATTTCAACACCGATTGGTGTAATAGGTGTAATTTACGAAAGTAGACCAAATGTTACATCTGATGTTTCAAGCTTATGCTTTAAATCAGGAAATGTTGTTATTTTACGTGGTGGATCCGAGGCAACTAATTCAAATTTAGTTATCACAAATTTATTTAGAAAATCTCTAAAATTAAATAAAGTAAATCAAAACTTCGTCCAAATAATTAATAATAAAAACCGAAAATCGGTAGACTATATGCTTTCAAATATGCAGAATTTTATAGATGTAATTATTCCAAGAGGAGGAAAGAACCTTGTAAGAAAAGTGCAAAATTTTTCCAAAGTTCCAATAATTGGACATCTAGAAGGAATTTGTCATACTTATATTGATAAGGATGCTGACTTAAAAATGGCTATTGATGTAGTTTATAATGCTAAATTAAGAAATACTAGTATTTGTGGAGCTACAGAGACTGTTTTAATTCACAAAAAAATTATTAAGAAATTTTGCAATCCAGTTTTAAAAAAATTATCTGAAAATAATTGTGAGATAATTGCAGATTTAAATATTAGGAAACACTTTAATGGATTATCAAAAAAATCTAATGAAAAAACCTGGTCTACTGAACACTTATCCTCAAAAGTTTCAGTAAAAACAGTAAATAATATTGATGATGCTATAAATCATATTAACAAGTTTGGAACTATGCACACAGATAGTATTATAACTAATAATAAAAAAAATGCGGAGTATTTTATAAAAAATATTAAAAGTTCAATAGCTATGCATAATACCTCAACTCAATTTGCGGACGGTGGTGAATTTGGTTTTGGTGGAGAAGTAGGTATTTCTACAAATACTTTGCCACCCAGGGGTCCTGTTGGATTAAAACAATTAACTTCATTTAAATATGCAGTTTTAGGAAATGGTCAAATTAGGAAATAAAAAAAAAATAGGAATTCTTGGAGGAACATTTGATCCACCTCATAAAGGACATTTGCAAATTTCAATAGAGGCAAAAAAAAAGTACAAAATAAATTCTATAATTTGGGCTGTTACCAAAAAAAATCCTTTTAAAAAAAAAAGTTTATTTACATTAAAAAAAAGAATTTTGTTAGCTAAAAATTTAACCTATAAAAAAAAATATATTTCAGTTAGATTTTATGAAGATAAAATAAATTCTAATAAGACTATTGATTTAATAAATTTTATCAAACAAAAATATAATAATTATAAATTATATTATTTAATGGGTGCTGATAGCTTAATTTCATTTCACAAATGGCACAAATGGAAGTCTATTTCATCAAAATGTAATATATTAGTATTTGATAGGACTAATTATAAATCAAAATCACTTAATTCGTTAGCTTTTAAGAAACTTAAAAATAAGGGGTTAAAATTTATAAATTTTAAAAAAGTTAATATTTCATCTTCAAAATTAAGAAAAATTTGATAGGGTTTAAGTAATTAATGGATAAAATTTTGGATCTAAAAAAAACTGTAATTAAAAAATTAGATTCAAACAAAGCTTTAGATATAGTATCAATCGACTTGTCAAATAAATCTTCAATAGCGGACTACATGATAATTGCTAGTGGTACATCTTCGAGACATATTCAGGCATTATCTGAACAGGTTTTAGAAGAATTTAAAATTAATGGTATCAAAAACTGTAAAATTGAGGGATCGGAAAGTAGTGAGTGGAAACTTATTGATGGTATAGATTTAATTGTTCATATTTTTAATCCTGAAAAAAGGAAATTTTATGAAATAGAAAAAATCTGGTCTGAATTAATTCCTAAAGAAAAATTAATAATATGAAGAATTTTATTTCAATTTTATTTCTTTTTTTTTCAACAAATTTAGCTCTATCAGCAAATGATGATACTATTTATGACAAAATTGATTTATTTGGAGAAGTTTTAGACAAAGTTAATAAAGAATATGTAGAAGAGGTAAATCAAAGTGATGCTATGGATGCGGCTATAAACGGTGTCCTTCAATCATTAGACCCGTATTCAGCTTATATGTCCCCAGAATTATTTAAAGAAATGCAAACTGAAACTAGTGGTGAGTTTGGAGGTTTGGGGATTGAAGTTGGAATGGAAGCGGGTGTAGTAAAAGTAATAACTCCAATGGATGACTCGCCTGCAGAACAAGCCGGAGTAAAAGCAGGAGATTACATAGTTAAGATTGATGGAGTCCAGGTCCAAGGAAAAACACTTAGCGAAGCTGTGGATTTGATGCGAGGACCAGTTGGTAGCCCAATTGAAATTACAATCAGAAGAATTGGTGAAAAAAAATCATTTGTGTTTCAAATTATAAGAGAAATAATTGAAGTTAAATCTGTTAAATCAAAAATAATTGATGATAAAGTTGGATATATCAGACTTACATCCTTCAATGAAAATAGTGCTAGTCAAATAAAAAAAATAGTTAAGGGTTTTAAAAAAGATAACAATATTAACAAATATATTTTAGATTTAAGAAATAATCCTGGTGGTTTACTTTCACAAGCAATTAAAATTTCTGATTTTTTTTTAAATAGTGGAGAAATTGTTGCAACAAAAGGCAGAAAATCAAATGAAAATAGAAAATGGTTTGCAAAAAATGGAGATATAATAAATGGAGAAACACTTTTAGTATTAATAAATTATGGTTCTGCATCAGCTGCAGAAATTGTTGCAGGAGCACTTAAAGACCACAAGAGGGCGATAATAATAGGTGAAAATAGTTATGGAAAAGGATCTGTTCAATCCATAATTCCGCTCAAAAATAAAGGTGCTATAAGATTGACTATTTCAAAGTATTATTTACCTTCAGGTAAATCCATTTCAGGTAAAGGTGTTACCCCTGACATTGTAGTAGAGGAAAGCTCCGACTTATTTAGAATTGACTCATCAACTGATAATCAATTAGACTTCGCATTAAAATTACTAAACGGATAGAGAATGTTAGAAAAATTTAAAAAATTACCTTTGCGAAAAGGTGTTGGGGTTGTCTTATTAAACTCTGAAAATAAAGTCTTTGTTGCAAAACGAATAGACAATCCAAAAAATTTTTGGCAAATGCCACAAGGTGGTGTTGATAATAATGAGGATTTTTTATCTGCAGCTCTAAGAGAATTAAAAGAAGAAACCAGTATAAATAATGTCAAATTAATAAAGGAACTTGATGGTATGACAACTTACGAGCTACCAGATAATTTATTAGGAATTATTTGGAAAGGAAAATATAGAGGTCAAAAACAAAAATGGTTTTTGATGAGATTTATAGGAAATGATAATGAAATAAATCTTAAAACTAAACATCCTGAATTTTTAGAATGGCGATGGATAGAAATTGATGAAATCACAAATTTTGTAGTAGATTTTAAATTTGAAATTTACCAAATCATAAAGAATAAAGTTAAAGAGGTATTGAATTAATTTAAAGTTTTCAATACTTCAATCTTTTGATCAATTAAAAATTTTGATTGATCATCTAAATTTTCTTGTTGTGAAGCTTTTTCGGACTCTGAAATTAAATTTTCAATTTTATTTTTATCTAAATCTGAAACCTTGAATATTGTGCTAGTAAGAATTGATAAATTATTATCTTTAAACTCAAGTATACCGTCCTCTACATAATAATTTTCTTCATCTGTTTTTCTAAAAACTTTGATTATTCCTGGTTTTAAAAATGATATTATCGGAATATGATCTTTTAAAATTCCCATTTCACCCTCAAATGCAGGTACTACAACTTCGATAGCATCTTCTTTTGAAAGGAAAGATTGTTCAGGGTTTACTATTTCAACTTTAAATTCTTCACTCATCAAGCGACATCTTTTGCAAGTTTTTCAGCTTTTTCAATTGCTTCTTCAATTGTTCCAACCATATAAAATGCAGCTTCGGGTAAATGATCATACTCACCTTTACATATTGCATCAAAACCCTTTATTGTTGATTCTAGATCAACAAGTTTTCCTGGTGAACCAGTAAATACTTCAGCAACAAAAAATGGTTGTGACAAAAATCTCTGTATCTTTCTAGCTCTTGCAACAACAAGTTTATCCTCCTCTGACAATTCATCCATACCCAATATAGCAATTATATCTTGTAATGATTTATAAGTTTGAAGAACCTTTTGAACTTCTCTAGCTACTCTGTAATGTTCATCACCAACTATTCTCGGATCCAAAATTCTCGAAGTTGAGTCTAATGGGTCTACTGCTGGATAAATTCCCAGTTCAGCTATCTGTCTTGATAATACAGTTGTAGCATCTAAATGAGCAAAAGACGTGGCTGGCGCAGGATCAGTTAAATCATCTGCAGGTACATAAATAGCCTGGACTGATGTAATTGAACCTTTGTTTGTAGTTGTTATTCTTTCTTGAAGATTTCCCATATCTGTTGCTAAAGTTGGCTGGTATCCAACCGCTGATGGAATTCTTCCTAATAATGCAGATACTTCAGAGCCTGCCTGAGTAAATCTAAAAATATTATCTACGAAAAACAATACATCTTGTCCTTCTTGGTCTCTAAAATATTCCGCAACAGTCAATCCAGTAAGTGCTACTCTTGCCCGAGCGCCTGGTGGCTCATTCATTTGCCCATAAACTAATGCAGCTTTAGAGCCTTCTCCCTCAGGCTTAATAACTCCTGAGTCAATCATTTCATGATATAAATCATTTCCTTCTCTTGTTCTCTCTCCAACACCAGCAAAAACTGAAAAACCGCCATGAGCTTTTGCTACGTTGTTAATTAATTCCATAATTAAAACAGTTTTTCCAACCCCTGCACCACCAAATAATCCAATTTTTCCTCCTTTGGCATACGGCGCTAGAAGGTCTATTACTTTTATACCAGTAACTAAAATTTCTGTTTCAGTAGATTGATCATTAAAAGTGGGGGCAGGTCTATGTATAGGCCAGTTTTCTTTATTTTTTACATCACCTTTTTCATCAATGGGCTCCCCAATAACATTTATAATTCTCCCTAAAGTTTCTGGTCCAACTGGAACTTTTATTGGTGCACCTGTATCTTTGACTTCATCACCTCTTTTCAATCCCTCTGTTGCATCCATAGCTATAGTTCTAACACTAGACTCTCCTAAATGTTGAGCTACTTCAAGCACTAATCTATTACCCGCATTATTACACTCTAATGCTGTTAAAATCTCTGGTAGTTCTCCATCAAATTTTACATCTACTACCGCTCCAATGACCTGTGTTATATTTCCTTTTCTCATAATTATAAACTTTCTGCTCCTGATATAATTTCAATTAGTTCTTTAGTAATTGCTGCTTGACGACTTCTATTATATTCAATAGTAAGCTTATCAACCATTTCACCTGCGTTT
Source organism: uncultured Pelagibacteraceae bacterium (assembly GCA_902566785.1). Classification (GTDB taxonomy): domain Bacteria; phylum Pseudomonadota; class Alphaproteobacteria; order Pelagibacterales; family Pelagibacteraceae; genus Pelagibacter. The sequence goes on along the minus strand of CACFKI010000004.1, from coordinate 51,504 downwards.
CTAGTTGCATTATCCATTGCACTCATTCTAGAACCTTGTTCGCTAGCTGAATTTTCTAACATTGCCTTAAAAATTTGAGTTGATATATTTTTTGGAAGTAAATTACTTAAAATCTCATCCTCATCTGGCTCAAATTCATAACTTTCATCTTCAATTTCATCTTTTTTAGTTTCAGATTTTAGAGGTATAATCTGCTGCTGTTGTGGAATCTGAGTTATTACATTTTTAAATTGATTATAAAAAATAGTACAAATATCAAATTCATCTTTCTCAAATTTTTCTATTACCATCATTCCAACTTTATTAGCGTCAAAGTAATTTATATTTTTTGAATCCTTAAAAGATAATCTTTCAACAATATTATCTTTATATTGCCTTTTTAATTGATCATAACCTTTTGAACCAACAGTAATGATTTTAAGGGTTTTATTTTCATTTAAAATCTTCTGAAAAAAGAGCTTCGCTTTCTTTATAATATTTGAATTAAATCCTCCACAAAGACCTCTATCTGAGGTCATGACCACACATAAATGCGTCTTATCTTGTCCTGTTCCTTTTAGCAACTTAGGAGCATTTTCTATATCAGATATAGAGCTTGATAAATTAAGTATTATATTATTCATTTTTTCTGAATATGGTCTACCTTTTTCTGCATTTTCTTGTGCCCTCCTTAGCTTCGCAGCAGCTACCATTTTCATTGCCTTAGTAATTTTCTGCGTAGACTTCACACTGGATATTCTTTTTTTCAAATCATCTAAACTTGCCATTATTTAGAGCTTTCTTTATGTTGTTTTATTAATGCAATTAATGCATTTTCAGTTTCTTCATCAAGTTTTCCAGTTTTTGAAATTGTTTCTAAGATTTCTGGTTTTTCGGATCTACATTTATCAATTATTTTAGACTCAAAAATAGCTATATCTTTTAAATCAACATCATCAAGGTAACCTTTAACACCGCAAAATACTGAGACAACTTGTTCAGCTACAGTCATGGGTGAATACTGTTTTTGTTTTAAAAGTTCAGTTAACTTTGAGCCTCTATTTAAAAGTTTTTGCGTTGAAGCATCTAAATCAGATCCAAATTGAGCGAAAGCAGCCATTTCTCTGTATTGTGCTAATTCTAATTTCATAGATCCTGAAACTTTTTTCATTGCTTTTGTTTGTGCAGATGATCCAACCCTAGAAACAGATAAACCTACATTTATGGCTGGTCTTATTCCTTGATTAAATAGATTTGTTTCTAAAAATATTTGACCATCAGTTATAGATATTACATTAGTTGGGATAAATGCAGATACATCACCTCCTTGAGTTTCAATAATAGGTAGAGCTGTAAGTGACCCACCTCCATGTTCATCGCTTAATTTAGCAGCTCTCTCTAAAAGTCTGCTATGTAAATAAAACACATCACCAGGGTAAGCTTCTCTTCCAGGTGGTCTTCTTAACAATAAAGACATCTGTCTATAAGCAACTGCTTGTTTTGACAAGTCGTCATAAATTATTAATGCATGCATACCATTATCTCTAAAAAATTCTCCCATTGCACAACCTGTATATGGGGCTAAAAATTGTAGTGGGGCCGCATCAGAGGCTGTAGCAGCAACTATCGTTGTATATTCCATTGCTCCAGCTTCTTCTAATGTTTTTTCTATTTGTCTTACTGTTGATCTCTTTTGGCCGATTGCAACATATATACAATATAATTTTTGTTTTTCATCTCCAGACTCATTGATTTTTTTTTGATTTATTATTGTATCAATCGCAACAGCAGTTTTTCCTGTTTGTCTATCTCCAATAATTAATTCTCTTTGTCCTCTCCCAATTGGAACTAAGCTGTCTACAGATTTTAAACCTGATTGCATTGGTTCACTTACAGACTTTCTTGGAATTATACCTGGAGCTTTTACTTCAACCCTACTTCGTTTTACAGTTTTATTTAAATTACCTTTGCCATCAATTGGATTTCCTAATCCGTCAACCACTCTTCCCAAAAGTTCTTTTCCAACTGGAGTATCGACAATTGCTCCAGTTCTTTTAACAGTATCTCCTTCTTTAACAGCTTTATCATCTCCAAATATTACAACACCTACATTATCGCTTTCTAGGTTAAGTGCCATACCTTTAGATCCATCCGCAAACTCAACCATTTCACCTGCTTGAACATTATCTAATCCATAAATTCTTGCTATACCATCACCAACTGATAAAACTTGACCTACTTCAGTTACTTCAGCTTTATCTCCAAATTTTTTTATTTGTTCTTTTAGAATCTTTGTTACTTCTGAAGGATTAATTTCCATTTACACCTCTATCATTTTATTTTCGATTTGTTGTAACTTATTTTTAATAGATGTATCAATCATTAAACTTTCAACTTGCATTATCAATCCACCAATTAAACTTGGATCAAGTGTATAATTAAGTTTTACATCTGAACCAAAATTTTGTGATAAATCATTTTTTATTTTATTAATTTCTTCACTGCTCAGCGCTTTTGCAACTGATAATTTTGCCGTTATTTCTCCTCTATTTTTTGAGCAAGCATCAATAAAACCCTTTAATATATTTTCTAAATAGAAAAACCTTCTTTTTTGAATTAAAAAGCTAATAAATTTTTTTAATAAATTATTAAATTGAAATTTTTGAAATAAAATACTTATGATATTTACTTGCTCATCTTGCTTATAAGTGGGATTTTTAATTAAAATATTTAAATCCTCACTTTTCGATATTAGATTTATTAGAACCTGAACATTCTCTTCTACTTCTTTAAGGGAATTCTCTTCTAAAGCCAGTTCATACAAAGCCTGGGAATAGCTTTTTGCTGATGCATCAGAAAAACTATTTTTGTTGCTCAATTTGAATCCTTATAGTGAGAATTTATAAAATTTGAAATTAATTAACATATGATATTAATCTCTTCAAGCGACACATTGTGTAAAAACCCTTTAATTTATTGCTTAATTAAAGCTAATTGGATCAACATCAACCACTAGTTTTATTTCAGTTTGTTTTTTGAATTTATTCAATATTGTGGACAAGTTTTTCTGAATATTTTCAGATTTTTTGGATCTAATCAAGATTCTATACCTATAGTTATTTTTTATTTTTAAAATCGGTGCTACTACTGGTCCTAAAATTCTAGCATTTAATTTTTTCTCTAAAATTTCTTTTAAGTGATTTGATAATTCCTCCACTTTTGTTTCTTTTTTTCCACTAATTATAATTGCTATAAATCTTTCAAATGGTGGAAGTGAATTTTTTCTTCTTAAATCTAATTCTGTTTCTAAAAACTTATTAGGGTCCGAATTTGTTATTTGAGAAATGATATTTGAATTATTTTTAAAAGTTTGAAAATAGACTGTAGCTGGTTTCCCTGCTCTTCCAGCTCTTCCTGATAATTGGTGGTAAAGCTGTAAATTTTTTTCAGCTACCCTAAGATCATAACCACGTAAACTGATGTCTATATCAAGTACAATGATACAATTTAGATTGGGAAAATGGAAACCTTTCGAAATTAGTTGAGTCCCTATTAAAATATTAATTTTGTTATTTATAATATTTTCTAGCATATTAGTAGATGATTTTTTATTCATAGTATCACTTGAAAAAATTTCTATCTTATTTCCATTAAAAATATTTTTTACTTCTTCATAAACTTTTTCAACACCTGGTCCACTAAATATGTATTCACATTTTTTATTTTTATCACATGTTCTTGAAAGTGAACTTTTAAATCCACAGTAATGGCAAATTAGTTTCCCTTTTCTTTTGTGATAAACCAGATTAATCGAACAATTTGGACAAGAGTGTGGTTTTAAACAATTTTTACATAATACAAAAGGAGAAAAACCTCTTCGATTTACAAAAAAAAGAACTTGATCCTTTTTATTTAAATGTTCATTTACTTTGTCTATTATTTTTTGAGATATCCATAAATTTTTCTTTGAAGATCCTTCATTAACTTTGATTATTTCATGATTTGGTAATTTTGCATCCAAATATCTTTTATGTAACCTGGTAACTAAAAATTTTCCTTTTTTAATATTATAAAATGTTTCTAGAGATGGGACAGCTGTCACAAGATTTATAGGTATGTTTAAAAACGAAGCTTTTGATATAGCCATATCTCGTGCATTATAAATTACACCTTCATCTTGCTTGTAAGATTGATCATGTTCTTCATCAACTATTATTAATCCTAGTTTTAAGAAAGGTAAAAATAAAGATGATCTTGCACCAATTATTACTTTTATTTTTCCTGTTGAAATCCCACTCCAAATAATTTTTTTATTTTTTTTAGTTATTGAAGAGTGCCAAATTGCAGCTTCAAAACCAAAAAAATCTAAAAATTTTTTTTGAAAATCTCTAGTTAAACCTATTTCTGGAAGTAAAATTAAACCTTGGAAACCTTCATCAATTTTTTTTTTTAAGCTATTAAAATACACTATAGTTTTTCCAGAACCAGTCGTACCTTGTATTACATGAACCCTAAATTTTTCATCATTACTAGTAATTTCCTTTAAAGATTTTTCTTGTTCACTAGAAAGACTTAATTTATTAGGCTTTTTTGAATGTTTAAATTTATTGAATTCATTAATTTTATAACTTTCAATAGCCTCGTTGCTCAATAAATGTAATTTTAATGACATTCCTAGAGGCACTAGATTGTATTCAGAAAACCATTTAAGAAATTTTATAGTCTCTATATTTAATGATGGAATTTTCAGTTTTCTCAAAACTGGTTTAATTGAAAAATCCTTATTAATGTTTTTCTCAAACTCATCCCAAACTACTCCTATTTTACTCTTTTTTCCAAATGGAATTTCAACATAATCACCTTTTTTTAAATTTAGACCGTTATCATCATATGTAAATGGATGATTGAATATATTTGGAATTAGAACTGGAATTTTCATATTTTCATATGAAAATATATTACGAGTGAATTTGTCTTTTATCTACTGATAAAGCTGCTTCTTTAACAGCTTCTGAAAATGTTGGATGTGCATGACAAGTTCTAGCTATATCCTCTGAACTTGCACCAAATTCCATTGCTATTGCCATTTCTGCTATAAGTTCACCTGCATGAGGTCCTATTAAATGAACTCCCAATACTTTATCAGAAGTTGCATCAGCTAAAATTTTTACAAATCCATCTGGCTCATCGATTGCTTTAGCTCTTGAATTAGCCATAAAAGGGAACTTTCCTACTTTATATTTTAAATTTTTTTTTATGAGCTGCTCTTCTGTCTCTCCAATTACAGCAACTTCAGGGGTTGTATAAATTACCCCAGGAATAATATTATAATTTACATGACCAGATTGACCTGCAATTAATTCAGCTACAGCAATTCCTTCTTCTTCCGCTTTGTGAGCCAACATTGGTCCCTCTATAACATCTCCAATAGCATAAATATTTTTTATGTTAGTCTGAAATTTTTTATTAACCTTAATTCTTTTTTTATCATCTAAATCAATTCCTAGTCCATCAAGATTTAAATTTTTTGTATAAGCTTTTCTTCCAACAGCAATTAGAACAACATCACAGTCTGTTGTATTTTTTTTTCCAGATTTATCTATAGTGCTAATATTAACACCATTTTTATTTTTTATTACTTTTTCAACTTTAGTACTTAAATGAAATTTTAGACCCTGTTTTTTTAAAATTTTCAAAAATTCACTTGAAATTTCTTTATCCATACCAGGAGTTATATGATCTAAAAATTCTATAACATGTACTTCTGAACCCAGTCTAGACCAAACAGATCCCATCTCTAAACCTATATATCCTCCACCAATAACAACGAGTTTTTTAGGTACAGTTTCAAGTGATAAGGCTCCTGTAGATGAAACTATTGTCTTTTCATCGAAGTCAACTCCAGGAATTGATACAGGTTCTGATCCAGTACTTATAATTATATTTTCACTTTCTATTTTTGTTTCTGAATTATCTGAACTTGAAATATTAATTTGAGTGCCCGATATTAGTTTTCCTGTTCCTTTGAAATAGGTAACTTTATTTTTTTTAAATAAAAATTCTACACCTTTGGTTAAAACCTTAACCGCTTTATCTTTATTCTGCATCATTTTTTGAAGATTTAACTTTACTTCTCCAACCTCAATTCCTATTTCAGAAAAATTTTTAGCTTTATGGAAGTTTTCTGAGAAATTAAGTAGGTTTTTAGATGGTATACAACCAATATTAAGACATGTACCTCCTAGAGTACCCCTTGACTCAATGCAAGCAGTCTTAAATCCAAGTTGGGCAAGTCTAATTGCACATACATAGCCACCTGGACCTCCTCCAATTACTACTGCTTGAAATTTTTCTACCATTTATAAGTCTAAAAATAATTTTCTTGGATCTTCAAGATTATCTTTTAAAGTTTTCAAAAAAGACACTGAGTCTTTTCCATCAATAATTCTATGATCATAAGAAAGCGCTAAATACATAACTGGTCTAATTTTAATTTCTCCATTAATTACTATCGGTCTTTCAATAATATTATGCATACCTAAAACTCCTGATTGTGGAGGGTTTAATATTGGCGTTGAAAGCATTGAACCATAAACACCTCCATTGCTTATAGTAAAAGTACCACCCTGCAAATCTTCTATGGCTAAATTTCCATTTTTAGCTTTATCAGACATTTCTTTTATAGTTTTTTCAATTTCTGCAAATGATTTTTCGTCAGCATTTTTTATAACTGGAACAACTAAACCCTTTTCAGTACCAACCGCAAAACTTATATTATAATAATTTTTATAAATTATTTCATCACCTTCAATTTCAGCATTAATTGCTGGAAAAGATTTTAGAGCTAAAACACTTGCCTTTACAAAAAAAGACATAAAACCTAATTTGACTCCAAAGCGACTTTGAAAATCGCTTTGATTATTTTTTCTCATTTCAATTATATTTCCCATATCAACTTCGTTAAATGTAGTAAGCATTGCAGCGTTTTCTTGTGCTTGTTTTAATCTTTTTGCGATAGTTTGTCTTAACCTGCTCATTCTAATTCTTTCTTCTTCACCAAATTTAATTTTTCTTTCTGAAGGCATAGGGTTTGTACCCATTAAACTTATTAAATCACCCTTTAAAATTTGGCCTGATTTACCAGTTCCTTTGACTGTTTCAATTTTGATATTATTTTCCTCAACTATCTTTCGAACGGCAGGTGATAGTGTGTTATTGGTAGCATAGTTTTTTTGTGCTTTATGTTCTTTTGTGAGTACTAAGGGCTTTTCTGAAATCTCATCATCAGTAGCTTTTATATCTTCAAAAATTTTTGGCTGATTAACTTTCTCTTTATCAAAGTTAATTACATTATTAATTTGTTTCTCCTCTGGTATTTGTTTAACAGCCTTATTTTCAGATTTAGTTATCTTTTGTTCTGTAGTTGAAATTTCCCCAAGTATTGCTCCAACCTCAACTGTATCACCATTTTTGAAGTTAACCTCACTTAAAACTCCATCATTAGGCGCTGGAACCTCTAAATTTACTTTGTCTGTTTCTAATTCAACAATTGGCTCATCAGCAACTATGCTATCACCTTTATTTTTAAGCCATTTAGAAACGGTTGCTTCTGTAATGCTTTCTCCTAAAACAGGTACTAAAATTTTTTCTGCCATTTTTAATTAAATATTTTATCAATAATTTCTTTTTGTTGAGCCAAATGTCTATTTGCATAACCAGTTGCAGGTGTAGCATCAGGACTTCTCCCAATATAAGAAATATATCTATTTTTAGCTTTAATATTATCTAATGTCCATTGTATATAATCTCTCACCGAAAACCATGCTCCCATATTTTTTGGTTCCTCTTGACACCAATAAAACTTAGCATTTTTTGCAAAAGGTTTGATTTCTTTAACAAGACTTTTAACTGGAAATGGATATAGCTGTTCTATTCTAAACAAAATAACATCATCTCTTTTTAGCTTTTCTCTGGCAACTAATAAATCAAAATATACTTTCCCAGAACAAAGAATAACTTTCTTGATTTCACTATCTTTTTTTAATTTTATAAATCCATTGCTTTTTGGGTCAATTGCATGATCCCACAATACTCTATGGAAAGAATTATTTTTACTAAAATCATCTATATTAGAAGTACAAAATTTATTTCTCAACAATGATTTAGGAGTCATTATCACCAAAGGTTTTCTAAATTCTCTATGCATTTGTCTTCTAAGTGCATGAAAATAATTTGCAGGCGTAGTACAGTTCATTACTTGCATATTGTCATTTGAACAAAGCTGTAAAAATCTCTCCAACCTTGCTGATGAATGTTCTGGTCCTTGTCCTTCATATCCATGTGGTAAGAGCATTACTAAACCAGAAGCTCGAGACCATTTCCTTTCACCAGAGGCTATAAACTGATCAATAATAACTTGAGCCCCATTTGCAAAATCACCAAATTGTGCTTCCCATATAGTAAGAGTATTTGGTTCAACTAGACTGTATCCATATTCAAAACCCAAAACAGCTAACTCTGATAAAAAACTATCTACAACTTCAAAATTTTTTTGATTACCTGAAATGTTATTAAGTGGTATATATCTTGAATTATCAATTTGGTTTCTAAGTACAGAATGTCTTTGACTAAAAGTTCCTCTTCCAGAATCTTGTCCAACTAATCTGACTGGATATCCTTCTTCTAAAAGCGAACCAAATGCAAGTGTTTCGGCTGTTGACCAATCAATACCATCACCATTGTTCACAGTATCTTTTCTCGTTTTAAAAATTTTTAATATTGTTTTGTGTGCATTTATTTTTTCTGGGATAGAATGTACCTTATTAGATATATCTGTAAGATCTTTTATTGAATATCCAGTGACTCCTCTTTTATCCTTTCCTTTTTTTGGTCTATATCTTGACCAAGTACCTTCAAACCATTCTATTTTTGGTTTATAATTTTTTGCATTTTTAAATTGATCCTCTAGAAGTTCTTTAAAATCTTTAATTTGAATGTTTAAATTTTCTTGTGAAATTGTATTCTCCTTTACTAGCCTGTTACCATAAACTTTAACAGTAGAGGGGTGGTTTTTAATTTTTTTATACATTAAAGGTTGAGTAAAAGATGGTTCATCACCTTCATTATGACCAAATCTTCTATAACAAACTAAATCAATAACAACATCTCTATTAAATTTTAATCTAAATTCTGTTGCAATTCTTGCTGCGTAGACTACAGCTTCTGGATCATCTCCATTAACATGAATAATTGGAGCATCAACCATTTTAGAAACATCTGAAGGATGTGGAGATGATCTTGCAAATCTTGGACTTGTTGTAAAACCAATTTGGTTATTTATAATAAAGTGAATTGTTCCTCCAGTATTATGTCCTGGCAATCCTGACATTGCAAAACACTCTGCAACTATACCTTGACCTGCAAAAGCAGCATCTCCATGTATCAATATTGGAATAACTTTTTTTCTTTCTTTGTCTCCATGAAAAAATTGCTTAGCACGTGTTTGTCCTAAAACAACTGGATTTACTGCTTCTAAATGTGAAGGGTTATCTGTAAGACTTACATGTACAGAATTCCCATCAAATTCACGATTTGATGATGCTCCCAAATGATATTTTACATCCCCAGCAGTGTCAGCCTCTGAAGAACTATTTATTTCTCCAGCAAATTCATTAAAGATTCTTTTATATGACTTTTGCAATACGTTGGCTAGAACGTTTAGCCTTCCGCGGTGAGACATCCCAATTTTAACTTCTTTAACAAAATTTTGACCACCTATTTTTATAATTTGTTCTAAAGCAGGAATAAGACTTTCTCCTCCATCCAATCCGAATCTTTTTGTTCCAACATATTTTGTGTGCAAAAACCTTTCAAATCCATCAGCTTGAATAAGTTTATTTAAGATTGCTTGTTTTCCATTGTTTGTAAATTGAAGTCTATTTTCATCTTTCTCCACTCGATCTCTAAACCATTTTCTTTCTATTGGATTTGAGATATGCATGTATTCATAACCAATTTTTTCACAATATGTTTTTCTAAGAAATCCTAGTATTTCTTTTATAGTTGAATATTGTTTATTAATTACTCCATCTAAATAAATTTTATTATTGTAATCTTCTTTTTTAAAACCATAACTATCTGGATGTAGTTCATCTAAATAATCTATTTCTCTCATTTCTAACGGATCAAGCTTTGCGATTAAATGTCCTCTTTGTCTGTATGATCTAACCATTGATACAGCTCTTATAGATTGACCATTCATTTTGGATATTTCTTTTTCACTTATTGAATTATTTGTTTGATTTTTTTCAAAGCTTTGATTTTCATATTTAAGATTTTCTTGAATTTGAGTTAAATTTATTTTTGTTTTTTTTGAGCCCCAAGAAGGACCATTCAGTTCTTTAGCAACTATACTTAAATCTTCTCCTATATCTTCAAAATATTTTTTCCAACTCTCGGGGATATTTTCATCTTGATTAATAAATTTTAAATACATTTCTTCAATAAAAGAACTATTGGTTTTTGATAGAAATGAAGTTTTTTGATATTCCAGATTTTTTGATGAGGACATTATATTAAATATAATACTTAGGTAGTATTTTTCAATTATTCAATTTATTTAATAAGGTAATCCCTATTTCTGATGGTGATTTTGCAATTGTTATTCCAGATTCCTCCATTTTTTTTATTTTTTCCTCTGCACCACCTTTTCCACCTGATATTATTGCACCTGCATGACCCATTCTTCTTCCTGGAGGTGCCGTAACCCCAGCAATAAAACCCACCATCGGTTTTTTAATTTTATGATTTTTAATATATTCTGCTGCTTCTTCCTCAGCTAAACCACCAATTTCCCCAATCATTAATATTGATTTAGTCTCTTCATCATTTAAAAATAATTCCAAACAATCAATAAAGTTTGTTCCATTTATAGGATCACCACCTATTCCGATGCACGTAGATTGTCCAAGGCCATTTTCAGTAGTCTGAAAAACAGCTTCATAAGTAAGGGTTCCAGATCTTGAAACAATCCCAACCGAACCTTTTTTGTGTATATTGCCAGGCATTATTCCAATTTTACATTCATCTGGTGTGATAATACCAGGGCAATTAGGGCCTATTAGTCTAGATTTAGATCCTTTTAATTTTTGTTTTACTTTAAGCATATCTAAAACTGGAATACCTTCAGTAATGCAAACTATTAATTCAATTGATGCATCGATTGCCTCAATTATTGCAGCAGCAGCAAATTTTGCAGGGACGTATATCATCGTAGCATTTGCATTGGTACTTTCCTTTGCTTCAATTACTGAATTAAACACAGGTTTCCCTAAATGCTCTTGCCCACCTTTTTTTGGGGTTACACCGCCAACTAAATTTGTACCATATCTTATTGCTTGTTCTGAATGAAATGTACCATGAGTTCCTGTAAAACCCTGACAAATTAGCCTTGTATTCTTATCTACTAAGATTGACATTATTTTATTGCCTCAACAATTTTTTTTGCTGCATCTGATAAATCTGTTGCTGATATGATTTTTAAATTAGAATTTTCTAAAATTTTTTTTCCTTCCTCAAATTTTGTACCTGCTAATCTTACAACTAATGGTACATTAATATTGATTTCATTTGCTGCATCTACAACACCTTGAGCAAGAATATCACATCTCATTATTCCACCAAAAATATTTATTAAAATACCTTTTACATTTTTATCAGATAATATAATTTTAAAAGCTGCAGATACTTTTTCTTTAGATGCGCCACCTCCGACATCTAAAAAATTTGCAGGCTCTTGCCCATAAAGTTTAATTATATCCATCGTTGCCATCGCAAGCCCAGCTCCATTTACCATACAACCTATATTTCCATCTAGTTTAATATAAGACAAATTATATTTGCTTGCTTCAATTTCTTTTTCCTCTTCCTCATTAAAGTCTCTCAAATTTAAAATCTCTGGATTTCTAAAAAGTGCATTATCATCAAAATTTATTTTTGCATCTAAACATAAAATTTTATTTTCTTTTGTTAAAATAAGTGGGTTAATTTCAATTAAACTTGCGTCATTTTCTATAAACAATTTATAAATTGATTTTACCAATTTTATAGCTTGATAATTTGCTTCAGAATCCAGTTTAAAGATTTTTACTATTTTTTCACAATCTATATCTGTAATTTCTTTTTGAAATTCTAATCTTGTAGTAGAGATTTTTTCTGGGTTATTTTTCGCTACCTCTTCAATATCCATCCCTCCTTGATCACTTGAAATAAATGCTATTTTTGAAGTTTCTCTATCGACAACACAAGAAAGATAAAACTCTTTTAATATATCTGAAGATTCCTCTACGTAAATTCTTTTAACTTCCTTACCACCAGATCCTGTTTGAGGTGTAATTAATTTTGTTCCTAACAATTTTTCAGAAGCCGCTTTTAATTCATCTATAGAATTAACAATCTTTATACCACCTGCCTTACCCCTGCCACCTGCGTGAATTTGTGCTTTAAGAACATACCTTTTCGTTTTTAGATTTTTTACTTTCTCAACTATGTCAGAAACAGAAAATCCGTAAACACCATTTGGAACTGATGCTCCATATTTTTTTAAAATATTTTTAGCCTGATGTTCGTGAATATTCATTGCTTTACTTATGCTAACAAAGAAGCATCAATTTTTGTAGCAGCTTCCCACAATTTTTTTACTGCCTCTATAGAATTTAAAAATTCCTTATTCTCTTTGTCGTTTAGTTCAATTTCCTCAACTTTTTCAACTCCATTTTTTCCAATTACAACAGGCACTCCTGCAAATATATCTTTAATTCCATATTCACCACTTAAATAAGCTGCACATGGCAACAACTTTTTAGAATCATTTAAGTATGACGATGCCATCTCTACTCCAGATGCTGCGGGAGCATAAAATGCAGATCCTTTTTCTAAAAATTTTACAATTTCAGCTCCACCATCTCTTGTTCTTTGGTTTATACTTTCAAGTTTTTCAGCGCTAATTAATCCTTGATTAACTAATTGTAAAAGTGGTTTGCCTGAAATTTTTGTAAATCTTGGCAATGGAACCATGGTATCACCATGACCACCCATCACCATAGCCTCAATTTCTTTAACTGGAACATCAAGTTCTCTTGATAAAAATAATTTAAATCTTGAAGAGTCTAAAATACCTGCCATTCCTACAACTTTATTTTTTGGAAGATTAGAATATTTCTGAAATGCCATAACCATAACATCTAAAGGATTGGTTATGCAAATTACAAACGCATTAGGGGCATTTTCTTTTATACCTTCTGCAACTTGTTTAATTATTTTGAGATTAATACCCAACAGGTCATCTCGACTCATTCCTGGTTTTCTTGGCACTCCTGCTGTTACAATAATTACATCAGAATTTTTGATATCTTGATAATTATCTGTGCCTGAAATTTTAACATTAAATCCATCTACAGAAGAAGATTGCTCTATATCTAGAGCTTTTCCTTTTGCAATACCTTTTGCGACATCAAACAAAATAACTTCATTTGCTAATTCTTTTAATCCTATTAAATGAGCTAATGTTCCTCCAATTTGACCCGCACCAATTAATGCAATTTTTTTATTCATAAATAAAAATTACTATTATTGATAAATAAAAATTATTCAACTAAATTTTGAAATTAGTCATTACCCTCAACTAAATTTGAACAAATTAACATATCGTCAGAAATAAATGATCCTTTAAAATGTGATTTATTTTTTTTCCAATTTTTTTTGCCTTCAGCTATATATTCGTCAAACATTTCTTTTCTAATCTTCTCAGCTTCTTCCTGAGCAGTTTCTAATTTTTTTTGCTCATCAATAATCATTAATTCTATAGATTTAAATAAAAGATTATTCGATATTTCAATAAAATTTTTTGAGTTTAATTTATCAGTCTCTAAAAGAATTGCTGATGCATAAGTATAAACCGCACTGCACCTATTTAATAAATAAATTTGCGCTGATGCTTCATCAATACTTTTATTATCCAAGTATTCTTTTAATGAAACTTTAAAATTTGCGAAAGATAAATTAATAAAAAATAGAAAAATTGAAACCAAAAATATAATTTTTTTCATAATTTAATTTTATGGACCATAAGCAACTTGTGGTAACCATGTAACAATTTTTGGAAAATTAAAAACAATAGTAACTGCAATTAATTGTAAAACTACAAAAGGTATTATTCCTGTATAAATATTTTTAATGTTAACTCCCTCAGGTGCAACACCTTTCATATAAAATAATGCAAAACCAACCGGAGGCGTAATAAAAGAAGTTTGCAAAACAACTGCAAACATAACAATAAACCATACAAGGTCTACTCCAAGATCAACCATAACTGGAGCTAAAAATGGAAGAATGATCAAAGTAATTTCTATCCAATCAAGGAAAAATCCTAATATAAATGCTATTAATAAAACAACTATTACAACCCCATTAGTTCCAAAAGGTAAAGCTTTTAAAGCTCCTTCAATTAACTCATCTCCTCCAAGCCCTCTTAAAATAAGAGCAAACATAGTTGCACCTACAAATAAAGCAAAAATATAGGCTGTAGTTTGTGTTGTTTTACGGATTACATGTTTAAGATCCTCAAACGATAATCTACCTCTTAAAATAGCAAGCAAAGTTGCACCTAGTGCACCAACTCCAGACGCTTCTGTTGGAGTTGCAATACCCATAAAGATGCTTCCTAAAACTGCAACAATTAACAATGCAGGTGGAATAATTGATTTTAATACTCTAAAAATAATTTTTAAATTAATGTTTTCTGCATCTTTGGGGAGTGGGGCAACTTTTGGTTTTAAATAAGCATACCCTATAATAAAAATGGTATACAAAAGTCCCAAGAGAAGACCAGGAAAAACTGCACCCATGAATAAATCTCCCACAGATATTCTGACTTGATCTCCCATAATAACTAGCATGATGCTTGGTGGTATCAAAATACCAAGAGTTCCTGTGGCGCAAACTACTCCACATGCTAAGTCCTTGTTATAATTATTTTTAAGCATTAAAGGCACACCTAAAATAGTCAAAAGAACAACTGCAGCTCCAATTATTCCGGTAGATGCAGCTAATAGAACCCCAATAAAAACAATCGCTATAGCTAATCCACCTCTAGTCTTTCCAAATAATTTAGAAAGGTCTGTCATTAAGTCTTCTGCAATACCAGATTTATCCATCATAATTCCCATAAAAATAAACATAGGTAAAGCAACCAAAACCCAATTGGCCATTACACCATAAAGTCTATAAACAACCATTGAGGCAAAACCCCAGTCAACTCCATAGAATGTGTCGAATAAACTATCAGATAACATTGATATAATGATAAAAAGTACACCTAATCCTCCCATGGTCCAAGCTACAGGAAAACCATAAAAAATTAGTAGTATAAAACTAAAAAAGAGAGCAATTGCCATAGAATATTCTGTAAGAAGTTCCATTATATTTTCTTCTCTAAACCATAACGTAGAGTAGCAACTACTCTAGAAATTCGTGAAATTCCAGCCATTAATAATAAAAAGAAACTTATTACTAAAAAACCTTTAACAAACCATCTCGCAGGTAATCCATTTGCAGATGTGGATCTTTCATTAGTTGTCCATGATAGTTCAAAGAAAGGTACTGAATAATATAATACTAAAACAATAAATGGTAAAAATAACAAAAGAATTCCAAAAAACTCAAACCAAAGTTTGGTCTTAAACTTTAGTCTATCACTTAAAACATCAACTCTAACATGCTGGTCGACAATATAAGTTGAAGATAATCCAACTAACCAACCAATGCAGTATAAATGCCATTGTAATTCCTCAAGCTCTATCATTCCACTTTTAAAAACATATCTTAGGACTACATTGAGAATTATAACTGCTACAAGAATTACCCATAACCAATTAAAAATCTCTCCAACCTTTAAAACAAAATTATCTATGGCTCTTGTAAATGGTAAATGTCTTAGTTGAAGTTTTCTATCAAGACCACTATTTATTTCTATATAATCTTTAGCCATATAAAAATTCCTTTAAATTAATTCAAAAAGAAAAGCAGCCGGTTTAACCGGCTGCTTTGCACTTAAACTTAACTATAAACCTTAAAAGTATCAACTTAAATACTTAGAAGATTCTAGGTAAATAACCCCATTTTTGCCAAACATCGTACTCTTTCATGAAAGCTTTTTGAGACTCCCATACTCTTTTAAAGTCAGCGTCTTTTGCAGATTCTTGATCCATAACTCTAGCACTTACTTTTTGAAGTTCCCTTAATACACTTTCAGGCAATCTTGCAGCTGTTACACCTTTTGATGGAAAACTTTGAATTTGCTTACCTTGCAAAAATTCTCCAGTTGTAATAGCTCTCATAGTCGCTGCTGTACAAGCCATTTCGAACAATGCTTGGTCTGCAGGTCCCATTTTTTTCCATAAATCAAGATTTATCATGAAATGAGTTGATGTTGATACTTGGTGCCAACCTGGAAATAGGTTGTACTTAGTAATTTTATGAAAACCTAGAACTTCATCTATCGCAGGCATAGAGTATTCTGTTGCATCTAATGTTCCTTTTTCTAGAGCAGCAAAAATTTCTCCACCAGCCATCAGAGTTGCTGAAGCACCAATTTCATTTAATACCATTCCACCTAAACCAGAGAAACGAATTTTTAATCCTTTTAAATCCGCTAAACTAGTGATTGGTTTTCTATACCAACCTGCTGTTTCTGGTCCAATAGTACTACATAACAATACTTGAATATTACTTTTGTTATATATTTCATTAGCTAACTTAGAGCCTTCTCCTTCAAACCACCAAGCTGCATATTCCCAAGGCTCCATACCAAATGGAACAGCTGCAAATAAAACTGCTGCAGGAATTCTTCCTTGGTCATAAGCCATATAGTTATAAGCTGCTGGTAAATCACCTTTTGTAATTGAAGGTGAAATTTCTAAAGGTGGAAGAATTTTTCCAGGTTCATAAACCTTTAATTGGATTCTTCCATCAGTAGCTCTTTTTAAAGTATCTGATAAACGAGCAACTGGGTCTCCTAACGCAGGCCAACCAGTATTAAATGTAGATTGTACCTTCCATCTTATTTTATCTGCTGCACTAACTTGTTGAAGTGAAAATGTAATCATCAAAGCAAATACTGCACATAAACTAATAGATGTTTTTATTAGTTTTTTCATTTTTCCCCTCTCCTTTAAGAGTTGTTGTTTATTTGAGAAGAGCATTTCCAACTCTTTATATTAAAACGCTCTCCATGCTTCTCCGTAAAGATCAATCATTTCCTTCACAGATGGCACTCTTGGATTGAGGTTTGGTGCACCTGAAATTTCAGCATCAGTTGCCATATTTTCCAATTGTTCCTCAAAATTTTTTTTATCTATTCCAAATTTTTTCATTGACGGTACTTCAAAGTCTTTATTAATCTTATAAAGACCACTTAATAATTTTTTGCATGCAGTATCATCATCATCATCAACTGAGGAAAATTTTCCTGCTCTACTGCATTCTGCATATCGACTTTTGGCATGACCTAAAGAAAATTCAGTTATTGTTGGTAGCAACATTGCATTACTCAAACCATGAGGAACTTTAAAGTTACTTCCCAGAGGTCTACTCATGCCATGAACTAAACATATTGAAGCATTTGAAAATGCTAAACCACCTAATGTTGCAGCTAACATTAATCCTTCTCTTGCCTTTATATCTTTTGGGTTTTTATCAACTGCATAGATGTTTTCAGTAACTAGCCTAATTGTATCTAAAGCCATTCTATCTGAGAATAAAGTTGCCTTCTTACTTACATATGCTTCGATACCATGAGTTAATGTGTCAATAGCGCTGTCAATAGTAAGTCTTTTGGGTTTTGATAGAGTTAATTCGTAATCTATTATTGAAACCATTGGTACAAAACCTTCGCCTCTGCATGATATTTTTTCAAGATTATTTGTTCTTGTATCTATAATTACTGAATGATGAGTAACTTCTGAACCTGTGCCTGCTGTAGTTGGAATAGCAATAATTGGTAAACCTTTTTTATCAAAGGTACCAGGTGGCTTATAATCTTGAATATCTCTACTATATTGAGATAGTACTGCTATTGCCTTAGCAGTATCAATTGGACTACCTCCACCAAAACCAATTACAGCGTCATTTTTATTTTTTTCTAAAACTTCAATACCTTTCAGTACTATTTTGTCAGTTGGATCGGGTATAGTATCTTCAAATATATCTGATTTTAATCCAGCTTTATTCAGAATATCTTGCAGTTTTTTTACATAACCAAACTGCACCATTTGTTTGTCTGTTACTATCAATAAAGAATTTATTGAACCTAAAATTTTTATAATTTCTGGAAGTTGACTTAGACTTCCTTTGCCAATTTGTAGATATCTTGGCACACACACTCTTACATTATCCCTAATACTCAAAGGGTACCCCCGCTATAAGTTAATCTTTAAGTTATAATTAAATTATATGTAAAAATCAGAGTCAATAGCGTATAATCCTTAAATGATAATAATTTTCTCATTTAAGCAATATGTTGAAAATAGAAATTAATTGATATAACTTTAAAAAAATTAAAAAAATGGAAAACATTAGTCACTTTATTAACGGTAAGTTATTTTCAGATAAAAATTCTAGAAAAGGCAAAGTATTTAATCCAGCAACCGGAGAACAAATAGCTGAAGTTGAATTGGCTAGTAAAGAAACAGTAAAAGTGGCAGTTGAAAACTCATTGCAAGCTTTTGCCAAATGGTCAAAAACAACACCAATAACTAGAGCAAGAATTTTTTCAAAATATAAAGATTTATTAGTTCAAAATATGAATGAATTAGCTGAACTTGTTTCAAAACAACATGGAAAAACAATTCCAGATGCAAAAGGATCAATTCAAAGAGGAATTGAGGTTGTTGAATATGTGACTGGTATTACATCTTCCCTAAAAGGTGAACACTCGTCAAATGTAGGAACTAATGTTGACTCACATACACTTCGTCAACCTTTAGGGGTTTGTGCTGGAATAACTCCTTTTAATTTCCCAGCAATGGTACCTATGTGGATGTTTCCAGTAGCTATTGCTTGTGGAAATACTTTTGTTCTTAAACCTTCCGAGAAAGATCCTAGTTGTCCATTAAAATTAGCAGAACTAGCAATAGAAGCTGGTTTTCCTCCTGGGGTATTAAATTGTGTGAATGGAGACAAAGAATCTGTAGATGCTTTATTAGAGGATAAAGATGTGCAAGCAATTAGTTTTGTAGGCTCAACACCAATCGCAGAATATGTTTATCATACAGGAACAAAAAACAATAAAAGAATCCAAGCGCTTGGAGGAGCAAAAAATCATATGGTTATAATGCCTGATGCAGATGTTGACAAAACTACAGATGCGATTATTGGCTCAGCTTTTGGATCTGCTGGTGAAAGATGTATGGCAATATCAGTTGCGGTATGTGTTGGAAAAGAAACAAATAATAAAATTAAAAAATCTCTATTAGAAAAAACATCAAAATTAAATGTTGGACCTTATACTGATGAAAAAACAGATTTTGGTCCTTTAAGTAGTGAAGCGCATTATAAAAAAGTCCTAGGATATATAGATAGTGGTGAGAAAGAGGGAGCTAAGTTATTATCTGATGGAAGAAATTTTAAAAAACAAGGCTATGAAAATGGTTATTTTGTTGGACCAACTATATTTGATGAGGTTAAACCTGAAATGAAAATATATAAAGAAGAAATATTTGGACCAGTTTTAAGTATGATGACAACTGAAAAATATGAAGATGCTTTAAAATTAGTTAATGATCATGAGCTTGGGAATGGAGCAGCAGTGTTTACTAAAAGTGGTAATATAGCAAAACATTTCACTGAAAATGCTAAAATTGGAATGATAGGAGTTAATGTGCCAATTCCTGTACCAGTCGCTTATCATAGTTTTGGGGGTTGGAAGCGATCACTTTTTGGAGATCACTCGATTCATGGTCCAGATGGCGTAAGATTTTATACAAAACTTAAAACTGCTACTATTACCTGGAATGAAGATAATGCTGGGCCAGAATTTACTATTCCAGTTCTATCTTAAATTTAAAACATTTTATGAAATCTAGAACATCTCCTAGGAGAATACTTAATATAATGGAAGAGATCTTAACAGATCCAGATAACCTTACTGCTAAAAAAATCTCACAAAAATTAAAAATTCCTTTAGCAACTGTTTACCGTCAACTTGAAATTTTATGCGAGGAAAGGTTTTTAATCCAAAACGTTAATAAAAAATTTATACCTGGTCCAAAAATAAGAGAAATTATTTTAAAAAGTTTACCATATGAGCCAAAATTTACGCTAAGAAGATCATTTTTGAGAAAGTTAACTGAGGATATACAAGAAACTGTTAGCTTATCAATGCCTATTGGAACAAAATTAGTTTATTTCGATAGAATTCAATTTCACTGGCCTATGCAACTTAATTTGGATGCTGGAGATCATCTACCCTTGCACGCCTCAGCATCTGGAAAACTTTATTTGTCATCTCTTGAAAACAGTAATGCTATCCAAATTTTTAAAAATATAAAAACGCCAAAGTCAGCAAAAAATACAATTACAGATGTTTCTCAATTCAAAAGAGAATTAAATAAAATTAAGAAACAGGGGTATGCATTTGATAATGAAGAGTGGTTTAATGGCATGGTTGGTTTATCTGTGCCTATAACAAATAATAATTCTCTATATTTTTGTTTATCAACCCATACCGCCAAAAGTAGAAAAAATATTGAAGATTTAAAAAAAATCTTACCTCTTATGCTCAATGCAGCGGGAAATCTTAAGAAAATTCTTTTTAAGGAATAATAATTAAGCTGTTACAAGCATTTTTTTTATTTCTGCTATAGCTTTTGCTGGATTCAAACCTTTTGGACAGGCATTTGTACAATTCATAATCGTATGACATCTATAAAGCTTCAATTCATCTGCAACTTTTTTCAATCTTTCTTGTCTATCCTCATCTCTAGAGTCAATTATCCATCTGTAAGCCTGTAAAAGTACCGCTGGACCTAAATATTTTTCACCATTCCACCAGTAACTTGGACAAGATGTCGAGCAACAAGCACACATTATACATTCATACAAACCATCTAATTTAGATCTATCTTCCCTTGACTGTAAATTTTCTTTTTCATTTTTATTATTTGTATTTTTCAACCATGGTTGAATAGACTCATATTGTTTGTAAAGGGTGCTTAGGTCTCCAATTAAATCTTTAAGAACTTTTAAATGAGGAAGTGGATAAATGTTTATATCTCCTTTAATTTCATCATGCGGTTTAGTACATGCTAATCCATTTTTACCATCCATATTCATAGCACACGATCCACAAACTCCATGAGCACATGATCTCCTATAAGCTATCGATGGATCAATTTCATTCTTTATTTTATTTAACAAATCTAATACCTTTGATGGACAATTATCCATATCTACTTCGTATGTATCAATTCTTGGATTTTCACCTGTAGATGGATCCCATCTATAAATATTTACTTTTCTTAAGTTTTTTGATCCAGTTTTATCTTTATAATATTTACCTTTTTGAACTTTCGAGTTTTGAGGTAAATTCATTTGGACCATTAATAAACCCTTTCTTGTGGTGGAAAATACTGTACATCAGTCGATAGAGTAGATTTATGAACAGGTCTGTAATCTATTTTGGTATTTAAACCATCGCACCATGATAAAGTATGTTGCATAAATTTCTCATCATTTCTTTTTGGAAAATCTTCTCTCGCGTGAGCTCCTCTGCTTTCTTTTCTATGATAAGCTGAGTCCATAGTTGTAATTGCCTGCCTAATTAAATTATCAAACTCTAATGTCTCAACTAAATCAGTATTAAAAATTAAAGATTTATCTTTCACTGAAATATTATCCATACCTTCAAAAGGTTTTCTAATTTCTGCAACTCCTTCTTTTAAAGTCTTTTCAGTTCTAAATACAGCACATTTAGACTGCATCGTTTTTTGCATGTTCAATCTAAGTTCTGATGTATTATTACTTCCATCAGCATGTCTTAACTTATTAAATCTCTCAAGGCATTTATCTGTTTCCGATTTTGGAATTTCTTCATGTGGCATACCTGGTTTAATTAGCTCAGCAGCTCTTTTTGCTGCTGCCCTTCCAAATACTACTAGATCAATTAAAGAATTAGAACCTAGTCTATTTGCACCATGGACTGAAACACATGCCGCTTCTCCTATTGCCATCAATCCAGGAACAGTTTTTTCAGAACCATTTAAAGTTAGAACTTCAGCTTTATAATTTGTAGGAATTCCTCCCATGTTATAATGAACTGTTGGAACAACTGGTATTGGCTCTTTTGTAACATCAACATTTGCAAACAGTCTAGACGATTCTGCAATTCCTGGAAGACGTTCTTCAATTACATTAGGGTCTAAATGATTTAAATGTAAATGAACATGATCTTTCTCTTTTCCTACTCCTCTTCCTTCATTTATCTCAATTGCTATAGATCTACTTACTACATCTCTTGATGCTAAGTCTTTTGCCTTTGGTGCATATCTTTCCATAAATCTTTCACCTTTTGAATTTAATAAATATCCACCTTCTCCTCTGACTCCTTCTGAAATTAGAGTACCATGTCCATAAATTCCAGTTGGATGAAATTGAACAAACTCCATATCTTGCAAAGGTAATCCAGCCCTAAGTACCATTGCATTACCATCACCTGTACAAGTATGAGCAGATGTTGCTGAGTAATAAACCTTACCATAACCACCTGTTGCAATGATTGTTATATGAGATCGAAATCTGTGTATTGTTCCATCATTTAAATTCCAGGCAATTAATCCTTTACACTGCCCATCTTTCATTAGTAAATCTAAAGCAAAGTACTCTATAAAAAATTCAGTATTATGTTTTAAAGCTTGACCGTACAAAGTATGTAAAATTGCATGACCAGTTCTGTCAGCTGCAGCACAAGTTCTTTGGACTGGCTCATTACCATAATTTTTTGTCATGCCTCCGAAGGGTCTTTGATAAATTTTTCCGTCCTCTGTTCTGCTGAATGGGACTCCATATTTTTCAAGCTCTAAAACTGCTCTTGGAGCCTCTTTACACAAATATTCTATACAATCTTGGTCTCCTAGCCAATCAGATCCTTTAACTGTATCATACATGTGCCAACGCCAATCATCTTCACCCATATTTCCTAATGCTGCAGAAATTCCCCCTTGCGCAGCTGAGGTATGGCTCCTAGTTGGAAATACTTTTGAAATACAAGCTGTCTTTAAACCTGCCTCACTTAAACCAACTGCTGCTCTTAAACCTGATCCTCCTGCGCCAAGAACAACAACATCATATTCATGATCTATAATTTTATAAGAAGTCATTTATAAGCTAAGTAATGTAATTATTGTTATTAAAGGTAATACTATAGCAGATAAATACAATGATTTATTTGCGACATTTTTTATTTTTTCATCCTTTATATAGTCCTCAAAAACTTCACTTATACTTAATGCAGAAAAAAAATAAGCAAATACAAGCAATAAACTAAAAAGAAATTTAGATGGCTGAGAGGTGAAAAAACGGTAAACATCTTGATAATCATTATCATAAATGGATACTAAATTTATAATGAACCAAATCATTAATGGAACCAAAATTATAGAACTTAATTTCATAAATAACCATTTTCTTGTAGTTCTATTCATTTAAATTAAGTTCCTTCCTAAAATAAAAATCAAAACTGTAAATATTATTGATCCCAAAATAACAAGTAAACCAGTTATATTTGCAATCTTTAAATCAAAACCTAATCCATAATCCATAAACAAATGTCTTATTTCACTTAAAATTTGAAAGCTAAAAGACCAAGTTAGTCCTAGAATTACAAATTTTCCATAAA
The DNA here is from genome assembly GCA_902566785.1 of uncultured Pelagibacteraceae bacterium. Taxonomy (GTDB): domain Bacteria; phylum Pseudomonadota; class Alphaproteobacteria; order Pelagibacterales; family Pelagibacteraceae; genus Pelagibacter. Next base: position 27,578 of record CACFKI010000004.1, on the reverse strand, counting down.
TTGAGTTTAAAAAAGTATTTAATATTTGATATGAACTCTCTCCTGATAATAAATAAATTACCCAAAAACAAATAATTGTAATACCAACAATATTTATTATTCCTGTAATTCTATGAGAAATAGATACCAAAGATGAAATATGCCAATTATAAACCTGTATATGGGGCGATAGTGGATTATTATTTTTCATAAAAATTTTCTTTTAATAGGCTTTCAGCTATCTCTACTGCATTTAATGCAGCACCTTTAAGAAGATTGTCTGATACTATCCACATATTAATTGTGTTTGGTTGAGAATTATCCTCTCGTATTCTTGAAATAAATGTTTCATATTTATTTTCTGCTTCAACAGGTGTAATGTATCCTCCATCAATTTTTTCATCTATAACTTTACATCCTGGTGAAGATGATAGTACGTTTCTTATTTCATCTAAGTTATATTTTTTATTAAATTCTACATTGATGCTTATTGAATGAGAAACTAAAACTGGAATTCTCACACAGGTAGAAGTAACATTAATTTTTTTATCTAATATCTTTTTTATTTCATCATGGTTCTTTTGTTCCTCTTTAGTTGAACCATTCTCTAAAAAAGTATCTATGTGTGGTATAGCATTAAAAGCTATTTGCTTTGTAAAGTTTTTTGAATTAATCTCTTTCTCATCTAAATAATCTTTTGTTTGTGAAATTAATTCATCCATAGCTTCTTTTCCTGCGCCTGATACAGATTGATAAGTAGAGGCAACAATTCTTTTTACACTATATAAATCATGTAGAGGCTTTAATGCTACAACAATTGGAATAACTGAGCAATTAGCATTGGCGATAATGTTTTTATGTTTTACATGAGCTAATTCTTTTGAGTTCACCTCAGGTACCACAAGAGGAATTTGCGGATCTTTTCTAAAAAATTTTGAATTATCAATTACAATTGTTTTCTCTGCAGCAATTGGTGCCCATTTTTCGGCAATAGCACTTCCGGCAGCAAAGAATGCCAATTTTACTTTTGAAAAGTCAAAATTGTTTAAATCCTCAACGATCAATTCTTCATTTTTAAATTTAATTTTTTTTCCAGCACTTTTAGGTGAAGCAACTAAAAATAACTCAGTAATTTGGAAATTTTTTTTATCCAAAACATCTAATAGCTTCCTACCTACGTTTCCTGTAGCTCCTACAATCGCAATATTCATAATATTTAGACTTTTATACTAAATGAAGGGTAAATCGCAAACCATACCTTTTATAGTTTTTTCATTTATTTGAACTGATATAGCTTGGGAAGCGTTCCAATAAGGTTTATTAATCATTGCAATTCCAATGACTTTTTTAAAATGTGGAGAATAGCATGCAGATCTCAATTCTCCAATTATTTCTCCTTTTTCATTTTTTACTTCCAAAGATTTTGTCATATTAATTTGATTAGATTCAATTTTTAAGCCCATCAGTTTTCTACTTATTCCATTTTTTTGTATTTTAATTAATCTATCTTTTCCTAAAAAGTTTATATTACTTTCTAGATTTACATACTTTTCAAAACCACACTCCAGAGGATTATCATTGTTATCCATATCATTTCCGTATGATAATAAGGCACTCTCGATTCTCTCAATTAAATTGGGACAGCCTGGTTTTACATTGAATTCTTTACCAACTTTAAACATTTCATCGTAAAGTTTTAATCCAGACTCTGTGTTTTCAACATAAATTTCAAATCCACCTTGTTTTGACCAACCTGATCTTGCAATTAAATGTTTGGATCCCTCAAAATCGAAATAATCAAATCCAAAAAATTTCATATCTAAAATTTTTTTTCCAAATATTTTTTCCATAAGTTTAAATGATTTCGGTCCTTGAACTGCCATAATATCCACATTAGGTTCAAAAATTTTTACATCATACTTATTTCCAATGGCTAGACCTTTTGCAAATAATATGACATCAGAGTCTGCAATAGATATCCACCATCGATTTTCATCCAATTTGAGAACTACTGGATCGTTAACAAGACCTGCATTATCATCAATTATTGGACAATAATAACATCTTCCAATTTTTGATTTAGAAAGATCTCTGCAAGTCATTAATTGAACTAGTTTGGACGAGTCTTTTCCTGAAATTTCCACTTGTCTTTCTGCAGCTACATCCCACACCTGAACATGTTCTTTTAAATGTGAATAAGATTCCTCTAATGATCCAAAACTTGCTGGTAACAGCATATGATTGTAAATGGTATATGAGCTCACTCCTTGTTTTTCAATTCTTGAAGTATATGGGGTGCTCCTTAATCTTCTTGATTTAGCAATTGAATAATTTTTTGTCATTGGTTTTTATTTAAAAATTCTTTTACAGCTAATCGCATTTCAAATGCTTTTTCAAAGATTATCATATGTCCACAATTTGAAATTATTTTTGTTTCAGAATTTTTTATCATTTCTGACATTTTATTTCCTATTTTAAGTGGTACCATTTTGTCTAAATCTCCATAAATACATAATGTTGGACAATTAATTTTTTCTAAAGATTCTTTACCCGCTTTGTAATTGTTACATGCGTTCAAGTCTACAGATAAAATTTCAATTATATCTCTTGATGAATTAATAATTTTCTTTACAGGATTTCCTCCAATAAATGCTTTTGACCCTTCATAACCCCATTTCATCATTAGTAATACTGCTTTTTCGTCCCCAGCTTCTGCAAGATCTATTAAATCTTGATTTACTGGCATTTTATAGGAACCTGCAGCCAGTATTAAACTTTGAATTAAATTTGGATACCTCGATGCAAAATCTATACCAACCAAACAGCCTTGGGAATGACCAATAATAGTAATTCTGGATATTTTAAGTGTCTGCATTAAAGATTTTACCCAATCTGATATTTTTTCTATGGTGTTAAGTGTTGGTCCTTCTGAGCTCCCATGCCCTGGAAGATCAATAGATAATACATTATATCCTTGAGATGCATAATATTGTTCATGAAGTGACCAAACAATATGAGTTAGTCCACTTCCATGAATTAAAATAATAGATGGTTTTTTATTATCAAAATCAAGACCCCCAGTAGAGATAAAAACCTCTTTTGAATCAACTTCTAAGATCAGTTTATCTCCTTGGCCTTTTTTCTTAATTCAAATTTCTGTATTTTTCCTGTTGAAGTTTTAGGTAATTCACAAAACTCTATTTTCTTTGGAATCTTAAATCCAGCTAGTGTTTCTCTGCAAAAGTCAATTAGCTCTTTTTCAGTAACTTCCTTATCTTGAACTTTTTCAATAAATGCACACGGGACTTCTCCCCATTTTTCATCTGGTTTAGCAACAACTGCAGCTATGGAAACACCTGGGTGTTTTGCTAATGTATTTTCAATTTCAATTGATGAAATATTTTCACCTCCTGAAATAATTATATCTTTAGATCTATCTTGTATTTTTACATAACCATCAGGGTGCATGACAGCCAAGTCCCCTGAATGAAACCAGCCACCCTTCATAGCTTTTTCTGTTGCATCTTTATCCTTAAAATATCCCTTCATCACGATATTACCTCTTATCATTATTTCCCCAATAGTTTTGCCATCTCGTGGTACTTCTTTCATTGTTTCAGGATCCATTATGGTAACACCTTCTGTATTTGGGTATCTAACCCCTTGTCTTGCCTTTATTTCATTTTGTTTTTCTTCATCAAGTTTATTCCATTCATCATTCCAAGCACATTGGGTAACATGTCCATATGTTTCGGTTAATCCATATACATGCATTACTTCAAAACCAAGAGCTTTCATTTTTTTAAAAATTATACTTGGAGGTGGAGCGCCTGCGGTTAAGACATATACCTTTCTATGTAATTTTTTTTTATCTGACTCAGGAGCTCCAGTAATCATATTTAATACTATTGGAGCACCCCCAAAATGGGTAATTTCATGTTTTTCAATTAAATCAAAAATCTTTTTAATATCAATCGCTCTCAAACATATTGTTTTTCCATTTAACATTGGAATAGTCCATGGATATCCCCAACCATTACAGTGAAACATTGGTACAACCGTTAAAAAATTTAATCTATTTGGCATATTCCATGCAACTGCACTTCCAGTAGACATTAGATAAGATCCTCTGTGATGATACACAACTCCTTTAGGATTTCCTGTGGTGCCTGAAGTATAACTTAAAGAAATAGCTTGCCATTCATCTTTTGGAATTTTCCACTTATAATTTTCATCTCCAGAACTTAAAAAATTCTCGTATTCTTTATCACCTATTTTTTTTAATAGTTTCTGATCTGCAAAATTATCCTGAATATCGATAATTATTGGTTTTATTTTTGAAATCGACAAGGCTTTTTCTATAACAGAATGTAGTTGTCTATCTACGATGAGAACTTTAGCTTCACTATGATCCAAAATATAAGCAACAGTTTTTGCATCAAGTCTGGTATTGATAGTATTTAAAACTGCTCCGCACATTGGAACAGAGTAGTGTGCCTCAAAAATTTCAGGAGTATTAAAAGCCATTACAGAAACCGTATCACCAGTACCAATGCCAATTTTTTCTAAGGCACTAGCAAATTTGGTGCATCTTTTAAAAATCTCTGACCAAGTATATTTTCTATCCTCGTAAATTAAAGCATCATAATTTGGATAAATATCTTTTGCTCTTTCTAAAAAACTCAAAGGAGTTAGTGGAACAAAGTTAGCGTTGTTTTTATCTAAATTTTTATCGTAATTACTCATTAGTTAAATTTAAAATTCATTATATAATCACTACCCGAGGATGCAGTTTTAAAATGATTTTCTGCTCTTGGCAGAACTCTTTTAAAATAAAATTTAGCGGTTTGAATTTTATCTTCATAAAAATCTTTATTGCTTGCATAATCTTTAAAGCATACTTCTAAAACTTTTATCCAAGAATGAGCTATTGAAATATAACCTAATGCTTTTAAATAATCATTACAGGCAGCGCTAGCATCATTTTTTGAATTAGATATTTTTTCCTTAATCCAATTCGTAAATTCATTAAATATTTCCATTTGAAAGTTAAAGTCATCAATAAAAGGTTTTAATTCTTTAAGATTATTATCTATATCTTTTTGTATGGTGCTTAAGTATTTTTCAATAATATCACCATTTTTATTAATTAGCTTTCTAAAAACCAAATCAGCAGCTTGAACTGAGTTGGTACCTTCATAAATAGGAGTAATTCTATTATCTCTGTATAATTGCTCAATACCTTGATCTTTTGTATAACCATATCCTCCATGTACTTGCATCGCCTCACTTGTAATTTCCATTCCTAAATCAGTAAACATAGTTTTTACAACTGGTGTCATTAAAGATACAAAATCAGAGGCCTCTTGCCTTACTTGAGCATTTTCATGATATAAGCTCACTTCAGTTTGTTGTGACAACCAAAAACATAAAGCTCTTTCACCCTCAATTATTGATTTCATATTAAGTAATGACTTTCTTATATCCGCATGTTCAATAATGTTATCTGCTCCATTAGAAGATTTACTGTTATGTGTTTTTCCTTGTTTTCTCTCCTTTGCATAACTTAAAGAATTTTGATATGCAATTTCTGAAATTCCCAAACCTTGTATACCAACAACTATTCTTTCTAAATTCATCATTGTAAACATTGAATTAAGTCCTTTGTTTTTTGGACCTATCATATATCCTACTGCTTCATCAAAATTTAAAACACAAGTTGCCGAACCTTTTATTCCCATTTTAGATTCTATTGATCCTGTAGAAATTCCATTCCTAGTCCCTATTTCTCCATTCTCTTTGACTTGAAATTTTGGAACTAAAAATAAGCTAATTCCCTTGGTGCCTTTTGGCGAGTCTGTTGCTCTTGCTATTACTAAATGAATAATATTTTCTGTTAAGTCATGATCCCCAGAGGTAATAAAAATTTTTTGACCACTTATTTTGAAAGTACCGTCAGGTTGTTCGACTGCTTTGGTTTTTAACAACCCTAAATCAGTGCCACAAACAGGTTCTGTTAAACACATTGTACCACTCCATTTTCCCTCTACAATTTTTGGTAAATATTTATTTTTTATTTCCTCATTTGCATGATGATTAATACAATTGTAAGCACCAATACTAAGTTCACTATAAAGCTTAAAAGATAAACTTGCTGAAGATAACATTTCATCAAAAAAAGCACTCACTGTTTTGGGCATACCTTGGCCTCCATATTTAGGATCACAAGATAATGAAGTCCAACCATCTTCGATAAATTTATTATATGCTTCCTTATAACCAGGTGGTGTTCTTACAACTCCATTTTCAAGAACAGTGGGATTTTCATCACCAGATTTTGCAAGAGGTAAAATTATATTTTGGTTTATTTTTGCAGCCTCGCTTAAAATATCTTTAACAAGTTCTGTATTAACTTCTTTATATTTTTCAATTTCGTTATAATTTTGATTATTTCTCAACTTATCAAAAAGAAACATCATATCTTCAATGGGAGCTGTATAATTTGGCATTATTAAACTTTAGAATAAATGTTAGATTATTGCAATTTTGAAATTATCGCATCACCCATTTGAGATGTTGATACTTCTTTTGTTCCTTTAGAAATAATATCTTTAGTTCTAAGACCATCGTCTAAAACATCCTGAACAGCTTTTTCTAAAGAATTTGCTTCTTTATCGAGGTTTAAAGAATATTTAAGCGCCATAGCAAAACTCAATATTGAAGCAATTGGATTTGCAATACCTTTGCCTGCAATATCTGGGGCTGAACCATGTATTGGTTCATACATTGCTCTCATTTTACCATCTTTATTTTTTGCACCTAAAGATGCTGATGGTAATAATCCTAAAGATCCTGTTAACATTGATGCTTGATCAGAAAGCATGTCACCAAACAAATTATCGGTAACAATTACATCAAATTGTTTTGGATTTCTAAGAAGCTGCATTGAACAATTATCAGCTAACATATGATCTAACTCTACGTCCTTATATTCTTTGTCATGTAATTCTTGTACCTCTTCCCTCCAGAGTAATCCTGCTTCCATTACATTAGATTTTTCACATGAGGTAACTTTATTTTGTCTTTTTTTTGCAAGATCAAAAGCTACTTTAGCTACCCGTCTTATCTCGCTTGAAGTATATGTATGAGTATTAATTCCTTTTCTTTCACCATTGTCTATTGGTTTAATTCCTCTTGGTTCACCAAAATATATACCACCGGTCAACTCTCTAACAATCATGATATCAAGACCTGAAACTACTTCAGGTTTAAGAGTTGAAGCATCTACTAACTGTTTAAAACATATTGCTGGTCTTAAATTTGCAAATAGTTTTAGTTCTTTTCTTAATTTTAGTAGAGCTCTTTCAGGTTTTTTTGAAAACTCTACGTTATCCCACTTTGGTCCACCAACAGCACCTAATATTACTGCTTCACATTCTAAAGCTTTATAGAAAACTTCATCAGTTATAGGTGTTCCATGTTTATCATATGATACTCCACCAGCTAAATCTTCATCTATTTCGAAATCTAAAGATTTTTTTACATTGAACCAATTAATTATTTTTTTTACTTCACTAATAACTTCGGGACCAATACCATCTCCAGGTAAAAGTAAAAATTTTCTTTTTTTTACTTTAATCATTAAATATCCATGGTTTTGAATCTTTCAATTTTTTTTCAAAAGATAAAATTTTATCAGTTTTCTCTAATGATAATGCAATATCATCTAATCCCTCCAACAAACATTTTTTTTTAAAAGGATCAATCTCAAATCCAATTTCGTTATTTCCAAATTTTATTTTTTCATTAACTAAGTCAACTTCTATTTCTTCTTTTCTTAAGGAATATTCTGAAATTTGTTTAATTTGTTCTTCATCTATAACGATTGGTAAAATTCCATTTTTAAAACAGTTGTTATAAAAAATATCAGCATAACTTGAACTAATTACACAAGTAATACCAAAATCTAATAAGGCCCAAGGCGCATGCTCTCTAGATGATCCACATCCAAAATTTTTTCCTGCAATTAAAATTTTAGATTTATTATAAGGAGCTTTGTTTAAAATAAATTGATCAATTTCTATGCCTTTTTCGTCATATCTCATTTCATGAAATAAATTTTTTCCTAACCCAGTTCTTTTTATTGTCTTTAAAAACTGTTTTGGAATTAACATATCAGTATCAATATTTACTATTGGTAAATATGCAGGGATACTTTTTACTTTATTAAATTTTTGCATTAAATCTGATACTTTCTTACATCATCTAAATTACCAGAAATTGCTGCTGCGGCTGCCATTCCTGGACTTACTAAATGCGTTCTTCCACCTCTTCCTTGTCTTCCTTCAAAGTTTCTGTTGGATGTTGAAGCACATCTTTCACCAGGTTTTAATTTATCAGCATTCATAGCTAGACACATTGAACAACCTGGTTCTCTCCACTCAAATCCAGAATTTATAAAAATTTTATCTAAACCTTCTTGCTCTGCTTGCTGTTTAACTAAACCTGATCCAGGAACAACCATTGCGTCTACATGATTTGCTATTTTCTTATCTTTTAATATTTCTGCAGCTTCTCTTAAGTCCTCAATTCTTCCATTTGTACAACTTCCAATAAAAACTTTATCAATTTTAATATCTTTTGCATTTATATCAGGATTTAAACCCATATATTTTAATGATCTTTCTATTGAATTTTTTTTATCAGGATCTTTTTCATTTTTTGGATTAGGAACTTTACCATCTATAGTAATTACATCTTGAGGTGATGTTCCCCAAGTTACCATTGGTTTTATATCGTTTCCCTCAAGATTAATTTCTTTATCAAATTTAGATCCATGGTCAGATTTTAGGGTTTCCCAATATTCTAAAGCTTTGTCCCAATTTTCATTTTTTGGTGACATTGGTTTATTTTTAAGATATTCAAAAACCTTTTCATCAGGTTGGATTAAACCAGCTCTAGCTCCTCCTTCAATTGTCATATTACAAATGGTCATTCTATTCTCAACAGTTAAAGATGAAATCAAGTCTCCAGCATATTCAATTACATAACCAGTTCCACCAGCTGTTCCTATTTTTCCTATTATTTGTAATATTACATCTTTAGATGTAACTCCTAAAGGAAGTTTGCCGTTTACATTTATTCTGAAATTTTTTGATTTTTTTTGAACTAGAGTTTGTGTGGCAAGTACATGTTCAACTTCAGATGTTCCAATTCCAAATGCCAAAGATCCAAAAGCGCCATGAGTAGCTGTATGGCTATCTCCACAAACTATGATTGTGCCAGGTTGAGTAAATCCTTGTTCAGGACCAATGATATGAACTATACCCTGTCTCTTATCATCCATACCAAATAGCTTTATTCCAAACTCTTTACAATTCTTTTCAAGAGTGTCTACCTGTAACTTAGATTCTTCATCTGAAATTCCTTTTGTCCTGTCAGTAGTAGGTACATTATGATCTGCAACAGCTAATGTTAAATTTGGTTGTCTTACTTTTCTATTAGAACTTCTCAAACCTTCAAATGCTTGTGGACTTGTAACTTCATGTATTAAATGTCTATCTACAAAAAGTAATGAAGTACCATCTTCTTGTTGGTGGACAAGATGATCATTCCATATTTTATCGTATAAAGTTAATGGCATTTAGAAAAAAATTATCTTTTTTCTTTAGGGGTATCTTTCTGTGTATCTTCTTTTTTAGTTTCAGGTTTTTTATTATCTTTTTCAGTGTCTTTACTTGAAGTTACATTTTCAGATTTTACCTCTAAAGATGGTGCTAAAGTTTCCTCGCTAACTTCCTCTGGTTTGGTTTCTACATCAATACCTATCTTCTTTTTAATTTTTTCTGTAATTCTTGCAGACTTTCCTGTTCTATCTCTTAAATAATAAAGCTTTGCTCTTCTTACTTTTCCAGATCTGATAACTTTAATAGAGTCTACTATTGGACTGAATAAAGCAAATGTTCTTTCAACACCTTCTCCAAATGATATTTTTCTCACTGTAAAAGATGAATTGATATCTCTATTTTTTTTTGCGATGCAAACACCCTCAAAATACTGAATTCTATCCCTTTTACCTTCGGTAATTTTTACTCCAACTTTGACAATATCTCCTGGAAAAAAATCTGGAAGTTTTTTTTCTGCAGATATTTTTTTTACATGAGCTGCATTTATTTCTTCAATTGTTTTCATTTGTAAATTTATCAAGTTAATTCTTTTTATATTTTTGCCACAAATCTGGTCTTCGGTCGCGTGTTATAGCCTCTGATTGAGATAAACGCCAGTCTTTAATTTTCGCATGATCCCCTGATAATAGCACATTTGGTACTGGTTTTTCCTCCCAAATTTGAGGTTTGGTATACTGTGGGTACTCTAAAAGACCATTTTCAAAACTTTCCTCTTTGTTAGAAAGCTCATTGCCAAGAACTTTTGGCAATAACCTTAATACAGAGTCTAATAAAACTATAGCAGCGCTTTCTCCTCCAGATAAAACAAAATCACCAATACTAACCTCTTCAATATTCCTGCTATTTATAACTCTCTCATCAATACCCTCAAAGTGTCCACATATTAAATTTAGTGTTTTTTCTTTTGATAACTTTTTAGCGAGATTTTGATTAAATAATTTACCTTTAGGAGACAAATAAATTATTTTTTCTGAAGATTTTATATTTTGATCTAATGATTTAGCAAGTACATCAGGTTTCATTAACATACCTGAACCACCGCCATAAGTTGTATCGTCTACAGTTTTATGTTTATCTTCCGCATAATCTCTAATATTCACTGTTTCTAATTTCCAAATTTTTTCAACTAAAGCTTTTCCATACAAGCCTTTTGCTAATGGGCCAGGAAAAAATTCAGGATACAAAGTAAATATTCTTGCAACAAACATAGTCTATTTATTTTTTCTCCTCAGCTTTTTTCTCTTCTGCTTTTGGAGCCTCAGCTTTTTTCTCTTCTGCTTTTGGAGCCTCAGCTTTTTCTTCAGTATCTTTTTTTCTATCTTTTTTTGGAATTGCTTTTTGAGGATTGTTTCCTTGCTTAGGCATTTCTATAATCTGTTTTTCTCCCAAAATTCTCGCAACTCTTGTTGTTGGTTGAGCACCTTGGCTAAGCCAATACTTAACTCTATCTAATTGTAAACCTATTCTGTCCTCTTTTTCCTTAGGTAATAGAGGGTTATAAAATCCTAATTTTTCTATAAACCTCCCATCTCTTGCAAATCTACTATCTGCAACAACAATTTTATATACAGGTCTTTTTTTTGTACCGCCCATAGATAATCTTAACTTTAACATTTATTCTCCTTTGTTTATTTTAATTGATTAAAAAGCTCTGGAGGTATTCCTTTATCAGCCATACCTTTCAAGTTTCCCTTTGACATTTTTTTCATCATGTCAGACATCATTTTAAATTGTTTTAACAATTTATTGATAGTGGCTACATCAGTACCAGAGCCATTAGCAATTCTTTTTCTTCTAGAACCATCTATTATTTTTGGATTTTCTCTCTCTTTTTTTGTCATTGATAATATAATCGCTTCATTTTGTGATATTATAGATTCATCTATTCCAGCTTGATCCATTTGTTTTTTTACTTTTGATACTCCAGGCATTAATGACATGATACCCTCTATACCTCCCATTTTTTTCATCTGTCGCAATTGTGATAGGTAGTCATTCATCGAGAAATTTCCTTTTTTTAAATTTTCTTCAGTTTTTTTTATATTTTCATCACTTAAGTCTTGAGTTGCTTTCTCTACAAGAGATACAACATCGCCCATACCAAGTATTCTGTTAGCAATTCTATCAGGATGAAAGACCTCAAAATTTTCTGTCTTTTCTCCAACTCCTAAAAATTTAATTGGAACATTTGATACATATTTCATACTTACTGCTGCTCCACCTCTTGCATCTCCATCTGCTCTGGTTAAAATTATACCAGTGAGATTAACTGTATTTTTGAATTCTTTTGCAACATCGGCAGCTACTTGACCAGTTAAAGAGTCTGCAACTAAAAATGTTTCTGTAGGATTTATAATGCTTTCAATTTGTTTTATTTCACTCATCATTTGCAAATCAATCTGTGTCCTTCCAGCTGTATCAAATAAAATAATATCTGCTCCGTTTAAGTTTGCTGCACTTAGAGCCCTTCTACAAATATCAACTGGCAACTGACCTTCAATTATTGGAAGTGTAAGAATATTATTTTTTTCACCAAGGGACTTGAGTTGTTCTTGTGCAGCGGGTCTATAAACATCAAGACTCACCATCATGATCTTTTTTTTTTTATTATTTTCTAAAAATTTTGCTAATTTTGCTGTAGTAGTTGTTTTTCCAGATCCTTGAAGACCTACTAACATCATTGGAACTGGTGGTACTGCATTTAAATTTATTTCTTCATTTTTTTCACCTAATAATTTTACAAGCTCATCATAGACTACTTTTACAACCATTTGTCCTGGCGATGTAGATCTGATTATCTCAGTTCCAAGAGCCTTAGGCTTTACATTTTCAATAAATTGCTTAGCAACTTCTAAAGTTACATCTGCCTCCAATAAAGCCTGTCTGATTCCTCTTAGCCCTTCATCAACTTGCTTTTCATCAAGTGAAGGTGATTTTTTTAATGAAGAAAATACTTCTTCAAACTTATTTGTTAAATTTTCAAACATATTTTTTATCCAACAGCAAGCGCACCAGTGGGCGAACCCTCGCTGACTGGTGTCGATCTCTTTGTTACCAAAGACACCGCAAATAGCTTATTTTTGCGGAAACTGCGATAAACTATAATAGAGGTTCAAAAAGTCAATAAATAAGTTAAGTATAAATATATGGAATTTAAAGCATACAAAATGGATGGTTTAGGAAATGATTTTGTTATCATTGACAGAAGAAAAAATAATATTTCTTTGGATAGAGAAAAAATTATTGACTTAGGTAAAAGAAATAGAATTGGATTTGATCAGCTAATATTTATTGATAAAATAGATCCAATAAATCCTGATTTTAATCCTATAACAATATTTAACTCAGATGGAGATGAGGTAGAAGCATGTGGAAATGGCAGTAGGTGTATTGCAAAAATCTTATGTGAGGAAATGAATAAAGATAGCGCTATCATTGTAACTTCTAATAGAATTTTGAAAGCTCAAAAAATTGCTGAAAAAAAAATTAAGATGGAAATGGGAGAACCAAAATTTGATTGGAGGAAGATACCTTTATCAAAAAATATAGATCATAAAAAAATTAGTCTCAAAATTGATGATAATGAATTAAAAGACGGTTTTGCACTTAATGTTGGTAATCCACATATTATTTTTTTTGTAGAGGATTGTTTTAAATATGATCTTAAAAAAATTGGACCATTAGTTGAAAACAATGACTTATTCCCAGAGAAAATAAATCTTACTTTTGCTCAAGTTAAAGATTCTTCAAATATCTTAGTTAATGTATGGGAAAGAGGTGCAGGTTTAACTAAAGCATGTGGTACAGCTGCATGCGCAACTGGAGTGGCTGCCTTTGAAAAAAAACTTACTGATAATAAGATAAATATTCATTTCAAAGAAGGTTTTTTAAATATTGAGTATAATAAATTGATATCTATGACTGGTCCAGTTTCAGATATCAAAGAAATTATAATTAAATTATAATGAGCATCTTTGATAAATTTAAAATTGGTTTTAAAAAAAGTGCTACATCATTAACTTCTGGTTTAAGAGATATAATAGTTAAAAAGGAAATAGATGATAACACTTTAAATAAAATTGAAGATTTTTTAATTCAATCCGATGTTGGAGTAACAGCTTCAGAAGAAATTAAAAATGAAATTTCAGGTGAGAAAATTGATCCAAAAAAAGATTTATTAAATGAAATAAATTTAATTATAAAAAAATATATAATAAATTTGATGAAACCATTAGAGAAAGATAATTTTTTTAAAAAAAAGGATAATCTAAACGTAATCCTTATTTCAGGAGTAAATGGTGTTGGAAAGACAACTACAATTGGTAAAATTGGAAAAATATTAAAATCTCACGGCAATAAAGTAATATTTTCTGCGTCAGATACATTTAGAGCAGCTGCTATAGAACAATTAGAAAATTGGGCACAAAAAATTGGAGTTGAAATTATTAAGTCATCCCAAGGGGCAGATCCTGCATCTGTAGCTTACAAAACTTTAGAAGAAGCATCTAAAAACAATTATACGCATGCACTTATTGACACTGCTGGAAGATTACAAAATAAAAAAAATTTAATGGATGAGTACAAAAAAATTGCAAATGTAACAAAGAAAATGGATTCGGATGCACCTCACGAAGTTCTTTTAATTTTAGATGCTACATCTGGTCAAAATGTAATTAATCAAGTAGAAGAATTTAATAAAATTATTCCAATAACAGGACTGATTATGACAAAATTAGATGGGACTGCCAAAGGAGGTATATTAATAGCGGTAGCTAAAAAATATAAACTTCCAATAGTAGCTCTTGGGCTTGGTGAAAAAGAGGATGATCTTCAAATATTTAATGCTGATAAGTTTGCCGAGGCCTTTGTTGACATTAGTTAATTAAGTTATTTGAAATTAAAGGTTTGTAATAGTTACAATTATATGTTTCTTTTAAGTTAAAATACCCACATTTTTTTGCAATAGATGAAATTATAAAATCTAATTTATTTTTTTTATCATATTTCTTTAAATTTCTTCTAGATATATCAAAAACTAAATTTACATTTATATTTTTAATTGCACTAACCATTATAAGAGTATTGTTGTCATTCAATAAATAATAAGCGAAATCCTCTGGGAAAACTGGAAAGTCGTAACTTTCAATTATTTTTTTTGCACTAGATGGGAACCAATCGTATGAAATTAGTGACTCGTCTGTGTTGTCATGATGATTGTAAATATATAAGTCTTGAGGGAAATCAGTAATATAATTATATTCTTCTCCTTTTGCTAGAACAGCTTTTGGTCTAGTTTTAAAATAAAGTGTAAATTTGTTGTTATGTGATGACATTTGTCCAATATAAAAGAAATCCTCTTTATAAAAGTTTTTAGGTTCTGCGTACAAATTGGTAGAAATAAATATTATCGATAAAAATATTATAAATTTACTCACAATATTTTTATATATTTTAATTAAGAGGACTATTTGTTAAGAATGTGTCTTAATTTAAACTTGAGATAAATTTATCAATTGCGTTTATTAGTTCTTGATTAAATTCCATCATATGATCGTCATATTTTGGAAAATATGAATATTTTGGTTCATTGGCCAATTCAAAAATCTTTTTACCCATATAAAATGGCACTATTTTATCTTCTTCACCATGCATTACTAATATCGGTGATTTAATGTTTTTAATTTTTTTGTTACTTTCATATTTATCTTTTAGAAGTAGTTTAATAGGAAATATTGGATATTTAGATGCTCCCGCATCTATCATTGAAGTAAATGGAGACTCTAAAATAATACCTGCAAAATTTTTGTTTTGAGCAACTTCGGTTGCAATTCCTGTTCCTAAAGACTCACCATAAATAATTATATTTTCATTTTTAATTCCTTTTTCATTTAGCCATTTAATTGCTCCTCTTGCATCTTTATACAGACCTTGTTCAGTTGGCTTGCCCTGATTTCCACTAAATCCTCTCCACGCCAATAATAAAAAATTTACATTCATATCTTTAAACTTATTAATTTTATGAATTCTATTTTCTAAAGCTCCAGCATTTCCATGAAAATATAAAATTGTTTTAAAATTTTTAATATCTTTTATATGAAACCAGGCTAATAAATTGAGATTGTCCTCAGTATTAATTTTTACTTTTTTAATTTTAACTTCAAGATCGTCACCAAAATAATTATTTTCTACAGGATGATAAAGTAAGCTTCTTTGAGAGAAAAAAAGAATTAATGAAATAATAAAGTATATTAATATTAATGTTATTAAAAAAATTGAAAACATTTTAATTCTTTTAGGCATTTTTAATTTTTTTCTTTACTAGAAATATTCCGATAAATACTAGAATAGTGCCAATGTAATGAAATAATTCTAATTTCTCTTGAAATAGAAATATACCATAGAATGCTCCATAAACTGTGAATAAATATAAGGTAAAACCAGTTGTTGAAGCTCCTAAATACTTTTGAGTTAAAGTATATAAGCTAAATGCTATTATACCTGGTGAAATAGCAGCAAAAGAAACCCAGAAGAAAAAAAGAGTGTTAAAATCTGTTTTCAAAAAAAAAATTTCTTCTAAAATATAAAATGGAAGAAGGCTGATAGAACCAAAAAATGCTATCAAAGTAAATCTAGGAAAAACTGATAATTCTGATTTCCAATAAAAAAGATAAATTGAATAAAGAGCCCAGCCAATTGCTGAACCTAACATCCATAAATCTCCCATTATAAATTTAAAATTAAGTAAGAGAGAAATGTCCCCTTTAATAATAATAATAAAAACTCCAATTAAACAAGCTAATAGACCAATAACTTTTGAGGAATTAATTTTTTCATTAAAAAATAAAAATGAAATCAAAATTATAAATATAGGGGAAGAAGTATAAATTATTCCCATATTTACAATCGTTGTTGTTTTACCTGCTAATAAAGGAAAAGCCCCACAAACACCACAACCCATAGAACCTAAAAAAAATAATTTTAAATATTCTTTTTTGATTATTTTAAATTTTTTTTTTAATATATAAAAATTAAATATTAATAGGATTAAAAATACTAAAGTCCATCTCCAAAAAGCTAATGAAATAGGAGGTATATATTCTGCAGCTCCTCTTGCAACTATTAGATAACTTGCCATAAAAATAGGCTGAATAAACAATAAAGCTAAAGCTAGAAGACTATTTGAACTTTTACTCAAGATTCTTGAAATTATTTTTTATCGAAAAATGCTTCATAGATCATCATAAAAATTGCTAAACCCATTAAAATATAAACAGGTAATACGTCAAAAAAACCTATCATCGATGATCTGGTTAATGTAAATGCAAGACCAACTAAAAAAGCTATTGCAAGTAAAGATCCTAAAAATGTTGTAAATTTTTGCATTTTAATTATTACATTCCTTTTCTAACCAATTAGCAACCCCTAAAAATCTATGATCATCATAAAGATCACCAACTAATTGAACTCCTAATGGCAAATTATTTTCTCCTTGTAATAAAGGAAGGGATATACAAGGTAAGCCTAAATAAGACCATACCTTATTAAACTCTGCAGTTCCTGTACTCTTTAAACCCTTTGGAGCAACACCAGGACTAGAAGGAGACAATACTCCATGATAATCCTCAAATACTTCTTGATATGATTCAAGGCTTCTTTTTTTAAAATCAACTGCCTCTGTATATTCTTTTGCTGAATGTTTGTTACCTTTTGCTATTGCTGTTTGCATGTACTTAGATAATTTTTTTTTATATTTTTTATAATATAAGGAAAAATTATTAGCTAAATCTGTTTCATGGATAATTTGATGATACTTATGTATTTCTTTAAAATATAATGGTGTATCAAAAACCTCTATATTTTTAAATGACTTAATAAAATATTCAAATGACTCCCTAGATTTTTTATCAATTATTTTCCAATAATCTGACTTATAGAAAATAAATTTTGGTTCAAATAATGGTCCTTTTTTTGTTTCTTCTAATATATTCTCAGCCGAATAATAAATAGTAGCTGGATCATGACGATCTTTTTTAATTAAAACCTTTGCTAACATTGCTATATCTTCGACTTTTCTTCCAAACATACCTATATGATCAAGTATATAGGAAGTTTTTAAAACACCATTTCTTGAAATCAGACCATAACTTGGTTTATAACCAACAACACCACAGTAAGAAGCAGGTCTAATAACTGATCCGCCTGTTTGTGATCCAATTGAAAGTGGGGTCATAAATGAAGCAACAGAAGCTGCTGATCCACTTGAAGAGCCACCTGGAGTTCGAGAATAATCGTGAGGGTTAGTAGTTTTTGGTGGTCCAAGATATGCCAATTCAGATGTAGCTGTTTTTCCCATCACAATTGCCCCTGCTGTATGTAAAAGTTCAACTATCTCAGCATTTTGTGAATAAGATTTACCTTTTCTTATTGGTGTTCCACATTCAGTTGGCATATCTACAGTTCCAATTATGTCTTTAATAGCTACAGGAACTCCATGAAGGGAACCAACAGGTTTTCCAGATTTTCTATGCTCATCAGCATTAGCTGCTTTCTCTAATAAAATTTTTTTATCAAAGTGCGCCCAAGCTTTTACATCTTTTTCAAATTTATTTATTCTTTCAATATATTTTTCACAAATCTCAACAGAAGTTAATTGACCTTCTTTTATTTTTAAGGCCATTTCCTCAACGCTTAACGAAAATATATCAATCATTTTTTTTTAGTCTGCAAATAATACTTCTGGCAACCATAGTGCAATACCAGGAAACATATACATCAAAAACATACCAAAAATAACTATTCCTAAAAATGGCATAATTCCTCTAAATACATCCATTAGTTCAACATTTGTTTTTTGAACACCTTTAAGATAATAGGCGGACATTGCCATGGGTGGAGTAAGAAACGAGGTCTGCAAATTTAAAGCAATTAACATAGCAAAAAAATATGGATTAACCTGAAATATTTCAAGCAATGGTAAAAAAATTGGAACAAATATAATTAAAATTTCTGTCCACTCTAAAGGCCATCCTAGGAGGAAAATAATAATTTGAGTTATTACTAAAAATTGCCAAGTAGTAATGTTTATTGAAGTAAAGAAGTGTTCAAATACCTCGTGTCCTCCTAAATAAGAAAAAACAGATGAAAAAGTCCAAGATCCAATAAATAACCACATAATCATTGCAGTAGTTTTTGCAGTAAGAAAAACTGACTCTTTAAAATTTTGCCATTTTAGAGTTTTATAAAACCAAGATAATAGTATTGCTCCAAATGCACCCGCTGCCGCTGCCTCAGCTGGAGTAGCAATCCCAGCTAAAATTGTTCCAAGAACTAACATTATAAGACCAAATAAAGGAACAAAAGAAACCATTACTTCTTTTAGAATTTCTGCCCTTGGTGGGATATCCTCTTTTGGGGGTCTTGGTGCAATCGAGGGGTTTAGCCATGCTCTAAAAACTGCGTAAGCAATATACAATCCTGCTAACATTAATCCTGGAAATATTGCAGCTGCAAATAATCTTAATGGTGATAATTGGGCAATTACAGAATAAACAATTAACATAATGCTTGGTGGAATTAAAATTCCTAAACACCCACCGCTACAAATTATTCCTGATGCAAATTTTTTGTCATATCCAGCTTTAACCATTGCTGGCCAAGCTAGCAAGCCCATTAAAGTAACAACTGCTCCTATGATTCCTGTTGCAGTGGAAAATAAGGCACAAGTTATTAGAGCTGCTACAGCCATAGATGCTGGCAATCTGTGTGCTGCAAGTCTAATAGCAAAAAATAATTTTGCTACAATTCCTGCACGCTCAACTAAATATCCCATAAATAAAAAAAGTGGAACTGCTGTAAGAACGTTGTTATCCATTACTGTGTAAGTGTTTTTAACAAACAAAGAAAATATTCTATTATCAAAAAGATGATCCATTAAAACTGGATCATAATAAGCGTAATAACCAAAACCTATTCCCATAGCCATCAAAGTGAAGGCTATTGGAAAACCTAACAATACTGAAAATAAAAATACTCCCATCATTAAAATTGCAACTTCAGGATTTGTTAAGCTAAATAACATTTTGTTTATCTTCCTCTTGCGATGTTCTCATTAACATTTCATCTGTTTCCTCTGCAACAACCATTCTCGAAGGCCATTTGCCAGATTTGATACAGATAATTGATCTGAATACTTCACCAACGCCTTGAATAATTAACATAATACCTGCAGCAGGTATCATTGATTTTACCATGTAAATTTGAATTTGCGCAGGGCTACTCCAACTAGTTTCTTTTATTTTCCAGGCCTGTGCAGCGTACTCGTATCCATAAAATGCTAAAGCTATAACTCCTGGAAAAAAGAAAATGAAGTAAAGCACTAAATCTACCCATGCTTGAGTTCTTTGGCTAAACAATCTGTAAATTACATCACCTCTAACATGAGCTTCTGTTGCTAAACAATAAGCACCTGACATCATTAATATAGCTCCATACATTTGCATACTAAAATCAAAATTCCACAAAGTTGGCTTATTAAATGCATAAGCCATTACTACTTCGTAGACTGTTCCTCCCATTAAAATAACAATGCACCAAGAAAAAGCTTTTCCCATTGATGTACTAAGTGTATCCGCAAATCTAATGTAAGATGCCATCATAATTTTAAAGTATAATAAATCTGTGTAAAAAAAAAGGGGGTTTTTCAACCCCCTTTATATTAATTTTGAAAAGCTAATTAAATTTTAACTTTTGCAATTGGACCAAACTCATTTTCATAAGCTAATTTGTAGTTCGGTTGATTCATCAACAGATACTTCATTGTTCTCTTAGCATATGCTTTCTGAGATGCTATAATTTTCTTGAAGAAAGGATCTTTTCCAGAAAATTCAGCAACTATTTTATCCCAACCTTTTAATTGTTCGGCTAAAATAGCATCAGATGTTTGATATACATTTACCTTATGCTCATTCATCAATTTACCTAAGTCAGTTGAATATCTAACTAAAGCCTTAAAGTAGTTATCAGAGTTAGCAGCATAAGCAGCATTTCTCAAGATAGCTTGATGAGCAGGTGAAAGGCTGTTGTATCTTTTCTTGTTCACTGGTATCTCAAACATTTCTTGAGATTGGTGAAAACTACCTAAGTGATAGTGTTTAGATACATCTTGCATTCCAAACTGTGAATCTGAAGTTGGGTTATTAAACTCAGCTGCATCAATTAAACCAGTTTTCATTGCTGGTTGAATTTCTCCACCTGGTAATTGTCTTACTACCATTCCCATTGCAGTTAAAACGTTAGTCGCTAAACCAACAGTTCTATATTTCATACCTTTAACATCAGATACTTTTGTTACATTCTTTTTAAACCAACCAAAAGGCTGTGCTGGCATAGGCATATGGAAAAAACCAATATAATCAAAACCTACTTTTGATAGAGTTTCTTCATATAATGCTCTACCTCCACCATACTCCATCCATCCCATAACTTCTTGAGATGACATTCCGTATGAAGGACCAGTTCCAAAAAGTGAAGCTGCTGGATTTTTACCATACCAATATGCTGTCACCCAGTGACCCATATCTAGGTTACCATCACTAACCGCTGCTCCGATTTCTGATGTTTTAACAACAGCACCGACTGGTTGAAGATCTATTTTTAAAGTTCCACCTGACATGTCACTAACCATTTTCGCATAGTCTCCTGCCATTTCGAAAAATATGTTAGCACCACTTGGCCAAGCTGCCTGCATTTTTAGTGTTACGTGACCACTACCTAATGCAAGGTTAGGCATAGCTACTGCTGCTGTTGCTGCTGCACCAGTTGCTGCCGCTGCTTTAAAGAACTTACGTCTTGAAGGAATTTTTCCCTTCTTAAGATTTTTTTCTTTAATCATTATTATTTCCTCTCTTATTAGTTATAACTTTTGTATTTTAAGCATAAATGTAAATTAGAGTCATTAAAAAAAGACCATTTTGAACTTTCAATCTGAGATTGAATAAAATTGTTAATTAACTCTATTTTTGCAATTTCCTGTTTTGAAAAACTCTTCGATGTTATCAATTGCTAAATTTCCCATAGCAGTCCTAGTCTCTTTAGTCGCACTACCTAAGTGGGGTAAGATGAAGGCTTGTTTAAATTTTAGATAACCAGGATTTAAATTTGGTTCACCTTTATAAACATCAAGTCCAACTGCATAAACTTTTCGTCTTTCAAGAGCATCAATTAATGCATCATCATCTACAATATCTCCTCTCGCAACATTAGTTACAACAGCACCTTTTGGTAAGTATTCTATATTTTCTTTATTAATTAAGTTAATTGTCTCATTAGATGCAGGACAGCAAACAGATAATACATCAGAAACAGACATGAGACTTTTTAGACTATCATGATAGGTTGCTCCGTTTTCTTTATCTGCGCTTAACTTTGATCTATTATGATAATGAATAATCATTCCAAGAGATTTTGCTACAATTGCAATTTTTTGTCCAATTCTACCCATACCTAAAATTCCAAGTCTTGCTCCAGTAAGTTGCTTGCCAATTAAATAATCTGCTGACCATTTCCAATTACAATCCTTAGCTCCTTGAATACCTTCTGGAACTCTTCTGCAAGCTCCTAAAATTAATAATATTCCAATTTCAGCTGTGGCGTCGGTCAATACATCGGGTGTATTTGTGACAACTATACCTCTTTTCTTTGCTGCATCTAAATCAATGTTTCCAAAACCAACAGCAAAATTAGAGATAATTTTTATACTTTCAGGTAATTTATTAATCGTTTCAGCGTCTAACTTTTCAGTTAAAGAACTTAAAATACCATCACAACCTTGGCTCATTTCAATTACTTTTTTTTGAGTGTATAACTCGTCATTACTATTAAAATTTGCATCAAATGCCTTTGATGCTTTTTCTTCGCATTCTTTAAGCAATCTTCTTGTTATTAAAATTTTTTTCATAGAATATTTTAGTTTAAATCAAAAATCTTACCAGGATTCATTATATTATTTGGATCAATTGTTCTTTTTATTGATTTCATTATTGGAATATTATCTGGATGTTCTTGAAGAAGGTATTCTTTTTTATGGAGACCTATGCCATGCTCACCTGTAATTGTTCCATTTAGTTCTAAGGATTTTTTAATTAAAAGATCATTAAATTCTCTTATTTTTTTATACATTTCTTTATCTTTTGGATCAAAAGGCAAAAGTACATGAAAATTTCCATCTCCTAAATGACCTACCATTGGAGCTCTTAAACCAAATTTTTTTGTTTGCTCTTCTGCAAAATTTACACACTCTGTAATCTTAGAAATAGGGAGACATACATCGGTTGAATACACTCTTCCATTATTAATCAAGGCTTTAACTGAATAATATACATCCCACCTCGCTCTCCAAAGCTTATTCCTATCTTCTAAATCTTTTGCCCATTTAAAAGAACCTCCATTATTATCTTTGGATATTTCCTCTACAATTTGCACATTTTCTTTATTAGATGCTTCAGATCCGTGAAATTCAAAGAACAGTGTAGGGACTGCTTCAATATCTTTTAATTTAGAATAATTAATACTTATCTGCATTTGATCTTTATTAAGCATCTCTATCCTTGCAATTGGAACACCATACTGAATAACTTGTTGAGCAGTTTGAACAGCTTTTTCTAGAGAAGGAAAATGACAGACTGCACTCATTATACTCTCTGGAATAGGAGACAATCTTAATTGAACCTCAGTTATAATACCAAGTGTTCCCTCTGAACCAATAAATAAATTTGTTAAATTGTAACCTGCAGAAGTTTTTTTAGTTCTGCCCCCAGTATTTATAATATCACCATTAGGTAAAACTACAGTCAAACCAGAGATAACGGTTTTCATGGTACCATACTTCACTGCCATTGTTCCTGAAGCAGAAGTTGAGGCCATTCCCCCAATTGCAGCATTGGCTCCTGGATCGATTGGAAAAAAAACTCCATCCTCTCTAAGGTAATCATTCAATTGTTCTTTAGTTACACAAGCTTGAACTCTACAATCAAAATCTTCAACATTTACACTTAAAATTTTGTTCATCTTTTCTAAACAAATAGTTATTCCCTTCTCATTTCCAACAACATTTCCCTCTAGAGATGTACCTGTTCCAAATGGTACGACTGGAATTTTATGTTGGTTACATAATGTTAAAATTTTAGAAACCTCTTCATTAGTCTCTGGAAAAACAACTGCCTCGGATAAAATAGGATCGTATGTATCTTCTCCTCTTGCATAATTTGCTCGAGTTGACTCAGAAGTTGAAAATCTGGAGTTAAGTAGACTTTTTAGTTCTAATTCAATTTGTTCGTTCATGAAATTATATTACTAAAAATTATTTAAAAAAAATATAAAATTTTAACCAAGCATTTTTTTGATATTTTCAAGTGCTTGTGAAATATTATCTCTAGAAGCTGCAAAACTAAATCTAACATAATCATTACAGCTCTTACCAAAGGCAGTTCCTGGAACTATAGCAACTCCAGCTTCATGCATAGCCCTTTTACAAAATTCAGCACCATTCATGCCTGTACCAATTACTTTTGGAAAAGCGTAAAATGCTCCTCCTGGTAAACTACATTCGACCCCTGGCAAACTATTTAATCCCTCATGAATAAGTTTTCTTCTCGCTGTAAATTTTTCCATCATTTCGTTAATAGAGTCATCAGGACCATCTAACGCTGCAATACCTGCGTATTGAGCAGCAGCATTTACACACGAAACACTATTAATTAATAATTTATTTACATGTTCAACTAAATGCTCAGGCCAAAAGCTCCATCCTAATCTCCAACCAGTCATAGAATAAGCTTTACTCCAACCCTCAAGAACAATTAATCTATCTCTTAATTCTGGATAATTGAAAAAAGATGGCATCTCTTTTCCATCAAAAATTTGCCTACTATAAATTTCGTCACTAAGAATAGTTACGTGTGGATATTTTTTAAGTCCCTCGGCCAATTTATCAATTTCCGCTCTATCAACAAAACTTCCTGTTGGATTATTAGGATTAATTAAAATCAGCAATCTTGTTTTGTCAGTTATTAATGGAAGAATTTTTTCAGCACTAAATTTTAGATCTTTATCTTCGGTTAGGTCATAAGGCACTGCTGTTGAACCTGTATAATTAATCATCGACTCATAAATCGGGAAGGCTGGAGTTGGATGAATTATTTCTGCACCTGGTTCACCAAAGCATTGAATGGCATAACTCATAGTAGGTTTGCCACCTGGCATAATTAAAATTCTCTCAAAACTTACTTCGGCATTGTAACGTTTTTTTATCCATCTTGTAACCGCTTGCCTACACTCAGGAATTCCATTTGACATTACATACCCGTGATGCCCATCATCTAAAGCCTTTTTTGCAGCCTCAACGACATGCTTTGGGGTTTTAAAATCTGGCTGACCTAAACCCAAGTGAATCATTGGTTTACCCTTTGCTTCTAATTTTTTTGCTTCTGCAAGTACGCTAAAAGCTGTTTCGGT
This sequence comes from uncultured Pelagibacteraceae bacterium, assembly GCA_902566785.1. GTDB lineage: Bacteria > Pseudomonadota > Alphaproteobacteria > Pelagibacterales > Pelagibacteraceae > Pelagibacter. The sequence continues at coordinate 2,403 of CACFKI010000004.1, read as the reverse complement.
CCCTAATCTATTTAAACTTTCTGCTAATTTCATTTTTTCTCCAGTTTATTTTCTATAAATTAATTTTGAACTATTTAAATCTTTTAAATTCTTACACCCCATCAATACCATATTTCTGTAAATTTCATCATGCATTATTTTAAGTAAATGTTCAACGCCTTGTTGACCACCTGCGCTCAAAGAGAACAGGAACATTTTTCCAAAACTGCACGCCTTTGCACCAGCAGCTATAGCCTTTAAAACATGAGTTCCTCTTCTTACCCCTCCATCAAGGATTATCTCCAATTTATCTCCAACAGCATCTGATATAGCTTTGACCTGATCAAATGGAGATCTTGATCCATCTAATTGTCTTCCTCCATGATTAGAAATCATTATTGCTGTACAACCTATATCTATAGCTCGTTTTGCGTCCTCCACAGACATAACGCCCTTAAGAGCAAAGTTTCCTCCCCATTTTTTTACACAATATTCTGCATCCTTCCAGTTCATTGATGGATCATATTGTTCATTAATATATTCAATAACTGACTTAGCAATATTAGTTCCTTTATCAGTTTTTTTTGCAACATTTGATAATTCAAATTTTTTATTTGTTAAATAATTAAATACCCAATTTGGTCTCATAGCAAAACTCAACAAACTACCAATCGTTAATTTGGGAGGAGTAGTAAAGCCTGTTCTGTGATCTCTTTCTCTATTTCCAGCAACTAATGTATCAACTGTTAAACACATCCCATCAAAATTAGATCTTTTACATCTATCTATTAAATCATCAGTAATGGATTTATCTTTATGTATATAAAGTTGAAAAAGCTTAGGGCCACTTGAAAGATTTGCAATTTCTTCAATTGTATTATTTGCCATAGTAGACATGCTATAAAAAGTTCCATATTTTGCAGCAGCTTTAGCTGATGCTTTATCTCCATCTGGGTGATACAATCGTTGCATTGCGGTCGGAGATAAAAATATTGGCATATCAATCTTTCTTCCAAAAACAGTTGTAGATAAATCAGGTTTACCAACACTAGCTAGAATATTTGGTACTAAATCACAATCATCAAATGAACTTGTATTTCTCTTGAGAGTTATCTCATCATCTGAGCCGCCATCAATGTAATGAAAAATAGGTGATGGAAGTTTTTTTTTGGCTAAATTTCTAAAATCGTCAAAGTTATAACAGTTTTTCAAACTCATTTAAGATCTAAATCTTAAATTGTTTCTACTTAGATCGCTAATTTTTTTGCAGCCCATGAGCTTCATATCTCTTTCAAGCTCTGCTTTATATTTTTCTAAAGCTCTTTCAACTCCTTGTTGACCTGCAGCCGCTAAAGCATAAAGGTAAAGTCTTCCTCCAGAGCATGCCTTTGCACCTAAAGACAATGCTTTAAGCATATGAGTTCCTCTGTGAATTCCACCTTCACAAATTACATCTAATTTATCTCCTACCGCATCTACGATTTCAGCAAGTTGATCAAAAGGAGACCTTGATCCATCTAATTGTCTACCACCATGATTTGAAACCATTATACCTGTGCATCCTATATCTACTGCTCTTTTAGCATCATCAACGCTCATAACACCTTTTAAAGCAAAATGTCCTCCCCATTGAGCACAAAGTTTTTCAGCGTCCTTCCAGCTCATTGACTGATCTAGCATTGTAGAAAAATAATTTCCTATTGATGTATTAGTGCTTGTGCCTTCTTTCACATAATCTTGCAAATGAGGCAATTCAAACTTTCCTTTTGTTAAATAATTTATTCCCCACATAGGTTTTGTAGCAAAGCTAAATAAGCTCGATAAGGTTAGTTTAGGTGGTGACGTAAAACCAGTTCTTAAATCTCTTTCTCTATTACCTCCAGTAATTGTATCAACAGTTAAAGCCATTACATCAAATTTTGCCGCTTTAGCTCTCTCAAGACAAGAGTCATTTAAACCTCTATCCTTATGAAAATAAAATTGAAACATTTTAGGAGTATCAATCATAGAAGATATTTCTTCTACACTTACTGTAGCAAGCGCAGATACTCCAAACATTGTGTTAAATTTTTGCGCAGCTTTACCCACAGCTCTTTCACCATCATAATGAAATAATCTTTGAAGTGCTGTTGGGGCAAGATAAAATGGTAAATCTAATTTCTTTCCAAATATTGTAGTTGATAAATCAACACTCTCGACACCTCTTAGAACATTTGGAACTAAATCTACATCATCAAACGCACTTGTATTTCTTGCATAAGTAATTTCATCGTCCGCAGCACCATCTATATAATGAAATATTGGTGATGGTAATTTTTTTTTTGCTAATTTCCTAAAATCGCTAAAATTATGACAATCTTTTAATCTCATAACTTAGTTTAAAATCTTTTAAAAAAATTGAAAATGTAACTATTAGCCCCAGGA
>CACFKI010000003.1 GCA_902566785.1 uncultured Pelagibacteraceae bacterium | reverse complement strand
TGAAAATTATAAAATTACCAAGGATCAGAAAATAGGAATTATTCCACCTATTGGAGGTGGCTGATGCTCCATGCTAAAATAATTGATGTTTCAAAAGAAAAAATTGAAACAAAAAATGCTGAAGAATTTATAGCATCTTCAAATTATGGAGCATCATTGGTATTTTACGGGACTGTTAGAGATATAAATGACAATCAAAAAGTTAGAGGTATTACTTATGATGTTCATGAAGAACTAGTCATAAAAAGTTTCAATGAAATATATGATGAGGCAGATAAAAAACTTAAAATTGTCAAAAAATCTGTATTTATTGAGCACGTCAAAGGATATGTTGGTCTTGGTGAAATAAGCATCATAATTGCTGTTGCATGTCCTCATAGAGCTGAGGCATATACTCTATCAAGATATATAATTGAAGAGATAAAAAAAAGATCTCCTATTTGGAAAAAAGAACATTATGAAAATAAAGATAGTGAGTGGTTAAAAGGTAATCCAATTAATTTTTAGATATTCTGTCCATCTCTTTCAATTCGACTTCTAATTTATCAAGTTCCTCCCCACCAGCCATCATGCTCAAAAGTTTTTCTCTAGATATATCTTTTTTTTGAAATGTCCCCATACTTTTTCCTCTATTTAAAACAGTGAAACTATTTCCAACCGGGTAAGCATGATGAACATTGTGAGTAATAAGTATTACACCCAAACCTTCTGATGCAGCTTTAACAATATATTTTAGTACCATTGATGCTTGGTGAACACCTAATGCTGAAGTAGGTTCATCTAAGATTAATACTTTTGCACCAAAGTAAATTGCTCTTGATATTGCAAGACACTGTCTTTCACCCCCTGACATTGTTCCAACTGCTTGTGATGGGTCTCTAACATCTATACCTATTTGACCCATTCTTTCTGCTGCTATTCTATTTGCAGTATCAATATCAAAAGTCTTAAAGAAAGGTATTCCTTTCTGTGGTTCTCTCCCCATAAAGAAATTTCTAGTAACACTCATAAGTGACACTAACGCCAAATCTTGATAAACGGTTCCAATTCCTATATCCAGAGCATCTCTTGGTGAGTCAAAAATAGTTTTTTTATCTTCAAAAATTATTTCTCCTTCATCAGGCTTGTGAACTCCAGCTAATGTTTTTATTAATGTAGATTTTCCAGCTCCATTATCTCCAAGTAAACACATAATCTCACCTTTTTTTAATTTCATGGTGACGTCCTTTAGAGCAATTACTTTTCCAAAAAACTTACTAATGTTATTAAATTGAACTATATAATCTGACATTATTTATTCTCTGTTACTTTTCTTCTAATATAATTATTAAACACAACAGCAATTAACATCATTGCACCTAAAAATACTTTAAACCAATCAGTATCAACATCAGTATAAAAAATACCCATTGAGACGGTTCCAAATATAATTGCTCCTAGTGCTGCTCCTACAGCAGATCCATAACCACCTGTTAATAAACATCCACCAACAACTGCTGCTGCTATAGCTTCTAATTCTTTCAAAGTTCCTCTCATTGTATCTGCTGATCCTGCATCTAACACTTGAATACAAGCAAAAATTGTTGATGCAACAGCTGTTCCTATAAATAAACTTATTTTTACTCTACCAACAGGAACTCCAACGTTAGTTGCTCCCACTTTGTCTCCACCTGATGCAAATATCCAATTTCCATATCTTGTTTTCATCAATATCCAAGTTGCAAATAATGTAAGCGCAACAAACCAAATGACCGATGGAGGAATACCAGTTGCTAACGGAGTTCCATCAGTTCTTAATTCAATAAGTTTCATTGATCCTAACCATGTAAATAACCATTGAAAAGTATCTGTTGCGAATAACCAAGCAATGGGATCATCTTCTATTAAAACTCTTAATCCTGGAACTTGAGTTCTTCCTGTGATTAGACGAGTAATTGCTAATGTTGCTCCTCTTAAAATAAATAACATTGCCAATGTTACGATAAAGGAAGGTAGTCCAGTTTTAACAACCATTATTCCGTTAAAATATCCAATCAATACAGCCATTGCGAAAGCAAAAGTTATACTCATCCATAATGGCCATCCCCAATAAATTGCAGGAATTGCAATACAAATTCCAGCAAAACCTATCATTGATCCTATTGATAAATCAAACTCTCCACCAATCATTAACATTGCAGCTGCAATAGCAATTATTCCTAAATTGGCTGAGACATCTAAAAAGTTTAGCGTTCCATAAGCACTAAACATTCCAGTATCCCCTGCAACTACTCCAAAAAATATAAATACTAAAATTGATCCACCCAAAGCACCAAGCTCTGGTCTATTTAATAAAACTCTTAATGGAGATATTTTTTTTAACCTTTCATCATGTCCACTTTGTTTCTTAGATTGAATACTTTGAGATTTTTCAGACATAGATGTTTTATATTTTAAAATATAACAAAAAAAAAGGCCTGACTAAATATAGCCAGGCCTTTAATTTATAATATTTTATCTATAACCTTGAGCTGCCCACTTAATAACAGCGCTCGCATTTTTAGGAGTTACAAATCCAGGTCCAGTCATAACTACACCAGCTGGCATTGTTCCCCATCTCATATACTGAGCAAAAATTGCAATTGGTAGGTAACCTTGTAGATACTGTTGTTGATCAATTAAAAACTCTACTTTTCCTGCAGCAGCAGCTTTTAACATATTAGGTGACATATCAAATGTACCTAATTTTACTTTACCAACTTTTCCAGCAGCTTCTAAAGCTTTTAATGCTGCTTCACCAGATAAACCAGCTCCTAAAGTTAGGATAGTATCATATCCACCACCTAATTTTGCAGCAACAGCTTTTTGAATTTCTGTTGGGTCGTTAGAAGTACCTAAAATGTCAACACTTCCTCCAAAACCTTTTTTGAAACCAGCACATCTTCTATCTAGTGCAACGTTTCCAACTTCATGGTTAACACAAAGTGCTTTTTTTCCACCAGCGGCTTTCATTTTTTGTCCACCACCTACTCCAGCTTCAAACTCTGTTTGCCCAACGTGAGCGCTGATTCCTAATGATGCATAATCATCAGAACCAGAGTTCATTGAAATAACTGGAATACCAGCAGCAATAGCAGCTTTAACTGATTTTCCTAAAGCAGCAGCGTCTGGAAGAGTGATCACAATACCTTTTGGTTTTTGTGAAACTGCGTTATCAATTAGTTTTGCCATTTCTACCATGTCAAATGTTCCTGGAGCTGTGTACTTACAAGATACTCCCATATCTTTACAAGCTGCATCAACACCATTTTTTGCTACTGACCAAAACGGATCATTAGCTTGACCATGTGAAACAACAATAACATCTGTAGCTAATGCAGACACAGACATCATTGACCATGCAGCAATTGCTAATATAAAGTTTTTTAATGTTTTCATTAAATTTCCCTCTTATTGTTTTAAAGTTAACTTTTTAAAAATTAATTTTAATCAAAATATTAATTAATTGTAAAGCTGGCAGGTTGCATTCTAGTAATAGTTGATTCAATTAAAAATAAAGTTTTTCAATTTTTTTTGATTTAACGGATTTTCTAGCTGCATTAGCCATAATCAGAGCTCTTCTACCTTCCTCAAACTGAGCAAGTGGCTTAATATTTTTTTTTATAAATTTAGAAAAGTCGTAAAGTTGATTTTTATATGCCTCTTTGTACCTTTCTATAAAAAAGTACATAAAAGGAGGTTTGTTGGAGGTTGAATTATTTAAATATAAAGAGGTTTCATTTTCTCTTTTATTTTCTGATATTATCATTCCTTTTGATCCAAATAATTCAACTCTTTGGTCGTATCCAAAGCTACAATGTCTTGAATTTGTGATTATACATTGAACACCCTTTTTTGACTTAATCATGCATGATGCTAACTCATAATCTTTAATTTTGTTAAATTTACCATTGGATATATTGCTACCTGTCGCTATTAAATTTAATGGCTCATCTTTTCCTAAATAAAACCTTACAAGATCAAAGTCATGAATCATCATATCTCTAAATATACCTCCAGACTCTTTTAAATACTTAAATGATGGTGGAGCAGGGTCTCTACTGGTAATTATTATTTTTTCTAATTTACCTATTTTACCTTTTAATAGTTTAGTTTTTAAACTGTTGTGTCCAGGATCATATCTTCTATTAAATCCTAATTGAATTTTTGGATTTAACTTTTTTATTTTTTTTTTACAATTGTTAATTTTTTCAATATTTAAGTCTAAAGGTTTTTCGCAAAAAATCGCCTTTTTATATTTAACTGCATCAAGAATTAATTGAATATGAGTAGAGGTTGAAGATGCTATAAATATTGCATCTAATGTTTTATCTTTAAATGCAACAGATGGATTAGTTATCTTATTAGATTTTAAAATTTTAGAAGCTTTTATAGTGAGTTTTTTATTTAGATCGTAAACATACTTTAGTTTAAAATCTTTATTCCTCATAAGATTTTTTCCATGCATCAATCCAATTCTACCAAGACCGAATAAAGCAATATTAATCATTTTTTTGTTTGAATTAAAAAATTATTTTTATATCTTAACTAAAAATATTTATTATGTCAGTAAAATTAGGAGTAGCACCAATCGCATGGAGTAACGATGATATGCCCGAACTGGGTGGAGAAACATCATTAGAGCAATGTTTGCAGGAGGCAAGTCAAGCTGGTTACACTGGAGTTGAAAGTGGAGGTAAATTTCCAAAAAAGTCCTCAGAATTAATCCCCAAATTAAATACATATAATTTAAAACTTTGTTCAGGTTGGTATGGTGCAAATTTAAGAAAAAATTCAGTAGAGGAAGAAAAAGAATTAATCAAAGAACAGCTTAAATTATTTAAAGATTGTAATTCACCATGTATAGTTTTTGCTGAAGTCTCTGGATCTATTCAAGGAGATCCAAATAGAAAATTATCTACAAGACCAAAGATGGAAAATGATGAATGGAAAATTTTTTCTAAAAAAATATCTGAAATGGGTAAATACCTAGAGGATCAAGGCATGCCTTTAGCTTATCACCACCATATGGGAACTGTAGTAGAAACCCAAGAAGATACAGAAAGACTTTTAGATAGTACAGATGAATGTGTAAAATTAACTTTGGACACTGGTCATCTTTTGTTTGCAAAAGGAGATTCTAAAAAAATATTAGAAAATTATAGTGGACGAATTAAACATGTGCATTGCAAAGATATTAGAAAACATGTACTTGAAAAATCTTTAAAAGAGGATCTAAGTTTTAGAGATGCATTTCTAGAGGGGGCATTTACTGTACCAGGTGATGGATGCATTGATTATAAACCTTTATTCGAAATTCTTAAAAAGAAAGATTATTCTGGATGGTTAGTTGTTGAAGCGGAGCAAGATCCTAAAAAAGCAAACCCTCTTGAATATGCTATTAAAGGATTTAACTATTTAAAAAAAATATTAAATCAGACTAATATTGAAATAGATCAAAAATAATTATCTATAAATTGAAGTAAGTTCGTTATTTCCAGCAGCTACACATGGTGATTTAAAACAAGTTCCTACTATCCATTCTGAACCAGCCTCCGGTTGAAAATTTGAGGACATTACAAATATCACACCCATTTCAACAGATTGACCAGCTTTCCCCTCTGCTTTAATCCTAGGGTCCGGATCTGTTTTTACTTTAGAATCATCTGAAAATGGATTTTCTATTTGTAGATTATTGTTAATATAATTAACTACTTTATCCGCAATCCACTCGCCACTACAAGGATCTCCCCAGATAGTTAAAGAGTTCTCATTTGAGTTTCCACATTTGTTTATTTCACCATTAATAAAATCAACAACTTTTTGATGATTCGCTTTTACTAAATTTGCTTTTGCTTCAACGGCTGGCCTAGTGCTTGCAGTCCATATCAACATTCCAACTACATAAACTACAGATAAAAGAACTAATGCTTCTAAAAGACCAAAATTTTTAAAATTTATTCTCATAAATTAAAGTTTAACTATTTTAGATTTGTCTAATCTTTTATCAAAAAAATCAATAATATTTTGTATAGTTTCTTTTCCCATCCTAATCATACATTCTTCTGTAAATGCAGCAGTATGTGGACTTAAAAATACCTTATCGTTTTTTAATAAAGGATTATTTTCTTCAGGTGGCTCTACTTTAAAAACATCAAGACCTGCCCCAAAAATTAAATTTTCATTAAGTGCTTTATTTAAATCTATCTCATTAATTATTCCTCCTCTTGCTGCATTAATAATAATACAGTTTTTTTTCATTGTTTTTAAAAGTTCATAATTTATTAAGCCTTCAGTATCTTTATTTAAAGGTACATGTAGGGAGATAGCATCCATTTTTTTTGTAGCATCAGTTAAGTTTTCAACTTTTTGACCACCAAATTTTTCAATAATTTCTTTTGAAACAAAGGGATCATAAACAAAGACATTCATTTCAAAACCTTTACATCTTTTAATCAAACATTGGCCTATTCTACCAAAACCTGCAATCAAAATATTTTTATTCCATAATTCGATTGTTTTAGGAAGTTTATTTCTATCGCTAAATCTTCCTGATTTTACACTACTGTCGTACATATCTTTTCTTTTTGAAATATTTAAAAGCATAAACATAACGTGCTCTGATACAGCCACAGCATTTGCAGTAGCAGTTATAGTTAAAGTAATATTTTTTTTCTTTGAGCTTTCAATGTCAATATTATCATAACCAACACCGTGCCTTGATATAATTTTTAATTTATTAGATTTATTAATTAATTCACCAGATAGTTTTGCAGTTCTAATTGAAATAGCATCACATTCAGATATTTTTGATACAATATTTTCTGAATCAATATTTTCAATAACTTCAAATTCAAATTTAGGATGATTTTCTAACAAATCTATACCTGCTTTATGAATAGGTTGAATAATTAAAATTTTTTTTTTATCTGACACTAAATTTAATATGCCTTTGAGTCTTGTTTAGATTTAACTGATTTAAGTTTCGATACTGCCTCTTTTGCACCAGCACTCATGTACCTTTGATCTGATCCAATGGTTACTAAATTAAATCCTAAATCTATCATTTTCTTTGCATACTCAGGTGTTGCATTGTGAATACCTGCAAAAATATTATTTTTTTTTGCGTGGTTTAAAATATTTACAATTTGTTTATATGTTGGACTATCCTCAGGATTATCAAAAGCTGGTTTTTCTCCAATAGCTAAACTTAAATCGGCTGGCCCAATATAAATTCCATCAATACCTTCAGTGCTCATTATTTCATCTAGCTTATCAAGCGCTTCCTTAGTTTCTATCATTGCAATTTTTAAAATTTCTTCATTTGAATGATCACCATAATCTCCACCACCATAAATCAATCCTCTTATTGGTCCAAAGCTTCTATAACCCTTTGGGGGATACATACAAGCTTGAACAAACTTTTCTGCCTCTAATTTATTACTCACCATTGGACAAATAACTCCATAACAACCCGCATCTAGAATTTTCATTATTTGACCAGGTTCATTCCAATTAACTCGAGCTAAAGGTGTTACATCTGTGGTAGATATAGCTTGTAGCATTTGTAATGCATTTGGATAATCTATTACACCATGTTGCATATCGATAGTTAAAGAATCCCATCCTTGGTGAGACATTACTTCAGCTGAAAAAGAACTTGGAATTTGTAACCAACCATTAACAATTGGTTTTCCATCTTTCATCATTTTTCTTATTTTGTTAGCTCTCATTATATTTTCAATCCCAAATGAGTATATTTAATATTTAGATAATCTTTAATAGCCATCGACCCACCTTCACGTCCATAACCGGTTTGCTTGATCCCACCAAAAGGTGCTTCTGCCACTGCTACAGCAGGTGTATTCACTGCAACTGTTCCAGTTTCCATAAGTTCAGATGCTCTATGAGCCTGATCCATAGAATTTGTATATATATAACTACAAAGTCCGAGATCATTATTATTAGCTCTCTCAATTACCTCATCAAATGTTTTAAATGATAACATTGGAACTAGCGGTCCAAATGGTTCTTCTTTCATAATTGTAAAATTATCTTTTATATTATCAAAAATTGTTGGTTCGTAAAAATATCCTTTATTAAATCCAGACGGCCTTTTTCCCCCTAATAAAACTTTTGCACCTTCTTTCTTTGTTTTTTCAACTAAAGCCTCAACCTCTGATAATCTTTTAGCTGTAGTTAAAGGACCTAGCTGAACATCTTGATCTAATCCATTTCCTATTTTAAGTTTTTTAGTTTTATCTATAAAAGCTTTTATGAATTCATCTTTCTTTTTTTCCTGAATATAAAATCTATTTGGAGAAATACATACTTGTCCATTATTTCTGAATTTTGCTGTAATTGCCATGTCAGCAACTTTATTTATATCTACATCATCAAAAACAATAAAAGGAGAATGACCACTTAGCTCCATAGTAACTCTTTGAACTTTATCTGCAGCTTTTTTCAATATTAGTTTTCCCACTCTTGTAGATCCGGTAATAGAAACCTTTTTAACTATATCTGACTCTAATAATTCATTTGATATTTCAGCAGGGTCACCCGATAAAAGATTTACAACACCTGGAGGAACTCCAGCTTCCTTACAAATATCAATCAACTCCATAACAGTACCAGGTGTAATAACATCTGGTTTACAAATTACAGAGCATCCAGCAGCTAATGCAGTTGATATTTTTCTAGCTGCTAAAACTAATGGAAAATTCCATGGAACTAACGCTGCCACTACTCCAACTGGCTGATAATAAATGTGTACCCTTGTTTCAGGAAATCTACTTTGCACTGTCTGACCATAAATTCTTTTTGTTTCCTCAGCATTCCATTCGAATATATCTGCTGCTCCACCTGTTTCTCCAATTCCCTCGGCTATTGGTTTACCAACTTCTAAGGTAAGCCATTTTGCTAACACATCTTGTTTTTGTCTCATTAAATCAGCTATTTTTCTGATAACATAAGATCTTTTCCATGGTGAAGTATTTTTCCAAACTTCTAAGCCTTTCTCTGCTGATTTCAAAGCTTTCTGAACATCTATCTTTGATGCCTTTGACGCTTTACCAATAATTTCTTCAGTTGCAGGATTAATTACTTCGTAAGTTTCTTTTTTTTCTGCTTCTTGCCATTTACCATCAATGAACTGTCCAAATTTACTATACATAATTTTTATTTTATGGTTTATTAAGTGAAATTTTTAAGGGAATATATCTACAATTATGAAAAAAATAAAGCTTACATGTGCTCATGCAATTGTAAAATTTCTTATAGCTCAAAAAATTTTGATCGATGGTAAAAAAGAACCATTATTTGCTGGTGCATTTGGTATTTTTGGTCATGGCAATGTTGCCTGCTTAGGACAAGCTCTAGAAGAAAATAAAGACATACTACCAACTTATAGAGGTCATCATGAGCAAAATATGGCTTTAACAGGCATAGCTTATGCTAGAGCAAAAAGAAGAAAACAAATTTTTATAGCTACAAGTTCAGTGGGACCAGGTTCAACAAATATGGTTACTGCAGCTGCTGTAGCTATGAGTAATAGACTTCCAATATTATTTTTACCTGGAGATACTTATGCAAATAGAATGCCTGATCCTGTCCTACAACAAGTAGAACATTTTAATAATCCTGGTATTAGCCAAAATGATGCTTTTAAACCTGTAACAAGGTATTTTGATAGAATAACCAGACCAGAACAAATTCTTCAAACTTTGCCACAAGCAATCCAAGTCATGTTAGATCCAGCAGATTGTGGACCAGCATGCATTTCTTTGTGCCAAGATATTCAAGGAGAAACGTTTGAATATCCTGAAGAATTTTTTAAAGAAAGAATTCATAATATAAGAAGACCCCGTCCAGATGATTTTCAAATTAAAGAAGCAGCAGAAAAAATAAAGAAATCAAAAAATCCAATAATTATTTCAGGTGGTGGAGTTTTTTATTCAGACGCAATGGAAGATCTATCCAATTTTGCAATTAAACATAATATTCCTGTTACCCAAACAGTAATGGGTTATTCAACTATGAAGAAAGATCATTCGCATTTTTTAGGACCAATAGGAGGACTTGGAGGAAAAGCTGCAAATAATTTTGCAAAACAAACTGATTTAGCAATTGCTATTGGTACAAAACTTGGAGATTTCACAACAGGGTCTTGGGCTAATTTTGAAAATCCAAAGTTTTCATTAGTTTCAATTAATGTTGCAAGATTCGATGCGAACAAACATATGGCTCAGTCAGTTATCGGCGATGCAAAAGTGTCAATCAATGAACTATCATTAGCTCTAGGTGATTGGAAGGCTCCAGATGACTGGTACGAAAAATCAAGAAAAGAACTAAAATCTTGGAATGATTATGTAGATAAGGAAAGTGGACCAACTAATCAAAAAGTTCCAAGTTATGCACATGCTGTTGGTGCAGTGTATAGAAATTCAGACCCTACAGATATAGCAGTTACTGCTGCAGGTGGATTGGTTGGTGAAGTTGTTCAAATTTGGAGACCAAGAGAACTAAACACACATGAAACAGAATGGGGCTTTAGTTGTATGAGCTATGAAATTTCAGGCGCCCTTGGTATTAAAATGGCAAATCCAGATAAAGAAGTAATAACATTTATCGGAGATGGATCTTACTTATTATATAATTCTGATATTTATTCATCGGTGATAACTGATAATAAGCTTATTGTAATTGTATGTGACAATGGAGGGCATGCAGTTATCAATAGATTACAATTATTTAAAGGTGGTAAAGAATTTAATTGTCTATTTGAAAGCTCTAATGCGCCTAAACTTGTTGGTGTTGATTTTGCAAAACATGCAGAGAGCATGGGAGCAAAATCAGAACAAGTTTCATCCATTTCAGAACTTGAAGAAGCTTTCAAAAGAGCAAAAAAATCAAAAGTTACCTATGTAATTTCAATTAAAACACATTCATATCAATGGTTAGAAGGATCCGCATATTGGGAAAGTCCAACTTTAGAGATTCCTTCTACAAAAGAAAATGAACAAGCATTGAAATTACACAAAGAAGGTAAATCTAAACAAAGACAAGGTGTTTAATAAACCATGAACAAAGTTTTTAAAGTTGGTTTAATAGGCTGCGGTCATATTTCAGAAACTTATTTTAGAGCGCATAAATACTTTAATAATTTTAAAATAGTAAAATGTGCAGATATAAAAGAACAAGCAGCGATTAAATGTTCAAAGAATTATGGAATTAAATCTCTCTCTGTTTCTAATTTACTTAAGGATAACGAAATTGAAATAATTTTAAATTTAACACCTCCAAAATCTCATTATCAAATAGCTAAAAAGGCTCTTTTAAACGGTAAACATGTTTATTCGGAAAAACCTTTAGCAATAAATTTAAAAGATGGGAAAGAATTACTAAAAATTGCAAATAAAAAAAAACTTTATTTAGGAAACGCCCCAGATACATTTCTAGGTGGAGGTAATCAAAAATCAAAAGAACTTTTAGAAAGTGATATTTTAGGTAAAGTTAAACTTGGTAATGCAATATTTGCTTTCCCGGGTGTGCAATCTTATCACCCAGATCCTGAACCATGGTTTGCAAAAAAAGAAGGTGGTCCAGTAATTGATATGGGCCCATATTATTTAACTGCTTTAGTAAATTTATTGGGACCAGCTAAAGAAGTTAAAGCTGCAAGTTTAATGAAGGGTGCAAAATTTAGAACAATAGGGATAGGTCCAAAAAAAGGTAAAAAAATTAAAGTAGAATGCCCTACAACCTATTTTACGACAATTGTATTTGAAAATAATAGTATAATAAGATTAACATTATCTTTTGATGTTATAGCTCATCAAAGAAATCATATTGAACTGTATGGAACTAAAGGATCTATGATTGTACCTGATCCGAATATGTTTGGAGGTTCAGTTTATGTTTGTAAAAAACTTGGGAAACCTTGGCAAAAATTCAAAACTAATAAAATGGCTTTGGGAAAAATAAATATAAGAACGCAAAGTTCTAGAGCCAACGAGTCACCCACAAACGCTAATTACAGAGGAGTAGGTTTAGCTGAAATGGCATATTGTATTGAGCATAAAAAAAAACATAGATGCAATGGAGAAGTATCTGTTCACGTTTTAGATTTAATACAATCAACAATGTATTCTGCGAGGACAAATAAGCCAATAAAAATTGCAACCACCTGTAAAATTCCTAAATTATTTACAGCTAAAGAAATAAAAAAAATTTTAAAATAATATGCAAATTGGTATTGATGTAGGTGCAACAAAAATAGAATATATTCTTTTACATGATGGTGGAGAAGAAAGCAGCAGGTCTAGAATTGACTGCCCAAAGGATTATGCTTCAATTATAAAAGCTATATCAGATATAGTAGTTAAATTAGACAAAAATGCAGATAAAAAACTTCCTGTAGGAGTTTGTCATCCAGGGATACATTCAATACAAACGGGGCTAGTAAAAAATTCGCCAAATTGTGAATGGATAAATAATAAACCATTTCAAAAAGATTTGAGAGAATCTTTATCTAGAGAAGTTCTTTGTGAAAATGATGCAAATTGTTTTACACTTTCTGAAGCAATAGATGGATCTGGTAAACATTATAAAATAGTTTTTGGAGTTATTTTAGGATCAGGAGTAGGAGGTGGATTAGTTATTGATAAAAAAATTGTTTCAGGACCACATGGAATTACAGGAGAGTGGGGGCATAATCAACTCCCTTTAAATGTTGATAATTTTAATAATAATACAAAAAATTTAAGGGATGGAGAAATAGAGAGTTTTGTTTCAGGCCTAAGTTTATCAAAAATGTTTAAAAATAATTTTAAAAAAGATTTAAATGCTCAACAAATTTTTGAGTTATTTAGAAAAAATGATTTAGATGCAAAAAAAACCATTGAGCAATTTAAGAAAAATTTGTCTTTAGGAATAGCTTCAGTTGTAAATATTTTAGATCCTGATGCGTTTATTTTTGGAGGTGGTTTATCAAATGAAATTGATTTTTTTGATGAAATCCAATCAAATGTCAGAAAATTTGTTGCGGGTAATGAATTTGAAGGAGTATTTTTAAAACCAAAATATGGTGATGCTAGTGGTGTTAGAGGTGCAGCAAGGCTAGGAAGAAGAGTAAGCTATTAATGAAGTTGCTCAGGGTTGGAGAAAAAGGAAAAGAAAAACCTGCTTTATTAGACAGTCAAAATAATTTTAGAGATTTATCAAAAATAATTAGTGATTTTAATCCTCAAAATTTAAATTTTGAAACATTAAAAAAAATTAAAGATCAGGAAATAAACTCTCTTCCTGTAATAAATAAAAAAGAAAGAATAGGTCCTTGTATAATTAATCCTTCGAATTTTTTTGCAATAGGACTAAATTATAAAGCACATGCGGAAGAAACTAATTCAGCAGCTCCGAAGGAGCCAATTGTATTTAATAAATCTCCTAATTGTATAATTGGTCCTTATGACGATGTGGTAATCCCAAAAGATTCAAAGTGCCTTGATCATGAAGTTGAAATTGCTTTAGTAATCGGAAAAAAAGCTAAATATGTAGATCACAATAATGCTCAAGAATTTGTGCTTGGATATTGTGTTTGTAATGACATCAGTGAAAGAGATTGGCAAAAAAATAAAGGAGGACAGTGGGTTAAGGGAAAATCTGGAGACACATTTGGACCTATAGGTCCATATTTAGTTACCAAAGATGAAATTAAAGATATATTTAATTTAAATTTGACTCTCGATTTAAACGGTAAAAGAAGACAAACTGGAAATACAAGTTTAATGATTTTCAATTTTAATTATCTGATTTCACATATAAGTCAGTTTATGACTTTAATGCCCGGAGATATAATTACTACTGGTACTCCATCTGGGGTAGGAATGGGAATGAATCCTCCTGATTATCTAAAAGAAGGAGATCAAATGACTCTAAAAGTAGATTTTTTAGGAGAACAAAGTACTAAATTATCTAAGGAGAATTAACAACACTGCGATAATTTAATAATCAATTTATCTAAAATTATTGTAATATGAAGATCTGTTAGAATGATAAAAAGAGATTTATATTACGAAAGAATCCCAACCAAATCTCTTAGAAATGATGTTAGGTTTCTAGGAAATATTTTAGGTAGAGTAATTAAAAAACAAGAAGGGGATAAGTTTTTCAATTTGGTTGAGAAAATAAGGTTATTATCTAAGGCAAATATTAAAAATAAAGATAATAAAAAAAGATTCAAAAAAATTGAGCAAGAAATTCAAAGATTAAGTCCTGAAAAAATATTTAAGTTATCTAGAGCGTTTACACATTTTATGAACTTTATAAATTTATCTGAGGCAATTGATGCTTCTAGAAAACTAGATGAATTCGAAAACTCAAAAATTAAGAAAGATCACAAAAATATATTTATAGAAGAAATTTTTGAAAGTCTTTTTAAAAATAAAAAAATTTCACCTCATCAAATTTATAACATTGCAAAAAATTTAAATATTGGAATAGTTTTAACTGCTCATCCCACTGAAGTTAAAAGAAGAACTTTAATACAAAAATACCATAGTATCACAGAGATCATGGAACAAAGAGAATTAATGAAAAATCAATTATCAAAAATAAAGATTTTAGAAAAACAGTTATATGATGAATTCACAATCATATGGAATACAGATGATCTCAAAAGGTTTAGGCCTACGCCTTCTGAAGAAACACGTTGGGGGTTGGCAGTTATAGAAGATAGTCTATGGGAGACTATTCCTAAAGTTTATAGAAGGTTAAATGGAATCTTTGTTAAAAATATGGGAAAAAATCTTCCCAAAAATTTTAACCCTATTCAATTTGGATCCTGGATGGGTGGAGACAGAGATGGCAATCCTAATGTTACATCAAAAGTTACTAAGGAAGTCATATTGCTATCAAGATGGGAAGCTGCAAAACTTTATGAAAAAGCTTTGACAAAATTAATTAGATCTTTCTCTATGGAAAAATGTTCCAATAAAATAAAAAAAGTTACAGGTAAATCTCACGAACCTTATAGAGTTTTTTTGAGACCTCTAAGGGACAAAATGAGATACACACATAGAGCAATAGAAAATCATCTTGTTAGAAACAATCCTCTAAATAAAAATAAACTACTATCCTCAAGAGAGGAAATTTTAAAGCCATTACGAATTGTAAGAGAATCTTTAGAGAATAATCAAAGCGAAAACATTGCCAGTGGATATTTACTTGATTTGATGAGAAGAGCTAAATGTTTTGGAATAAATTTAGCTAGACTAGATATAAGACAGGAGTCTTCTAGACATTCACAATTAATTGAAGAACTAGTTAAAAAAAAATTGAAGAAAAATTATTTTAAAATGACAGAAGATCAGAAAATTTCATTTTTATCAAAAGGCATAAAATCAAAGAGAAATATTATTAACAATTTTAAATTTAAAAATAATGAAAACTTAGAAGTTTGGTCTACATTTAATGTTTTATCTGATGAACCAGAGGAATGCTTAGGAGGTTACATTATATCAATGACTGCTTCTGCATCTGATATTTTAGCAGTCTCTTTCCTACAAAAAGAAGCAAAAATTAAAAAAAAATTAAGAGTTATTCCACTATTTGAAACTTTAGATGATTTGAAAAATGCAAAATCAATAATGCAAAAATTGTTCTCCCTAAGTTGGTATAGAAAACTAATAAAAAATAAACAAGAAATTATGATTGGTTATTCTGATTCTAGTAAAGATGCTGGAAAACTATCTGCGAGTTGGCATCAATACAAATTACAAGAGGATATTGTAACACTAGCAAATAAATTTAAAATTGATGTTACTTTCTTTCATGGAAGAGGAGGATCTGCTGGAAGAGGAGGAGGACCTATTCAATCTACTTTAAGATCTCAACCTCCAGGATCAGTAAAAGGCAAAATTAGAATTACAGACCAAGGAGAAATGATACAACAAAAGTATGGTTATGAACCTTTAGCTAAATACAATCTTTGCAGCTATATAGGTGCAGTAATGCAAGCAACCTTAAACCCGCCGTCAAAACCGAAAGATAAATGGAGGCGATTAATAGAGGAAATGGCTGAAATTTCAACTTTGTCATATAGACAGAATATTAAAAATAATTCAGATTTTATAAGATACTTTAAAACTGTAACACCGCATCTAGCTTTAGGAAAATTATCTATAGGATCAAGACCTTCAAAGAGAAAAAATGTTGATAACATTAAAAGTTTAAGAGCAATACCTTGGGTATTCGCGTGGACACAAATTAGACTTATGTTGCCAGCATGGCTAGGTACTGCAGAGGCACTAAAATATTCTTCGCAAAAAAAAACTAGGTCAGTTTTAATAGATATGGAAAAAAATTGGCCATTCTTTAATTCTACAATGGATATATTAGATATGGTAATCTCGAAAGTAGATCCTGATATATCAAAAGTTTATGAAAATGGGCTAGCAGATAAAAAACTTAAAAATGTTGGAGACAAATTGAGAAATGAATTTAGCATTGTAAAAAAACATAATAATCTAATAACACCAAATGAAATCACAAATCAAAGAAATAAATTTAGAACAAACACATTTGTAAGAAATATTTATTCTGAAGTATTAAATATTTTACAGGCTGTAGTTATGAAAAAATTATCAAAAAAAAATGTAAACAAAAATCAGAAAAAACATTTAGAGGATGCAATGATGACCTCTATTGCTGGAATTGCTGCAGCTATGAAAAATACTGGCTAAATTATGGAATTATTTTTAGCTTTTGGTGCAGGATTAATTAGTTTTTTATCACCCTGTGTACTTCCTCTTATTCCAGGATATATATCCTATATATCAAATACTTCATTTAATGAAATGATTGAAAAAAAAAATATAAATTTGTTTCCATTAGTTTTGTTTACATTAGGTTTCTCAATAGTCTTTATAGTATTTGGTGCAGCCTCTACTTTTTTAGGTCAAATCTTGCTTCAAAATTCTATAGAACTTAGGATTTTTGCAGGGTTAGTAATTATAATATTTTCTTTACAAATTCTGGGATTAATAAATTTAAAATTCCTGAATTATGAAAAAAGAATACAAACTAACAATAATAAATATTTTTACAGCCCATTAATTATAGGTATGGCATTTGCGTTTGGATGGACACCTTGTATTGGACCAATATTAGGATCTATACTAGTATTAGCATCTACTGAGGAAAATATTAACAAAGGTATTATGCTTTTATCTGTTTATTCTTTGGGCCTTGCAATACCATTTATTTTTTCTGGTTATTTAATTCAAAAATTTTTAATTTTTTCTAAAAATTTTAGAAAAAATATTAATATAGTATCCAAATTAGGTGGAGGTATTTTATTAATTACTGGTTTTTTGATTTTAACTAACCAATTACAAGCTTTAGGTTATTATATTTTAAATATCTTTCCATTTCTTCAAAATTTCGGATAAGAATTAATAAAATGAAAATTTATCAAATTGATTCAAGTGCACGAAAGCAAGGTTCCACCTCAAGGGCTTTAGCAAAAAAACTTCTAGATAAAATAAAAAAACCAGATGATGAGATAATTTATAGAGATTTAGATGATGAAATGGTTTTCGTATCTGGGCTTACTGAGTCTGGAATGAAAATAGAAAAAAAAGATCAAACCGATTATCATAAAAAAATGTTTGAATTATCAGATAAGTTAGTTAATGAATTAAAAGAGAGTGATATTATAATTATATCAGCCCCAATTTATAATTATGGACCACCGGCTACTTTAAAAGCATGGTCAGATCTTGCTGCCAGAGTAGGTGAAACATTCAGATTCAAACCTAATGGTCGAAGAGAAGGTTTACTTAAAAACAAAAAAGCCTATTTAGTTATTACTTCAGGAGGAACCAAGCTCAATAGCAAAGAGGATTTTTTAACACCTTGGTTAAAATTTATTTTAAATTTTTTTGGAATTGAAAAAATAGATATAATTAGTGCAGATCAAATGTCATTAGATTATGAAAAATCAATAAAAGAAGCTGAAAAACAAATAGAAGCCATTACTTAAATTTTAATTTTCTTTTTAAATGCCTTAGCTTTCCTTCTGTACTATCATAATCAATGTAGCAACCTTGAAGATATCTATTTCCTTCATTAGTATCAAAAGAAGTCCTTCCATGTAATAATCGATAATTATCCATCATCATGAGGTCACCTGGCATTAATTTAAATTCAATTCTGTATTTATCTGAATTATACATTTCAGAAATTTTATTTCTTGCATTGTAATATAAATCTAGCTCCTCTTTATCTAGAATTGGAACAAAATCTAATCGAGGACTAAATTTAACCTGTTTAAGTTCATGATTTTCATCTAATTGAATTAGTTCAGACCAATTTTCGAGAACAACATCTTTATCAATAAATTTAAACTTAACTTTTATTTTAGTAAGAATATCATAGTATTCCTTAAATTCTTTTTTTAAATCTTCTGTAACTGTAAATCCATCAACTAAAGTTGATAAACCACCTCTCACTTCATTTTTTATACAATGTAAAAGTTGAATACAGGGAACAGGATTTCTATAAGGATTATCAGTATGGGGTGCTAGGGGTAACGAGGTATAAGCCAAATCATTTGGATTAGGCACTGATTTTACATCAAAATATTCACCAAAATTTGTTCTTCTTACACTTCCTATTGAATTTGCAAAATTTACAATAAAATTTTTTTTTGTTGGAACATTCTTAATTAAAACAAAACCATATTTATAAAATTTAATTAACATATCGTACATTTCTTTGTTTTCGAACATGTCTTCTGCATAATTAAATTTATCTATTTTTCCAAATTTAGAGTCCCACTTTTCTCTTTTTATAGATTTTATTAAGGAATCATTTCTTGAAAACTCTTCAATTATTTTTTCAATTTCTAACTTGGAATTCACACCATCATTAAAAACAATTTCTAATAAGTCATTATTAATTTTTGCCTGTTTGATTGATACATTTGTTTGAAGTGAGGTTGGATCAAATTTTCTTTGTTGAGTGTTTTTATCCAAATACTCATCATTATTTACTCTTTCTCTCAACCAAAAAGGGTGTATTTCTTTTGAAGAAGTTCCATTATCAAAAAGTATTTTATTTTCTCTTAATTCTATCTTCATTATTCTAAGAATTATTTAAAATTTAGCTTTAATCAAGATAAATAAAATAGTATGTGATGATTTGTATGGATCGATTAAATAAAAAAGAATTAAGTTTTTATGCTAAATTTTTAAATCAATTAGCTAAAGATCTCACAAAATTTTATTACTTAAAGCTGAATAAGCAGTTTACTGTAGCTAATAAGCTTAAAAACCAAGGGTATGATCCAGTTACTTCAGCGGATAAAGCTTTTGAAAAATTTATTAGATCTAAAATTCAAAAAAAATTTCCAAAACACCAAATAATTGGAGAAGAATTTGGACATAAAAAAAATAAAAGTCATTTTTCATGGGTTATTGACCCAATAGATGGAACAAGATCATTTGTAATTGGAAATCCTACTTGGAGTAATTTAATTTCATTAAATTATAAAGGTAACCCACAATTAGGTTTAGCCAATTTTCCAAAATTACGTAAATACTATTTAAATATTTCGGACAAAAAAGCTTATTTAATTGAAAATGGAAAAAAAAATAAATTATCAGTTAATAGAAAAGCATCATTTGGAAAAATAAAACTTTCAGCGGCCTTTCATGGCTGGTTATCATTAACAAAACAAAAAAAAATTCCTAAGGTATTAAAATTAATGCAATTTCCTTGTGCAGATGCTCTTAGCTATACTCATTTTTGTGAAGGGAAAATTGATTCTGTTATCCAATGTCAAAACAAAATATGGGACATACACGCTTTAATTCCAATTATAACTGCATCTGGGGGAATAATTACCAATTGGAAAAACGGCGATCCTAAATTTGGTGGTAACATTTTAGTTTCAGCTAACAAATTAATTCATAATAAAATGTTGAAGCTATTAAAACCTGTTCTTTAAAATGAATATTATTGTACTTCAGCATATAAATATTGAAGACCCTGGATACATAAAAGATTTAATGATTGATGATGGTGTTAAAATTACAACTATTGAATTAGATGAGGGTGAAAAAATACCAAATAATTTATCAAGCTTTGATGCAATGTTTTGTATGGGTGGACCAATGGATACATGGATGGAAAAAGATTATCCATGGTTAATAGATGAAAAAAAATCGATAAAAGAATTTGTTGTCAATTTAAAAAAACCTTATTTAGGTTTCTGTTTGGGTTGCCAATTATTAGGCGAAGTAACGGGTGGAAAAGTTGTTAGATCGAACGTTCCAGAAATAGGAATGATGAATATTAATTTTTCTGATAATAAAAAAAATGATTTATTATTTTCAAGTTTTCCAAATAATATTACATCTCTACAGTGGCATTCTTATGAAGTTAAGGACCTTGAAAAAAATAATGATATTACTCTTATCGCTTCATCACCTGAAACGAAATACCAAATCTTTAGATATCAAAATCATGCATATGGTATTCAATTTCACATAGAAGTAAAAAAGACAACTGTAGGTGAATGGGGTTGTGTTCCAGAATACAAATCTGCTCTAGAAAAACAATTGGGAGTTGGAGCATTAGAAAAATTTGATAAGGATTCACAAATTCATATGCCCAGTATGAACGAATATTCTAAATTATTGTATCAAAATTTCAAAAAACTAGTGCAATAATTTTTCTTTAGTTTCTCTTATTATTAAGCTAGATTTTTGAATTAAATAATTAGGAGGGGAAATGAAATCTAAAAATTTGTTTAAATTTTTGATAGCAATTTTTTTTGTTTTTGCATCAACCCAATCGTTTGCAAAAACAATTAAATGGTCTATGCAAGGAGATAGTTTAACACTAGATCCACATGCTCAAAATGAAGGACCAACTACAATGGTATCAAGACAAATATATGAGGCGCTTGTTACAAGAGGTTTAGATATGACAATCGGACCTCAATTAGCTACTGATTGGAAAACTACAAATCCAACTACATGGGTTTTTAACTTAAGAAAAGATGTTAAGTTTAGTAATGGCACACCTATGACATCAGAGGATGTTGTATTTAGTATCTTAAGAGCTCAACAACGTACGTCAGACTTTAAAGAATATATAAGTACTATTACATCTGTTAAAGCTCTTGATGATTATACAGTTGAAATTCAGACCAGAGAGCCTAATCCAATTCTTTTAAACCAATTATCAAACATATTTGTAATGTCTAAGAAATGGTGTGAAAAGAATTTTGCAATGGCACCTCAAAATTGGGATGCTGGACAAGAAACTTTTTCAGCAACTAATTCAATGGGTACTGGACCTTTTAAAATTACTTTAAGAGAACCTAATACAAAAACTGTTTTCAAGAAAAATAATAAATGGTGGGGTAATGTAGAACATAATTTAACTGAAATACATTTACTACCAATTAAGAATGCTGCAACAAGAGTTGCTGCACTTTTATCTGGTGAAATAGATGTTGTTACAGATGCTCCTGTTCAAGACTTGGGTCGTATTAAAGCGTCTGGTGTACATAAAGTTCAAAGCACACCTCAAATGCGTACTATATTTTTAGGAATGGACCAAGCAGCTGATCAGTTAAGAACTGGTAATACTGGAGACAATCCTTTCAAGAAAAAAGAAGTAAGACAAGCTTTGTATCAAGCAATAGATATTGAAGCTATCAAAGAAAAAGTAATGAGAGGTTTGAGTGAGCCTGCAGGAATAATTACTTTTCCAGGTGTAACAGGATATACCAAAGAACTTGATGAAAGATTACCTTACGATGTTGATGCTGCAAAACAGTTATTAGCAGATGCAGGTTATCCGGATGGTTTTGAAGTAGAACTTAGATGTCCTAACGACAGATATGTAAATGATGAAGCAATTTGTACTGCTGTTGTTGGAATGTTAGGGAAAATCGGGGTTAAAGTAGATTTATTTGCTCAAACTAAAAGTAAACATTTCAAAGAACTAAAAGACAATCAAGGAGACTTTTATATGCTTGGTTGGGGTGTTCCTACTTTAGATAGTCATTATGTTTTTCATTATTTATATGAGACAGATGCAAGTTGGAATAAGGTTAACTTTAGCGACCCTGCAGTTGATGCAGCAATAAGAGTAATGGAAGGTGAAGTTGATGTAGATAAAAGAAATGCTGCAATCGCAGATGCTTGGAAAATTGTAAAAGATAACATTGCTTATTTGCCTTTACATCACCAAGTAATTTCTTGGGCATCAAAAAGAAGTGTTGATGTTCCTATAAGACCGAATAATGAACCATTATTCCGTTTTTCTAACGTAAGATAAATTAACTTTTTACAAGCCCTTTTTAATTAAAGGGCTTGTATATAAAATTTCGTAAATTGATTAAATATTTTTTCAAGCGTCTGTTTCAGTCTGCTATGGTGATGCTTGTTGTTGCCTTTGTTTCTTTTTCATTATTTAACTTTGTTGGAGACCCAATTAATAATATGGTCGGGGAAGAAACATCTGATGCTGAAAGAACTGAGCTAAGAGAAACTTTAGGATTAACGGATCCAATATATATTCAATTTACAAGGTTCGTAGGAAATGCATCTAAAGGAAACTTTGGTATTTCCTATCAATTAAAAAGACCTGTTTCAGAACTAATCTCTGAGAGACTTCCAGCTACAATAGAGCTTGTGTTGGTTTCAGCATTAATTGCATTGATATCTGGAACCTTATTAGGGGTCTATACAGGTATTAACAGAAAAGGCTATTTGAGCGATATAATATTAGCAATTTCATTACTTGGTGTATCGCTCCCCACATTTGTAATTGGAATATTATTTATATATCTTTTTGCAGTAATTTTGGGGGTATTACCTTCATTTGGTAGAGGCGAAGTAGTAAGCTTAGGTTATTGGACCACGGGTTTTTTAACTTTATCAGGATTGAAGGCAATAATTCTTCCATCTGTAACTCTTAGTCTTTTTCAAATGACTTACATCATAAGATTAGTTCGTGCAGAGATGATGGAAATTTTACAAACCGATTATATTAAATTTGCAAGAGCCAGAGGGATAAAAGAAAAAAGTATTCATTATAAACACGCATTAAAAAATGGATTAATTCCAGTTATTACAATTGCAGGAATTAATATTGGTACTTTAATTGCATTCTCAATAATTACTGAAACAGTTTTTCAGTGGCCAGGGATGGGTTTTTTATTTATTCAAGCAGTTCAATTTGTTGATATTCCAATTATGTCAGCTTACTTGGTATTTATTGCATTTGTATTTGTAATGATCAATTTCATAGTTGATATTTTATATTATTTTATTGATCCAAGAATAAGAGTTAAGGCGGAGGCTGTAAGTGGATAACAAAAAATTAACATTAATAAGCAGAATAAAAGATAGTGATATCTATTTTAGTTTTATAAAATCACCTACAGCTATTTTATCAACAGTTATACTCGTTATAATATTCTTTTGTTCATTTTTTGTAGAATTAGTAACTCCATATAATCCTTTTGATCCATCATCTTTATCTTTAATGGATGCATTCACACCTCCATCATGGACAGAGAATGGTCTTAGTAAATTTATTTTAGGAACTGATGGTCAAGGTAGAGATATGTTGTCTACAATTTTATATGGATCAAGAATTTCTCTAATTGTTGGTTTTTCTGCAGTCATATTTGCTTTGGTATTAGGCGTTGGATTGGGATTAAGTGCTGGATATTTTGGTGGAAAATATGAAATGATTGTAATGAGATTAACAGATGTTCAATTAACTGTACCAAGCATCTTAATGGCACTTTTAGTTGATGGAATTGCTCGTGGCATTATTTCAAGAGAAATGCATGATGAAATGGCTATTTATGTCTTAATTTTTGCAATTGGGATTTCCGAGTGGCCACAATTTGCAAGAGTTTCAAGAGCGGCAACCTTAGTTGAAAAAAATAAAGATTATGTTTCTGCATCTACAATCATCGGTGTTTCAAATATAATTATTATGTTTAAGCATATACTGCCAAATATTATGAGACCTGTTCTTGTAATTGGTACTATTGGACTAGCTCTTGCAATTATAGCTGAGGCTACTTTAAGTTTTTTAGGAGTAGGTGTACCTCCAACAACACCTTCATTAGGGACATTAATTAGATTAGGAAATGATTTTTTATTTTCAGGTGAATGGTGGATAACTTTTTTTCCAGCTATATTTTTAGTTTTATTAGCATTTTCAATTAACCTATTAGGAGATTGGATGAGAGATACTCTTAATCCTAAATTAAATTAATGAGTTTCTTAAAAATAAATAATCTTAGTGTTAATTATGAAATGCGAAGAGAAACTGTTTATGCAGCTAAAAAAGTAAATATTAATGTCGAAAAAGGTGAGATACTAGGTTTAGTTGGAGAATCTGGATCTGGCAAAAGTACTGTTGGTAACGCAATAATTAATCTCATTGATGAACCGGGTAAGGTATCTGGAGGATCAATAATATTAGATGGAACAAATATTTATGAAAATCCTGAAAATATTTTAAAGCTTAGAGGTAATAAAATAGGTTTAATTTTTCAGGATCCACAAACATCATTAAACCCAATATTAACTATAGGAGAGCAGTTAATTGAAACGATACAAACTCATTTAAAGTTAAATAAAGAGGAAGCAAAAAATAAAGCAATAAATCTTCTTAAAGAGGTTGGAATTAAAGATGCAGATGTGAGATTTGATAATTATCCCCATCAGTTCTCGGGAGGAATGAGACAAAGAGTTGTGATTTCACTTGCTCTTTGTTGTGAGCCAGAACTACTTATTGCTGATGAACCAACCACAGCCCTTGATGTTTCAATTCAGTCTCAAATTTTAGATTTGATTAAAAGATTAACTAAGGAAAGAAATTTAGCGGTCATTTTGATTACTCATGATATGGGAGTAATTTCAGAGACTACAAACAGGGTTGCTGTAATGAAAAATGGAGATCTTGTAGAAATTGGTCCAACAAAAGAAATTTTAACTAATCCAAAAGAGATTTATACAAAAGCACTTGTAAGTTCAGTTCCTCCTACAAATAAAAAAATCAATAGGTTTAAAATTATTGAAAAAGAAAACAAAACTCAAAGTGAAACTAATATTAAAATATTAAATAGATGGACAAAAAAAGAAATTATTGATCAGGATTTAGTTGAAGTTAAAAATTTAAGTAAAACATTTGATGATAATTTTTTTACCGAAAGTTCAAAAAATTCTGTAATGGCTGTAGATGGAGTATCTTTTAGTATTAAAGAAGGTGAGTCTTTTGGTTTAGTCGGTGAAAGTGGCAGTGGTAAATCAACCATAGCAAAAATGATAGTTAACTTATATAGCCCAAGTGCAGGGGATATTAATTTTGATAATGTTTGTATTACAAATATTACAAATAATAAAGAAATGATGAAATTCAGAAAACAGATTCAAATGATTTTCCAAGATCCGTATTCGTCATTGAATGGAAGGCTAAAGGTTAAAGATATTATCACAGAACCAATTAAACTTCATAACCCATCTATTAGTTCCCAAGAAATAGATAATTATATTTATGATTTATTAGAATCAGTTGAATTGACACAACAATCAGCAGAACGTTATCCACATGAGTTTTCAGGTGGTCAAAGACAACGAATATCTATAGCACGTGCTTTAGCTACACAACCAAGATTATTAGTATGTGATGAGCCTACCTCAGCACTAGATGTAAGTATTCAGGCACAAATATTAAATCTTTTAAAAGATTTACAAGAACAACTAAATTTGACAATATTATTTATAAGTCATGATTTACCTGTAGTAAGGCAAATGTGTGATAGAATAGCTGTTTTAAAAAATGGAAAACTTTGTGAGATATCAAAAACTGAAGAGTTATTTAAAAACCCATCACACGATTATACTAAAGAACTACTTACGTTAATGCCAAAAATTGAATCAATTTATAACTAATGAAAAAAATATTAATAATTTTAACTTTAAGCTTATTTGCTTCAAGCAATCTATTTGCTGAGAATTTAAATTGGTTTTTTAATAAGTGGCTTTCTGAAAACGGACATCATCAATATTTAAATGAGCAAGGATCTCACAATCTAAATATCAAAATAAAAAATAAAGCATTATCAGCTACTAATATTGCCTATCATTCAAACCCAAACAGAGATACGCTGATTTATTATTTATGGAAATATTCATATAGAGATAGAAGTCAACATTTAAAAGAGTTTAAACCGACAAATAGTTCCTACGATTTTAAATTCAACTTAATTGAGGATGAATTTATAAAAAAGCAAACGAAAACTGTAAAAAAACAAATGAAAACCAAAGGTATTCTTAGTTATTTATATTATCAAGATGGTGAAGTATTAATTGACGAACTTTCTCCTAAAGAAAGACTGGGAGAGTTTTTGAATAATGAAACAAAATTTTATTCAATGTCAATGGGTAAGTCAGTAACTTCTTATTTAGTAGGTCACGCAATATGTGAGGGTTATATTGATGGAGTTGATGCTAGAGTAAATGACTGGCCTATAATAAAAGATTCTCTTTATCATGATCAAAAATTAATTAATTTTTTAAATATGAATACTGGTGATCAAAAATATATCGACGAGTTTGAAGATGGTACTAGTAAATTAGGCCCATATGAAGACGCAGATATTGCAACAACCATGCGCTTTCACTTTAACAACCAAAATACAAAAAAATCTAAGGAAAGATACAATTACAATGGATTTGTCACTCAGTTAATTTTAAACTATATGAAATTTAAAATTGGTGAAGATTATGACAAATTTTATAGCAGAGTTTTCAACGATAAAATAAAGATCAAAAATAGCATTCATTATGGCTATACTAGTCTTAAAGAACATTTTGGAAATGGACATCCTAACATAATGGCAACAAGATTTGACTATCTTAGAATTGCAAAAGCTATAATGGATGATTATCAGAATGATACTTGTGTTGGAAAATATTTAAAAGAAATTTATGAAAGAAGAATACCAAAAGGAAGCAAAGAAAAAGAAGAGCCCTTATTTAATCGTACAAAATCATACGGGGGTCAATTTCATATGGATTTTCCAGGATTAAAAGACAAAATTATATTTGGTATGGGCGGCTATGGCGGGAATATGATTTTAATTGATGTAGAAAATTCAAGAATACTGGTTGTTAATTCACTCCATTATAATAATAAACAATATAAATATAATCACCAAAAACTACTGTACGATCCATTTAAAAAAGGTAAACAAATAAATTAAAATTAAATAGCAAGGAGGAAAATGCCAATATTTAAACCAATTGAGGAGGATGAAGCTACTGGAAAAGTCAAAGAAATTTTTGAAGAGATAAAAAGCACAAGAAAGATTACGAATGTTCCAAATTTTTGGAAGTATATTGCTAATAGCCCAGAAACTTTAGAAAGAACTTGGAATTCAACTTCACAAGTTATGAAACCGGGTGCATTAGACGCTGCAACTAAAGAATTAATTTATGTTGCAGTATCAATGACAAATAGTTGTGAGTATTGCACTAAATCTCATACAGCTGCTGCAAAGAAAAAGGGTGCCACAGAAGAGATGATCAAAGAAATGATTGATGTTATGGGTGTAGCCAACCAAAATAATAAATTAGTAGAAGCTTATGGTGTTGAGGTTGATGAAATTTATAAGTGATGGATTTTGTTTATAAAATTTGCACTAAAAATGAATTGGATAATTTTAGAGAAATAAAACTTTGGCAAGGAACTAAAAAAGATATCGAAGATGGGTTTATACACTTTTCAAATATAGATCAGGTTGAGAAAACTTTAAAAAAATATTATTCAGATCAAAAAAATTTATTTCTATTAAAAATTAAAACCAGCAAATTAGAAAAACTTATTTGGGAGGATTCAGGTAATGGTGAAAAATTTCCCCATTTATATTCTAGTTTAAATATTGAAAATGTGGTTGATCAAAAAGAGATTATTGATTCCCAACGTCCCTTCTAGGATCTTTTACTTTTTTAATTTTATCTAAAAAACCAGATAATTTTGCACTTATATACATTACATACACAATTGTTAAACCCAAAGCCATTGTAGATAAAAATGTATATATTGCTGTTAAGAATTGATTTCCAACCCAAGAATTAAAATCGCCATTAGCAAAATATAAAACGTTCCAAAAAACTACAAAAACTATTTCATAAAAAATTATAATTTTAAACATATGAATCTCTACTCTTGATTAAGATGTATTACCAATCAAGTTAACAATCAATACTCCTGCGATAATTAGGGCTAAACCTATCAAAGTATATAAATCAGGAATTTGTTGAAATTTATAAATACCAACCAATGATGTGGCAACTATGCACAGACCTGCAAAAGAGGCATAAGTAATTCCAACAGGTAAAGATTTCATAACCAGTGAAAGCGTGTACATACATCCAACAATAGTAATTGCAGTTAAAATACTAGGAACTAGAACAGTAAAACCTTGAGCACTTTTTGCAAAACCATTTGAAGCTGTTCCTAATATGACAGCTAAGATTAAAATTAAATAAGCTGAAAAGTTACCCATTTTTTTTCGACCAAGTTATAGCATCTTCCATTCTATCATCTCCCCAGAAGATTTCACTACCAACTATGAACGATGGGCTTCCAAATATCTTGTGATCTCTAGCGCTATTTGTATTAGACTCGTATTCTTTTCCAATATCATCTTCATTTGCTTTTGATATAACGGAGTCTTTGTCAATTTTAAGCTCTGCACATATTTCTGAAATATTAGGTTCTGTCGCTGGTTCTTTACCTTCTTGAAACCATCTTTTGTAAGTTAATCTTACATAGTCAATACCCCAGCCCTCTTTCATTCCAAGAATTGCAAGTCTATTTGCTAAATCGAATTCTGTCAGTGGGTAGGGTACTGGTGTTTTTGCAAAAAAACCATAACCTTCAGCACGTCTTTCAATATCTCTCCACATGTAATCGACTTTATTTTTTTTATCTTTAGGAAATGGAATATTGTTCATTTCTTTCATAATTGCTCTTACACTAAATGGCTTCCAATTAAACTTAACTCCATGTTTTTTTTCTACGTTTAAAATTCTTGTTACAGTTAAATAAGTGTAAGTACTTCCAATTGAAAAATAAAAATCTATATTGCTCATTTTGAAACTATACATTTAGCAGTTATCTTATTACCGTCAAGGTCTCTAACATAACCATAGTAATTTCCGTCCGATCTAATACCTGGAGCTCCTTCATCTATTGCTCCTAAACTTAAAGCGGTTTTATGGAACTTGTCTACAATTTCATTTGTATCAGCCAATAAAGCGACCATAGTTCCGTTTCCAACAGAAGCAGGTTTTTTATCATGAGGTTTAGTTATGTAGAATTTTACTTCTTCTGGATCGTCAGAATTTGAGTATCCAACATATCTTTCTGTTATAGTTACTTTTTTTAAACCAAGAATTGCTAAAATTTTATCGTAGAAAAAAGTAGATTTTTCAAGATCATTAGTTCCTACCATCACAAAGCTTATAACTTTGTTCATACACTTTCTTTTTTAATTTTTATTTTTAATTTCTCTATCATTATTAACGGTGTTTCCATTGCAGGATATATTTTATGTGTTTCAATATAACTATCAATAGCCTTTTGATAATTTTCAAGTGCAGTTTGTACAAGTCCTTGGCCTGATAAAGCTCCAAAATGTCTTTTTTCTAAGCTTAAAACTTTATCAATGTCTTTTTGAGATTTTTCATATTCTCCCATTAAATATAAAACAGTGGCTCTTTTATTCCATGCTTCAGCCCATTTGTCATCTAAAGCAATCACTTCAGTAAAAACTATATAAGCATCACCCAATCTATTTTGAGACATATAGCCGGATCCTTTTGATAACATTTCCGTTAGCTTCCTATCAGACGGATGAGTAACCCAAATATCCCAGATC
Source organism: uncultured Pelagibacteraceae bacterium (assembly GCA_902566785.1). Taxonomy (GTDB): domain Bacteria; phylum Pseudomonadota; class Alphaproteobacteria; order Pelagibacterales; family Pelagibacteraceae; genus Pelagibacter. The sequence continues at coordinate 75,755 of CACFKI010000003.1, read as the reverse complement.
TTTTGTTCTATCTCCATTGCCGCTGCTCTGCTTCCAATGGTTTTAAGATCTTTAAATAATGTGTCTAATTGCTTTTTCTGGTCTGACTGAGAAATCCCAGTCATTCCAAAAGAGATAATTATTATAAAAAATATTAATTGTTTAATTTTATTTATCAAAAATATTTATTTTGGCATTGGTGTAGCACCAGTTTCTAAACTAACAATCTTTCCATTATTGTATTTATAAACCGCCATTACTGCTTCAACGTTTCCATCATCAAATGTTACATAAGCATGATGTATTCCAACTTCATCGTTTTCGTAAACAATTCTTGTCTTATCTTGTTTGATATCACCACTCATTGCCCATTTGATAACATCTCCTTTAGTTAAAACATTTCCTGATTTGTGCATTGTAAATTTAAAATCATCATGCAAAAGATCATTCATAGCTGCTTCATCTTTATTTGCTAAAGCGGTGCTGTATTTTTCTAATATAGACATATTTATTCTCCCTTTATTATTATATTAATCTCAGCCATTACTTGCCAGGTTTAATAACCGTATTCGCAGCATTGGCAGCGTTTTGAAAAGCTTTATTATAATCAATAACTTCATGTACCATTAAATCATCCATGAGCCCTGAATTTTTAAAAGCGATTTTTAAAGCAAGAGCCTGGTCGTATTCTCCTTCTACACATGATATTACATCAAACCTTCCTCTAACCCACTCGTAACTAATCAGTTTTAATCCTGCAGCTTCAGTTACTTTTTTTGTAGAGGCGTATCTATCAGCTGAAGGATCATTCTGCATTCTCTTCATTAACTCTTCACTTATTTTACCAATTAGATAAAACTTAGCCATTTTTTTTCCTTTTTAGTATAAAGTTTGTATTACTTTTTTTACTCTTTCTTCACCATTAGGGACTGTAGAGTTTACAAATTTATGACAATCCTCTGTTTTTGCTTCATCAAACTTAGAGCCATAATGCTTGTCAACCGCCTTGTTAGCTCCAGCATCCCAATCTTTTTCTAGGATACCTATTTCTAGAGCATATTCTTTAAGAACCTTTGCTGATGAGATAGATTTCTCTTTCATGCCATATTCAAACTCTTCACCAGGAGGTAGAAAGTAGTTAGCCATATAAATACCCACGCAATCCCATGCTTTAGTTTTGTCAGCATCTGACATACCCGCTAATGCGATGTTTGATAAAAATAAACTTGATAAAATAATAAATAATAATTTTTTCATTACATCTCCACTTTAGATAATTCCCAAGCAGTCATACTGTTTACACACTCGTCATAAACTGATTTTCCAACCGGATGTGATCCAGATATCAACTGTTTCATTACATCGACATTATGAACATGCACTTTAAACATTATTCCACCTTTATCAGGTGTTACCGCTCCAATAGTTTTTTCTGGATAGGCAGCGGATTTTCTTACGCTCATTCCTTCATCAGATTGCATCCATCCCATGAATTTTTCTAACTTACCTTCTTTTAAATCAACGTATACCAGCATTTCTTTTTCCATTTTTTTCTCCTTTATCAAAAATTTAATCTATTTAAATGTATCAGAAATTTGTAACGTATTTGTTACAAATCAGGTATGCGTAATTATATCCAATCAGGAAAAGGGAGTCCTTTTTCTTGTAAAAAAGATTTATTGAACATCTTTGAGTTGTATTTGTCGGATTTGTCGCACAAAATTGTTACTATAGTTTTTCCTGGACCAAGTTCTTTTCCTAGTCTAATTGCACCAGCAATATTTACACCACAACTTGTGCCAAGACTTAAACCTTCATTTTGAATTAGATTATATAGTATTGGTAATGACTCATGATCACTTATTGAAAAAGCACCATCTATTTTAGCCTCTGCAAAATTTTTTGTTATTCTGCTTGATCCTATTCCTTCAGTAATTGAACCACCCTCAGATTTTAATTCACCGTTTTGAATGTAATTATAAAGTGCAGAACCGGTTGGATCAGATAAATATATTTTAATTTTATTATTTTTTTCTTTCAGGTAAGAACTTATTCCTCCGATTGTTCCTCCTGTTCCTGATGCACATACGAACCCATCAATTTTACCATCTGTTTGTTCCCATATTTCAGGACCAGTAGTTTCATAATGGCCTTTAGCATTAGCTGTATTATCAAATTGATTTGCCCAAACGACACCGTGGTTATTAGAACTTGATAATTCTTCAGCCAATCTTCCTGCAACTTTTACATAATTACCATCATCTTTATATGGCTTTGCTGGCACCAATCTTAAATCTGCTCCAATATTTTTTAGAGTATCTTTTTTTTCTTGTGTTTGATTGTCATTCATTACAATAATTGTTTTATAACCAAGTGAATTACCTAGTAAGCACAAGCCTATACCTGTATTACCTGCTGTACCTTCAACTATAGTTCCACCTTTTGATATTAATTTTTTACTTTCAGCATCCTTTATAAGTGCTAATGCTGCTCTATCTTTTACTGATCCACCTGGATTCAAATATTCTGCTTTACCATAAATATTACAACCAGTAATTTCAGAAGCGGCTTTAAGTTTTATTAAAGGTGTATTTCCTATAGATTGTAAAAAATCGTTATGATAATTTTTCATTAATCACTTTCCTTACTTTCTTCAGTTACTGCGTAAGGTTTAAATTCTTCAGTAGCAGTACCAACGTTTTTAGCTGGTATTCCAATCATAACAGCATTTTCAGGAACATCTTTGGTTACCACAGCATTTGATCCAATTTTAGCATTTTTACCAATAACAATTGGACCAAGAACTTGAGCACCCGATCCAACTACAACGTTATCTTTTAAAGTAGGATGTCTTTTAATATTTCTTTGTTCATTAGAATTTATACTCGGTGAAATTCCTCCAAGCGTAGCATTATGATAAATAGTTACATTATCTCCAATTTCGGATGTTTCTCCAATCACAACACCCATCCCGTGATCAATAAATAAATTTTTACCTATCTTCGCTCCCGGATGAATTTCTATACCAGTTAGGAATCTGGCAAACTGTGAAATTATCCTTGCTATTAAATCAAATTTTGCAACAGAGAAGAAATTCGCAATCTTGTACATAAAAACAGCTTTCACACCAGGATAAGTTAAAATAACACTTAACTTTGACTTTGCCGCTGGGTCTCTATCGATAATTGATTGTAAATAACTATTCATGGTTCTCATATAGTGATTAATTTGAAAAATTAAACCTAGTTTATTTGATCTAAAGTGAGACCTTTTACATTAGCAGGAACAGCTATATCCATCATTTTTGGATTTGCTAAATTTAAATTGTTCATTATTTCTGCATATTGATCAGGTGATGAAACTTGAAGCCTCGGATTATTTTTTCTCTCATTTTCAATACTAGAGAATTTTTTTCCATTATAATCATGAGCTGGATAAACCAATGTTTTTTCTGGTAATTTTAATAATTTATTAAATAAAGAATTATAAGCATCATAAGGATTTCCGTTCTGAAAGTCTGTTCTACCTGTTCCATTTATTAAAAGAGTATCACCAGTAAAAACCCTATCATCCATAAGATAACTATAAGAACAATCAGTATGGCCAGGGGTATATATTGCTTTAAGTTTGATATTGTCTATTTTTATTTCATCATCCTCTTTTATTTTAATATCTATAACTTCAGATTTAGATTTTTCTCCCATAATTCTACTACAATTAGTTCTTTTATTAAGCTCGTTCATTGCAGTAATATGATCTGCGTGAATATGAGTATCAATTACTTTAACTAATTTAAGTTCAAGTTCCTTAAGTAAATTTGAATAATCATTAACATTATCTATAACTGGATCTATAATGAGTGCTTCTCTTCCCTTATCACTTGCAATTATATAGGTATAAGTTGAGGATTTATTATCAAAAAGTTGTTTAAATATCATAAGATCTAATTTTTATTTTACAAAAATTTGCATAGCAAATCAATCTTGCATATAATTTAATTATAAATAGGAGGAGATAATGACTTTAAAAATTAATAGTATGGCTCCAGACTTTAAAGCTAAAACGCAGCTTGGAGACATTTCGTTTCATGATTGGTTAGGTGATAGTTGGGGTGTTTTATTTTCACACCCTAAAGATTTTACACCTGTTTGCACTACTGAACTTGGTGCTTTAGCAAAAATGAAACCAGAGTTTGATATAAGAAATGTTAAAGTAATTGGTTTAAGTGTTGACCCAGTTGATGACCATGTAAAATGGTTAGATGATATTACTGATGTTTGTGGAATGAAACCTGAGTATCCGATTATAGCAGATGAAAAGTTAGAAGTTGCTAAACTTTACAACATGTTAGAAGGAGATGCTGGCGTTACTTCTATGGGAAGAACAGCTGTAGATAACGAAACTGTAAGAACAGTTTATGTTATAAGACCAGATAAAAGAATTGGATTATTTTTAACGTATCCAATGACAACTGGAAGAAACTTTGGTGAAATTTTAAGAGCAATTGACTCAATGCAAAGAACAGCAAAACATAAAATTGCTACACCAGCTGATTGGCAACCGGGCGAAAAAGTAATTATAGTGCCTAAGGTAACCAATGAAGAAGCTAAGAAGATTTATCCAGACGGTTGGGAAACGGTAAAACCTTATTTAAGAAAAGTTCCAGACCCACAAAAATAGTTTGGATAAAAAAGTATTAAACCAACAATCTCAGCATTGGGAAAAAAATTTCTCAAATAAGCCTGAGATGTTTGGTTTAGAACCAAGTGTTTCAGCAATTAAAGCTCTAGAAATTTTCAAAAAAAATAAAATTACAAGCATAATAGAACTTGGAGCAGGCCTTGGAAGAGATACAATTTTTTTTGCTCAAAATTCTATAAAAGTACATGCTCTTGATTATAGTCCATCAAGTATAAAAATTATAAAAGAAAAATCTAACAAAAAGAATTTAGGTCATTTAATCTCAACTGAAATTTTTGATATTAGGAATAAACTTAAAGAGGATAGTGGAAAATTTGGTGGTTGTTACTCACACATGCTCTATTGTATGGCATTATCTACATCTGAATTATTAACATTAAATGATGAAATTTATAGAGTCCTTAAACCTGAAGGAATTAACATATATACAGCAAGAAATGAAACTGATGGGGACTATAGAAATGGAATACATAGGGGAGAGGAAATGTATGAAAATGATGGATTTATAGTTCACTTTTTTTCTGAAAAAAAAGTAAATAGTTTATTAAAAGGATTTAGAAACTTATCTATTGAAAAATTTAATGAAGGGAATTTTCCAAGAAAACTTTATTTTGTTGTTAATAAAAAAATATAATTTTTAAGATCTATATTTTTTCATACATACTTCAGCTAGAAGTAAATTTGGGTCAATAAAAGTTTTAGACTCTTTTGCTTTTTTAAAAGATTTATATGCAAATATTGCTATAGGAAGCTCCGTACAACCAAGAATAATTTTTTTACATTTTTTTCTTATTAAAAAATTTACAGATGCTTTTATAGCTTTTTCCGCATCTTTTACTTTTCCCATTTTAACTAATTTAATTGCCTTATTTACAGAACTCTTTTGAATACTTTTATTAGGGCTTATTAATTGGAAATTTTTATCAAAATAATTGTTATAAATTTTTGTTTTTAACGTAGCTTCAGTGCATAAAATTCCAATTTTAGAATTTTTTTTACAAGTTTTTTTTGTATGATTAAATACTTCCTTAGGCATACTAATTAAAGGAACATTAATTCTTTTTTGCACGTCCTTATGCCAGTAATGTGCGGTATTGCAAGGCATCACAATAAATTTACATTTATTTTTTTGAAGCATTCTACATCCCGCAACTAAAGCTTTTAATACGTTGCTATATTTTTTTAGATTTTCAGGTCTCTTAGGTGTATTTGATTTATTATAAAGGATAAACATTGGATAGTTTTGATCCATTTTACCCCGATTTAACTTTGCTAGTTTATTGCAAAAATCTAAACCAGCTTGCGTTCCCATTCCTCCTAAAATTCCAATCATAAATCGATAAATTGTTTTATTATGTTAAAAAATATATATCCAATTTATTATCATTAAAATCAATGATTAATTGCTTTTCTATATCTTTATATCTAATTAAAGTTATCCAAGTCTATTAAAAAAGAGTATAGAAGACTTAATGAATAAAAATCTAGTTATATTGACTTTGAGTCAAATATTTAGTTTTACGGCTGCACCAGTTACAGTTTTTTTAAGTGGAATTATTGGTTCTCAAATCAGTCCATTAAAATCACTATCAACATTACCAATGTCCATATCGGTTGTTGGTATAGCAATAGGTGCAATCTTTGCTACTAAGGTAATGAGTTTAATTGGAAGAAAAGCAGGATTTATATCTGCATCCATAGCAAATTCTATTATCTCATTACTAGCTGCTTTTTCGATACTGCAACAGAGTTTTTTTTTATTTTGCTTAGCAAATTTTTTCATAGGTGTCGGTATGGCATTTACACATCAATATCGTTTTGCAGCAGCTGAAAGTGTAGAAAAAGATAAAGTACCAAAAGCAATCTCAATAATATTATTAGGTGGAATAGTATCAGCTTTTTTGGGACCAGGCATTGCAAATTATGCTAAAGATATAGTTAGTGAAAATTTATATGTTGGATCTTATCTTGCGCTTTCAATTTTAACAATTATTCCAGTAATTTTCTTTTTGTTTTATAATGATACTTCAAAAGTAGTTTCTAGCGTTACATATTCAGGCAGAAGTTATTTTGAGTTAATTTCACAACCAAGATTTTTACAAGCAATAGTGGCAGCAGCATTTGGTTATGCAATAATGACATTTTTGATGACTGCTACTCCACTAAGTATGCATGTCATGGATAATATGAGCCTAAGTAAAACGAGTATGGTTATACAATTTCATGTTGCTTCAATGTTTTTACCTTCATTAGTTACGGGTCATTTAGTTAAAAAATTTGGTCATAGCAAAATAATGTACGCCGGAGTATTTCTTTATAGCATAACAATAATAGCAAGTTTTTTTGAGCAAACTTTTAATAATTATTTGTTTGCATTAATATTTTTAGGATTGGGATGGAATTTTTTATTTATATCTGGAACGAGTTTACTTGTTTTAACTTACAGAGAGGAAGAAAAATTTAAAGCCCAAGGATTAAATGATTTTATAGTATATTTAATTCATGCTACTGGAAGCTTATCAGCTGGAATTTTAATCGCACTTACTAATTGGAAAACAATGAATATTATATGTATACCATTGATGATTTTAATTATTTTAACTACTTTAAGGGCAGATATTCTAGATAAAAAAAATAAATGAATTTTTTAGCACTTGGTTTTTTTACAGGTTTAAGTCTAATTTTTGCTATCGGAGCTCAAAATATATTTGTAATGGAACAAGGTTTAAAAAAACAATATATTTTTATTGTATGTTTAATTTGCTCTATATCAGACTTAATTTTAATATTTTTTGGAATATTTTTATTTGAATATTTTAAAGTTTTTTTTACACAAATTGTTGAGCTTATTTTTAATATTCTATTATTTATTTTCTTACTTTATTTTATTTACAATAAAATAATATCACTTTACAAAATATCTTATCTTAATTTTGGTAGTGAAATATTATCTTTAAAAAATATAATAATTAAAACTTTAGGATTTACATATTTAAATCCACATGTTTATTCGGATACTGTATTTTTTTTAGGTAATTTCTCAAAAAATTTATTAATAAATAACAAGATACTATTTGGTATTGGTGCAGCAATAGCATCCTTTTTATTTTTTTTCTCTTTGGGATATCTGGCAAAATTTTTCTCTAATTATTTGATTGATTCAAAAACATGGAAAACAATTAATTTTTTTATTATTATATTCATGACTGTTTTATCTAGCTATGTATTTTTAGATATTATAGATTTAGTTTGACATTAATAGCTTTAAATTAATAAAATAAATATTATGTCCAATATAAAGTTCAATAATGTAAATAAGTCTTTCGGAAGCAATAAAATAATTAAAAATTTTAATTTTGAGGGTAATGATGATGAATTTTTAGTTTTAGTTGGACCATCAGGTTGTGGAAAGTCAACTTTATTGAGAATGATTGCTGGACTAGAAAAAATTGATGAAGGAGAAATTAAAATTAATGAAAATTTAATAAATAATTTACATCCATCAAAAAGAGAAACAGCAATGGTTTTTCAATCATATGCCTTGTACCCACACATGAATGTATATGAAAATATGTCTTTTGGTTTACAAATTGAAAAAAAATCTAAAGACGAAATAAAAAGTAAAGTATCTAATGCTGCAAAAATATTGAAAATTGAAGACCTGTTAAGCAGAAAACCAAAAGAATTATCAGGAGGACAAAGACAAAGAGTAGCTATTGGTAGAGCAATTACAAGAAACCCAAAAATATTTTTGTTCGATGAACCATTATCAAATTTAGACGCAGCACTAAGAGCTGAAATGAGAGTTGAAATATCAAAATTACACCAAAAAATTAAAACAAATATGATTTATGTCACCCATGATCAAGTTGAGGCCATGACACTTGCTGACAGAATAGTAATTTTAAATGAAGGAAAAATTGAACAAGTGGGCACACCAGAGGAAATTTATAATAATCCAGATAATATCTTTGTTGCGCAATTTATTGGAACTCCCAAAATGAATATTTTTGAAATCAAACCTGAAGATGTTGTATCTAATAAAATAATTAAAATTTTAGGAAATGAAATTCAATTTAATAAATACAATATTGAAAAAAAGAAATATTACATTGGAATAAGACCTGAACACTTTGATATAGACGATCATTCTGAGTATGAATTTTCACCAAAAATAGATTTAGTAGAAAATTTAGGCAATGAAAAAATTGTTTACATGACTAAAGATAAACATCAATTAAGTGCAAAAATTTCTAGTAAATCAGAAATTAAAAATTCATTTAAATTTTCATTTAAAAACATATTTATTTTTAATGAAAATGGAGAAAGATTAAGATCCTAATACAACTTAAAATTGACAAATCTTTAAATATTCGTTCATTTATAATGATTCTATTATGAGAAAATTACATGGAATATATGGATATCTTCTATTGAAAAAATTATCTAATTATTATTAAATTAATTTGAGTAGACACTGAAAAAAAAGAGAGGGAATATGAAAAACATAATAGCTATCTTCAGTGTAATCACATTTTTATTTTCAAGTGTAGTTTACGCAGATATAAAATTCTGGACGACTGAGGTTCAGCCAGCCAGAATGGCCAAACAAGAAGAGATGGCTAAATCTTTTGAGGCAAAAACTGGAATTAAAGTAGAGGTAATTCCAATAGAAGAAAAAGATTTAGGCACAAGAGCAACAGCAGCAGCTGCAGCCGGTGATCTACCTGATGTAATATATCATACTTTACAATATGTATTACCTTGGGCAGAAGCTGGGATATTAGATGTCGATGCTAATAATGATGTTGTTAAAGCTCTAGGAAAAAAAACATTTGCACCTGGTGCATTAAACATGGCAAAGAAAGGATCTAAAATTGCTGCTGTTCCTGTTGACGGTTGGACACAGATGGTAGTTTACAGAAAAGATCTTTTTGAGGCAGCTGGATTACAACCTCCAACAAACTATGCAAATATTACTAAAGCAATCAAAGCTTTATCAAGTGATAATATGTATGGATTTGTAGCAGCTACAAAAACTGACGAAAATTTTATGAGTCAGGTTTTAGAGCATGTGCTTTTAGCAAATGGAGTTAATCTAGTAAAAAAAGGTGGAACAAAAAAACAAGGCAAAGCTTTAAAAAATTCATTAGAATTTTATAAAGTATTAGCTAAAGCTAGTCCTCCAGGGGAACTTTACTGGAAGCAATCACGAGCTTTATATTTTGCTGGAAGAACTCCTATGATAATTTGGTCGCCATTTATTATGGATGAATTAGCAGGTTTAAGAGACTCTGCTCCACCAACATTCAATGTTGATCCAACATCAAATGAATTAGCTCAAAAAACTGGTTTTATTACCAATTTTAGTGGTCCTGATAATAAAAAAGGAGCAGCTTGGGCGGACATTAGATACTTTGGGATCACAGCAGACGCAGATACAGATGAAGCAAAAAAATTCATCATGTATTCAATGGATGAGGGTTACACTAGTACTTTATCTATAGCACCTGAAGGTAAATTTCCTGTAAGAAGAGGAAACTCAAGTGATGCTAATGCATTTACTAAAGCATGGAGTAAATTACCAGTTGGTGTTGATAGAAAAGCACCTTTAACTGATCTTTATTCAGCAGATGTTATTAATAACATAGTAGCTGGATTAGATACTGCAAGCAGGTGGGGTGTTAAAGAAGGAGAGCTATCTAGAGCATCTAAAATTATCAATGCACAGTTTTTAAACAGAATCGCAAGAGAATATATTGACGATCAGATTTCTGTTGATGAAGCAGTTGATAAAATAAATGCTGAGTTAGCTAAATTCTAGTAATTTAAATTTTTAAAAAAAGCGGATAATATATTTTATCCGCTTTTTTTTATGAAAGATAATTTATCATACACTGAAAAAAGAACTGCTTATATTTTAACCTTACCTGCAGTTTGCTTAGTTTTTGCGATTATATTATTTCCAATATTTGCAAATATTTGGATAAGTTTCAAAGAAGTAGAGCTAAAAGATATAAGAATTCCGGAACCAAGAGCAAAAAAAATTGTTAAAACTGTATCTGGAGATGAAAACAAAATAAAAATTCTTTATAAATTAAGAAATAGTTCATTATTACAAGAAATTAGAAAAGTGAAATTTGAGGATAAGTATCCCAAAAATCTTAAACCATTAGATTTAGATCAAAGATGTACATATAAAAAAAACAAGATAAATTGCGACTTTGGTACGTGGCCAGCCAAGTATAAGGAAAACTTCCAAATTCTTTTTAAGATAACTGATAATTCAGTAATTAATAAAAAAGAACTCAAATCTATTAAACCTAAATTAGATGGAGATTCAGACAATATATTATTAAATGCTAATTTTACTCTTAAAAATTTTAAAAAAGTTATTTTTGAAAATGAATTTTTAGATTTATTACTTACTACATTTTATTATACTTTTTTTGGAACAATTGGATCAATTATTTTTGGAATATTAACTGCGCAAATGGTTAATCAAAAATTTTATGGAAGAACATTTATGAGGAGTGTTTTACTATTTCCATATGTGGCTCCAGTTGTAGCGCTAGCTTATACATGGGAACTATTACTTGATCCAAATAGTGGAACTTTAAATAGTTTGCTAATTAATTATCAGATAATTGAAACACCAATTAACTTACTTGGTCAAAAGTATATAGATATTAATATTTTAGGTATTGATTTTAAATTACGACTCGCACTAACAACGGTCATAATTTTTGAAATATGGAGATATTTTCCACTTGCGTTTTTATTTATTCTCGCAAGACTTCAAGCAATACCTAAAGAATTGTACGAAGCAGCAGATGTTGATGGTGCAAGTCCTTTTCAAAAATTCTTTAAAATAACTTTACCTCAAATAACTGCAGTAATTTCTATTCTTTTTATGATTAGATTTATTTGGAATTTTAATAAGTTTGAAGACGTTTTTTTATTAACAGGAGGTGCCTCTGGAACTAGAACTTTACCTATAAACGTATATCAACAGGGATTTGCCATTTCTGATATAGGAACAGGGTCAGCGGTATCAATAGTTATTGTGATCCTTTTACTATTATTTATGTTTTTCTATTTCAAACTTTTAGGAAGGAAGGTAGATGAAAATTAAAAATATTATAATTTTTTCAATTATTTCCTCCTTACTTTTATTAAGTCTGATTTCCATTTGGAAAATTCTATCTACATTGCAAGGTGTAAAGTTAGATAATTTGAATTTTCAAATTTTATTTATCTTAGGATTCTTAGTAACTTTCTTAAATGTAATCATAGAAAAAAAGATAAATTTTTTAATTAGGTTATTTATATTTTCGTTTATATTTATTTTTATTGATGGATATTTAATTCAAAATCTTCCTTTTTGGTATAACTTTGGATCTTTTTTAATTATTTGTTTATTTTTTAATAAATTAAAAAAGTATAATAATGATTTTTTTATCAATGAACATTCTACTCAAACTATAATATTTGATTTTCTTACATTGTTTGGAATAGTTTTATTTTCATTTGTAATTTTATTTCCATTTTATATGATGTTGGTAACAAGTTTTAAAACTCAAATTGCTTTACTTGTTAACCCACTAGATTTTTCTATAAATTTTAATCAGGATATAAAGGAACTATTCAAATCTTATTTTGTAATATTTAAGTCATATAAATTTGGAAAATATATTTTGACTAGTACAATAGTTTCTCTAGGAACTGTTTTAATTACATTACTTTTCGCAATTCCAGCTGCTTATGCAATTGCAAGACTTAACTTTTTTGGAAAATCATTCATGTCTACTTCAATATTAATAATTTATATGTTCCCTGCAATTGTCTTAGTAATACCACTGTATACAGTTTTTAGTCAGTTGGGTTTAAGAAATTCAATTTTTGGCTTATTAATAGTTTATACCGCAACAACACTACCAGTCGCTATTTATATGCTACAAGGATATTTCAAAAGTATACCTAAAGAACTAGAGGAGGCTGCAATTTTAGATAAATTGAGTTGGTTTGGAATTATCATTAAAATAATTCTTCCACTCAGTATTCCAGCAATTTCTTCGGTAGCGCTTTACGTATTTATGATAGCTTGGAATGAATTTTTATTTTCATTAATGTTTTTAGATAATCCAAATTCATTTACATTATCTAGGGCAATACAATATTTGAGTGGCGATGCTGAAACACCAAGACAATATTTGATGGCTGGGTCAGTAATTGTAACATTACCTGTTTTATTTATATTTGTTTATTTTGAAAAATATTTAGTTAGTGGGTTAACAGCTGGAAGTGTTAAGGGTTGATGAAAGCATCAATAAAAAAAGCAAAAAAGGTATTATTAGGTAACAGAAGATCAGGCTACACTTTGCCAACAAATAATAAATTATATCCTGCCCAATGGAATTGGGACTCCGCATTTATTGCACTAGGTTATTCATATTTTAATTTGAACTTTGCTTTGGGTGAAATTAGTACCTTATTAAAAGGGCAGTGGAAGGATGGGATGGTTCCACATATCCTTTTCCATAACAAAAATACAAATTATTATCCTAATTACTCAGTATGGAATTGTGGAAATAAAATTAGTTCATCAGGAATTACACAACCACCAATAATGACAAGTGTATTAAAAAAAATTGTAGAAAAAAATGAACTCAATAAAAAACAAAAATTAAAGGTAATTAAAATTGTAAAAAATCTAAATAAATACCATGAGTGGTTTATAAAATTTAGAGATCCAAAAAAGACAGGCTTAGTTTCAATTCTACATCCTTGGGAGAGTGGATATGATAATTCACCTTTATGGGATATACCAATGAGCAAAATTAAAGTTGAGAAAGATTTAAAGTATAAAAGGGGAGATGTTAAAGTTGTTAACCCAGAATATAGACCTCTAGATATAGATTATGACAGGTATGTCACAATTAAAAATTTCCTAAAAAAAAATAAATACAATACAAAAAAAATTTATAAGGCGTCTTTGTTCAATGTTGTTGATATAGGTTTTAACTCTATATTCTTAAAAGCAAACAAAGATCTATTAGTTTTACTTAAGAAATTTAATTTAAATATTTCAAAAATTAAAAATTATATTGCTTTAACCGAAACCAAAATAATAAAACTGTATAATCACAAAAATAATACATTTATCTGTAAAGATTTAAAAAATAAAAAAAAAATAAGAATTCCGTCAATTACAAATTATTTTCTTTTATATGCAGATTTAAAAAATGAATTAATTAATAAAAAAATAATTAATAGTTTAAAAAATTATAATAAAAAAGAAAAATATATTTTTTCGTCTATAAAACCAAATCATAAAAATTTTGAAGAGAAAAGATATTGGCGTGGACCAGTTTGGATCAATTGTAACTGGATTATCTATCAAGGTTTAAAAAATAAAGATAAGTTATTTTCTGAGTATGTAAAACAAAAGACTATCCAAATGTTAGAAAAGAAAGGTTTTCATGAATATTATAGTTGTAAAAACGGAAAATCTATGGGCGCGAATAATTTTTCTTGGTCTGCTGCTTTATATTTAGATTTAGTATTAAGTTAAGTTTAATTCGAATAACCGTATTTTCTTAGTCTTACATCGCCCGTTCTTGCGTGTGCTTCCATACCTTCATATCTTGAAATTCTTGCCGCTGCTGCACCAACTTCTTTTGTAGACTCTTTAGTCATTCTTTGAAAACTCAAAGTTTTTATAAATTTCCCGACGAACAAACCACCTGTATATTTGCCAGCACCTTTTGTTGGAAGTATATGGTTTGTTCCAGAACATTTATCTCCGTATGCAACTGTTGTTTCTTCCCCAATGAACAGCGAGCCATAATTTTTAAGTCTATCGTGAAACCATTCATCTTTTTTAGTTTGTACCTCTAGGTGTTCCGGAGCGTATTCGTCACTAATCGATGCCATTTCTTCCTCTGTATCACATAATATAACTTCACCATAATCTCTCCAAGCGGCCTCAGAGCTTGTTCTAGGAATTTCAGGTAAATCAGCAATTAACTCAGGAACTCTTTTCATTACTTCATCTGCAAGTTTTTGGCTTGTAGTAAACAACCACGCAGGGGAATTGTATCCATGTTCAGCCTGTCCTACTAAATCAAAGGCTACTATTTCTGGATCTGCTGTTTCATCAGCTATTACAGCTATTTCTGTTGGTCCAGCAAACAAGTCTATTCCAACTTTTCCAAACAAAATTCTTTTTGCTTCTGCAACAAATTGATTACCTGGTCCAACAAGTATATCAGCAGGTTGATTTCCAAACATACCATAAGTCATTGCTGCAATCGCAGGAACACCACCTAAATTTAGAATTACATCAGCGCCACATAAGTTGGCAGTATAAATTATTGCTGGATGAGCTCCAACATCTGCTTTAGGAGGACTGCATGCAATTATATTTTTTACACCTGCAACTTTTGCAGTAGTAACACTCATTACTGCAGAAGCAATATGTGCGTATCTTCCACCAGGTATGTAACAACCAGCCGTATTAACTGGTATTAATCTTTGACCAGCATACAAACCTTTTGAAAGTTCAACCTCAAAGTCTTGTCCATAGTTTTTTAATTGAGCTTCGGCAAACTTTCTTACCCTATCATAAGAAAATTTAATATCATCTTTAGTTTTTTGATCTAGTGATTTAGTTATTTCATCAATTTTATCTTTTGATACGACAATTTCTCCTTCGTACTTATCAAATTTTTTTGTTAAATCTTTACAACCTTCTTCTCTAGATTTTTCTAAATCACTTAACAGGTTTTGAACAATTTCTCTTGTTTTTGTGTCATCTGTTGAAGGAGTTTTAGGAGATTTTTTAAGATATTTAATTGTCATAATTTTTGATCTTTTAAATCATTAATTAGTCTAATGCAACAACTGCCGCCGCCATTGATGCTAATCTTGCTCTTGCTTCATCAGATCTACTTGTAATTACTACTGGTACTTTTCCACCAATTACTACACCTGCAGCACAAGCGCCCATAAAATAGATCATCATTTTTACCAATCCATTTCCAGTTTCTACTGATGGAACTAAAAGTATATCTGCTTGGCCAGCAACTGTATTTTTAATTCCTTTAATTGCTGCAGATTTTTTTGAAATGCTATTGTCAAATGCCAATGGTCCAAAAACATCAGCTTTTAAATTTTCTTTTTTTGCTAATTCGGTAATTTCTTTAGCATCTAGAGAACTTTGAACACTATCTAACACCTCTTCAGTTGCAGATAGAACTGCAACTTTTGGTTTTTCTATTCCTATTCTATGAGAAAAATTAATAACATTTTTTAAAATATGCATTTTTGTTTTTACATTAGGCATTACATTTAGTGCACCATCTGTAATTATTAGGGGAGAATCTTCTTTATCTAAAGTCATATGCCATATATGACTTAGTCTAGTTTTTCCTAGTAAATTATATTCTCTTTTTAAAACTTCCTTCATCAAAACATCTGTATGTATGTGTCCTTTAACAATTATTTTTATTTTCCCTTCAGAGGCTAGTTTAGCCGCAATTTTTGCTGTATTATTTTCAACAGGCTCATGAACTATTTCAAATTTTGAAATATCAAATTTTAGGTCATCAGCACATTTCTGTATTTCTTTTTTATCGCCAATTAAAATTGGAATTATTAGATTCTCGTTTACAGCATCCATAACAGATAGCATTGGAAGAGGTTTTCCTGCATTTACAATTCCAACTACCACACCCTTTTTTTTGTGGGCTACATTTAAAAGATTGTTTGGACAAACTATTTCTTTATCTGAAAGCATTTTTATTAGGTTTTTGTATATATAATTTTTATTAAAATTATAGTAAAATAGTTACGAGTAGAAAATATCATCTTTATGGAGATAGTAACAAAAATAGCACCTATAGCACTAGCATTGATAATGCTGGGTTTAGGTTTAGGACTAACAACCCAAGATTTTATTAGAGTTCTAAAAAACCCTAAAGATTTTTTAGTCGGTTTTATTTCTCAACTAGTAATTTTACCAATTGTAGCTTTTATTTTAATAAAGATACTTAACACCTCCGTAGAAATTGCATTAGGTGTAATGATTATTGCAGCAGCTCCAGGAGGAATAACCACAAACGTCCTTACTAAATTTGCAAAAGGAGATGTTGCTTTATCAGTATCATTAACAGCAGTCATAAGTGTTATAAGTATCATTACTGTTCCATTAATTGTTTTTACTTCTGCAGACTTACTTGGAATAGATTTAACATCCCAGAATATTAGTTTGACAGGAACAGCAATTAAGATGTCAGGTGTTGTGGCAGTTCCAGTTATCTTAGGAATGATAATTAGAAAATTCGCTGAAAATTTTATTTCCTCTAAAATTTCTATTATAGATAAAATAACAGGAATTTTATTTGTAATTGTATTTGTAGCTATTTGGATTGAGGAAAAAGATAATATTGTAGAATATTTATCTCAAGCTGGTTTAGTTGTTTTAATATTAAATGTAGTAATGATGTTTATTGCATATAATCTTGCAAAAGCATTTGCGACGGGTCTAGAACAAAGAAAATGTATTGCAATCGAATGCGGCTTACAAAATGGAACTTTAGCAGTATTTGTTGCTACTCAAATCTCGAACGAAATTGTTTACTTAATTCCTACTGCCGCTTACGCACTAATTATGTATATAACAGGATTTATATTTATATATTTTTTGAGGAATAAAACTTAATTATTCCAAAAAGGACATTCACTATTTTCAAACAAATATTTTTTTAAATTATCATTTAATTTTAAAGTTGTAATAGACATTCCAGCCATTTCCATAGAGGTAGCATATCTTCCAACAAAAGTTTTAATATTTTTAATTTTAGAATTTAACAAATTTTCATTAACTCTTTTTGATATAATATAAAGTTCTTCAAGTGGTGTAGCTCCTAGACTATTTATCATGATTGCTATATGGTCATTACTTTTAATCCCAGAGTCTTCAATAATTCTTTTATAAAGATCATCGACTAAATCATTGGCTGGTTTTAATTTTTCTCTTTTAATTCCAGGTTCGCCATGTATTCCCATTCCTATCTCAATTTCATCATCACCAATTTGAAAAGTAGGTTTACCTGCCTCAGGTAAAATACAAGGTGACATCGCAACCCCTAGTGTTCTAATATTATTGTTTGCTTCAGTTGCTGTTTTAAAAACATCATCAAGAGATACCCCTGTCTCTGCAATAGCACCAGCAATTTTAAATACAAAAATCATACCGGCAATACCTCTTCTTTTTTCTTTTTCTGAAATTTTTGCGCTAGCAATATCATCGGCAACTATAACTTTTTTCGTTTTTATTCCCTCTGCTTCAGCCATTTCGCATGCCATTTCAAAATTCATTACGTCTCCACCATAATTTCCAATAATACACAATACTCCATTACCGTTATTTGCATTTTTTATTGCTGAAAACATTTGATCAACTGATGGTGAAGCGAATACAGATCCTACAGCACACGCATCTAAAAAACCTTTTCCTATATAGCCAGTAAAAACTGGTAAATGTCCAGAACCACCTCCAGTTACAATACCTACTTTATTTGAGGATTTTTTGGCTCTAGTAACTACTCTATTATTATCTTTAGCAATTGAATATATATCAGGGTGTGATTTGATAAGTCCATCAATAGACTCTTCAACAAAATTACTTGGATCGTTAATTATTTTTTTCATAACTATTTTATATTTTAAATTTAAAAATATATATACTAGTAAAATGACAAAACCTTTTAAAGTAAAGATTTCAGATAAAGTTCTTCAAAACATATATTCAAAGGTCAAAAAATATGAATGGCATGAAATGCCTGATGATGGAGGATGGGATTATGGAACAAATTTAGAATATATGAAAGAATTTTCAAAATACTGGATTGAAAAATATGATTGGAAAAAAACAGAAGATAAAATTAATAAATTTCAAAATTTTAAATCAAATATAAATGGTATTGACATTCATTTTATTCATGAAAAAGGGAGTGGGTCAAATCCTCAGCCATTATTATTAAATCATGGTTGGCCAGGTTCGATAATTGAATTTTTAGATATTATAGACCAGCTTGCACATCCAGAAAATTATGGAGGGGACAAAGAGGATGGTTTTAATGTAGTTGTTCCATCTTTGCCTGGTTATGGATTTTCTGATCGTCCTGCAAGACCAATTGGTCCAAGAAAAATGGCATCAATTTTTAATTCACTGATGACTGAAAAATTACACTACAAAAAATATATTTCACAGGGAGGAGATTTTGGTGGAACAATTTCTACATGGTTAGCTTACGATTTTCCAAATAATTTATTAGGTATTCATATAAATATTTTAATTATCCGTCATCCTGATGGTCCTCAAACAAAAGAGGAAATTGATTGGCAGGAAAGATTTAAAAAAGATCAAAGAATAGAAGATGGATACAGAACTCAGCAGGCAACAAAGCCTCAAACTTTAAGTTATGCTATGATGGACAGTCCAATTGGAGTTGCTGCGTGGATAATTGAAAAAATGCGTGGGTGGTCTGATTTAAAAAATGGTGACATTGAAAGTGTTTACTCGAAGGATATTTTGTTATCAAATATCATGCTTTACTTGGTAACAAAAACTTTTAATACCGCTTCATGGATTTATTATGGCAGAAGAGAAGAAGGAGGAAGAATGCTTCCAAAAGATCATTTACCATTAAATGTTCCTACAGCTATAGCGGAATTTCCCAAAGAATATTTGGAATGGGCCCCAAGATCCTATGTTGAGAGGATATATAATATTAAACAATGGACAAAAATGTCTTCAGGAGGTCATTTTGCTGCTTTAGAAAAACCTGATTTATTGATAGAAGATATTATTAAATTCGGAAAAAAATTAAAAAATACTAATGGATAAGATAACTAAAAATTTACAATTAATTTTATTATCAATTATTTTGATAAGCACTATCATTGCTGTTGGTATTGAAATAAGAACAATGTTTATAAATAAATCAGTAACATTGGCAGATCTACTTTTAATGTTTCTTTATTTAGAAGTTTTAGCAATGGTAAGAGTATTTTGGGACCAACAATCAATCAGTATAACTCTACCTTTGTTAATTGCTATTACGGCCTTAGCTAGGTTTATTATTCTTCAAGGTAAAGAGATGAATCCTTCCGGACTAGTTTATGAAGCTGTAGCAATACTATTAATTGCTGGCGCAATTGTTGTGTTAAGATTAAGACACAGTGATAAATTGGGACTTAAAAAAACTAAAAAAAAATAATTCTCATAAATTAAAATGAACTTAAGCCTTTTAGCAATAATTATATACGCAGCAGGGATTGTTCTAGGTGCTTTATTTTTAGATTTATGGGGAGCGGAGACATCAATATTAAAAGGTATTATAGGTCTAGTTTGGACGGCAATATTTTTAATTACATTATTTTATGCAGAAAAAAAAAGTAACAAAGACTGAAAGTGTTTCTAAAGGATTCGCTAGAAAATATATAAAATATTATTATGGAGTATTTTGGGCTATTTTAATTGTATTTTTAATATTTCAATTATCAAAATGATAATGATTATCATTACTACAAAAAATTAAGTAAAAAAAATTTTTTTTTTGAGAATGATAATCAATAAAACAATAATTTATTGATAAAATATTTTTAATCCATATTTGTAAGTTATGGAAACTCAAACTTATAATTGTAAAAAATGTGGATTAACAATTTCATCTACATGTTCAAAATGTGATAAAGTTGTTGATGTAAAAGTTTTAGATGATGGATGCATTGTTCAATTAACTAAATGTTTTGATTGTGCAAATGTACCAGTAATAAAAGATATTTGTACAGAAACTAAGTAAAATATTTTTAAATTAATCTAAAGTTTGCTGCATAATAAATATAAAGCGTACATACCAGGGTCATCAAGATCTTTGGTTTTGTCCTCAAACATTCTAGCTCTACCGATTTTAATCTTTTTACCCTTAAAATTTGCAAGAGCTTCTTTTGTTGCATTTTTAAATGTAATTAAATAATTCTGTTCATCTTTGAGTTTTTTTATAATTAAATTAAGGCTATCGGCGATTGTTTTATCGCCTAAATTTGTTTTACCTCTTTGAATTATAGTTTCTAATGCTGTTTCAAAAATTTTGACAATATCTTCATGATTACAAGAATTCTTACCTTTTAATAACTTAGAGATATTCATAAATGAAAAAGCAATTAAAGTACCAAAACTTGAACCTGATTTTTTTACAAATGCTTGGGAGCACACCATAAAATTATTTCCCATATCATTTGTAAATTTATCAAGATTATTATTAATTTCATCTAGACCATGCAATATTGTAATACCAAGGTCCCCGTCACCAATTTTTCCATCTATTGTATTCAATTCATCATGAACTTCTTTTGCTTTCTCTAATAATTGTTCTAATATTTGAATTAATATATCTTTATTAAGCATCTAGTTTTTTTAAATCATCAGCAATATTAGAAGTAATTTTAATTTCTTTTTTAAGATTATTTTTATATCGCCTTTGCTTACTTTGACCAGGGTATAAAATTTCTTTTATACCTTTTATTTTTGGCAACCTTTTTACTCTAATAATATTTTCTTTTATTCTTTTAGTATAATTGCTAACAAATAAATTTGATTTCATAACCAAAAATAAATGACCAATATTTTGTGGGCCAGAAAAGTCATCAAAAGGATCTTTTACTTTCCCGCCATGATTTCCTCCAGTAAATACACCACTTAATATATCAACCATCCAGGCAAGTCCCGATCCTCTAAAACCAGATATTGGCAACTGAACACCAGCCAAAGCTTTCTTTGCATTGGTTGTAGGTTTGCCAAATTTATCTAAAGCTACACCTTCAGGAATTTTTTTACCTGTTCGTTCTGCAACTCTAATTTTGCCCCTGTTAATCACAGAAACCGATGTATCTAAAATAAACGGAACTTTTGAGGATGTGGGTGTTCCAAAACAGATAGGATTTGTTCCAAACAAACTTTTTTTTGCTCCGTGAGGAGCTATTGCAGGTGGAGCGTTAGTAAAACAAAAAACTAAAAGATTTTTTTTAACAGCTTGTTCTGCATAGTAGCCTGACAAACCATAGTGACCACTATTTTTTATTCCAACTATTCCAATTCCAGTTTTTTTTGCATTTTTAATTGCTTGTTTTATCCCAATATCTGCTGCAACAAATCCAATACTATTATCAGCATCAATTTGAGAAATAGATTGAGAAATTTTTTTAATTTTTAATTTTGGTTGTGGATTAATAACTTTTTTATTAATTCTATCACAATACATTTTCAATCTTGACAATCCATGAGTAGGAGCACCCACTAATTCTGCATTAATTATTGCGTTCGCACAAACCAAGGCATGTTCGCTACTTAATTTGTGTTTTTTAAAAATATTAATGATTTTATTTTTTAAAACCTTTTGGTTCACTTTTAACCTTTGCCACGCCAAGGGATTGTTTTATCAATAATTTTTCTAAGAGTTACATCAAAAAGAAGTCCAAGCATTCCCATTATAAAAATTGTTATCCAAATAACTTCATATTGGAAATATTTTTTCGCAACATTTTCTACAAATCCTATACCTGTAGTACCTGCTAAAAATTCTGCCGCAACTAAAGTCCCCCAACACATACCAACCGCAACTCTTATACCAGTTAAGATTTCCGGTAATGAATTTGGAAAAATAACATATCTAAGTATTTGTTTTTTAGAAGCTCCTAATGAGTGAGCAGCATGAATTTTAGATAGCTGAGTACCAGAAGCACCTGCTCTTGCAGAAATAATCATAATAGATAAAGAGACCATAAATAATAAAAATACTTTTCCTGTATTATCTATTCCTAAAACTGAAATAATTAGAGGTGCCCAAGCTAGTGGTGGCACAGGTCTATAAAGTTCTATTAAAGGATCAAAGAAACCTTTGGCAAATCTATTTAAACCCATAAATAAACCAAGTGGAACACCTATTATTATTCCAAATACTAATCCAAGAAATACTCTTAAAAAAGAATCCCATATGTGACCATAGGGAACAGGTATTTTAAATAATTTAAAATCTCCAGTTACAATTTTAAGAACTTTACCTTTAAAATTTTGTTTAACAACCCCATCATTAGTATGAATTGGGTATTCTCCTGGCAGAACATCAGCGATCCAATCAGGCAAAATAAATCCAATTATTTTACTAACATCCATCATATCAATCCAAAGCAACGGAATATTTTTGTAACCCACACTTGGTTTTGACATTAAAATAAATTTGTTGAGTGTATCAGATGGTTTTGGTAGCCATCTTCCAGAACCTTGTTCTGAGCAACTAGTACCACTTGAAACTATTGTCCCTGCAGGGAATAAAAGCAAATCTATTATTCTCAATCCTCCTTGTTCTGATTTTTGAAGATTATCAAATTCGATAATTGCTTTTTGCATCTTATTTAAAGCCTTAGGAGGGTAGATGCTTGCAAATTCAATTCTTCTTGTAATTTTTACAATATTTTTAGCATATGTTGATGCTACTTCCTCTGAGTCATCTAAACCAGCTCTATATGCTTTTATATCATCTTTGATTTGTTTAACTGAATTTTTAAATTGTGGATTATGGTTTCTTAGCTTGAAAAATTCTTCATCAATAACTTTAAGCTCTTCTGCGGCAGCATTAAATTTTAAACCCCTATCTGTTGCAGGTATTAAAGGAACCTCAAAGGTATTTTCAATAGAACCAGTGCCTGCACTTACTGTAGTAATACCCCACTCACCTTGTTCTTTAACAGCTTGAAGTCTATTATTTAATTCTTCCTCTGTTTCAAATGGATAATCTGGTTTTTTGAAGTTTTCTATCAAAAGATTGATTTTTTCAGTTATTCCCTCTATTTTTTGTTTTGTTTCCATTTCCATTAAATTGTCTTTAGTAAGCAGAGGAATTAATTGACCAGTTTTATTTACAAAGCCAATCAAAACTGTTTTTTGTTGGCTATTTAAATCTTTTGAATTTTTAATTTCATTGGAAATTTTTTGAAGATTTTTATTTTCAATTTTAATTATTGAGGTACTTTTAAATTCTCTTTCTTCTATTGGAAATTGATA
Organism: uncultured Pelagibacteraceae bacterium; assembly: GCA_902566785.1. Classification (GTDB taxonomy): domain Bacteria; phylum Pseudomonadota; class Alphaproteobacteria; order Pelagibacterales; family Pelagibacteraceae; genus Pelagibacter. Next base: position 51,946 of record CACFKI010000003.1, on the reverse strand, counting down.
TTTTAATCCCAAAAGAGACTCATTTATTTTAGCTACCTGACATAATTCATTCGCTGATTTAGGATAAAAACCTTTTGCTATATCCCAAGAATAATACAGCCAAATTAATAAAATGGCACTACTTCCAACAATTACCCAGTGTGTTCCACCCTTTGCTCTTTCAGGGTTACCAAATACCGCATCAATTTTTTCTGTTCTTATTAACTTTCTACCGTAAAGAATGCATCCAACAATTGATACAAGAATTAATATTGTGATTATTTGGGTTAACATTTAATTATCTTTCCCCATAATTTCTTCTTCCATGTTCCAAATCATGGACAAGATTTCTTCTCTTTTAGATGAAAATTCTTTATCTTTTTTAATCTCTCTTAGATCTTCTTTGAGTCCCATTTCAGCAAAAGGAAGATTATATTCCTTATGAATTCTACCAGGTCTAGGGGCCATCACATACAATCTCTCTCCAAGCAGCAAAGCTTCTTCTACAGAGTGAGTAATTAAAATAATTGTCTTTCCTGTTTCTTTCCAAATTTTTAAAACCAATGACTGCATTTTTTCTCTAGTCAATGCATCAAGTGCTCCCAAAGGCTCATCCATTAAAATTAAATCTGGATCATTAATTAAACATCTGGCTAGAGCTACTCTTTGTTGCATACCACCAGATAATTGATAAGTAGGAGTGTTACCAAATCCTTTAAGACCTACTATATCTAACCATTCATCAACTTTTTTTGCAGTTTTAATTGGATCATCTTTTTTCATTCTTAATCCAAAGTTGACATTTTCAGAAACTGTTAACCATTCAAATAAAGCACCTTGTTGAAAAACCATACCTCTATCAACTCCAGGACCATTAATTTCATTATTACCTAACTTTATGGTTCCAGATGTCGGTCTTATAAATCCTGCTGCAATATTTAATAATGTAGTTTTTCCACAACCTGATGGGCCTAATACAGTTAAAAGTTCACCTTTCTTAATGGTGAAATTTAAATCTTTTAATGCATGAACTGTTTCTCCTTTTGGAGACTTAAAAATCATATTTAAATTTTGAGAAACTAGATCGCTCATAAAATAACTTTACATTAAATTTTAAATAAAAAAAATAGGCACCAATTAAAAAATTGGCGCCTATTTAATTCTAATTTACCTTCAAATTATAAAGGTAAGAAACTAGTATCTACATTTCCTTTTGGTGTTCCCATACCATCTAAGAACCCTTTAAGATTTCCACTTTCCATAGACTGTTTAGTTTCCTCTGGTGTTAGAAATTTAAAGCCACTTAAAGTTTCTTTCATATCAGCAACTTTCATTTCTGAAGCTTTAGCCATAGAATTCATATCGCTTTTTCCAGCTTTATATCTAGCATTAGCTTCGTGAGTTACTTCTATAAAAGTTCTAAGCATACCTGGATTTTCTTTCATAAACTTAGTAGTTACTGATGTAATATCTATACCCAAAATACCAGCATCTCTAGCTTCTTGAACTGTAAGTAATCTAGATCCAATAGCTGTAGCAGCTTTGATCGAGTTACCTCCAAATAGACATGCCATTACAACATCACCACTTACTAAAGCAGCAGCTCCTTCTTCAGGATCCATTTGAATTATATCCATTTTGCTTCTATCAGCACCAACTACTTTCATACTTTCATCGAAAACATATTCAGCCATAGTACCAAGTGGTACTGCAACTTTTTTTCCTTCAAGTTCAGTAGCATTTGCTTTTGTAATACCTGAAGCGTTAGAAGTAACACAAGTTGTTCCTCCCATTCCATATTCCATAGCTATGTCTACTAGCTTAATAGGCGCTTTTGATTTTACAGCATTTATAAATGGAACTAAACCTTGTGAATAAGAAATATCAATATCTCCTGCTAACATAGCATCAGTCATTGCTCCACCATTAGTAAAGTTCGTCCATTTTACTGGAACTCCCAGTGCTTTAGCGAAGTTTTTTTTCTGCATATCTTCTAGATTTGGACTAGGCCATTCTAAAAAATAAGCTACTCTAACTTCATTTGCAGCAGAATTAGCAACTGAAATGCTTAAATTAAGTGCAACAAAACATCCAAGAATAAAACTAATTATTTTTTTCATTTTATCTCCTGTTCTTTTTTAAATTTAAAAACGCAATTTAATTAGAATTTGAGACCATTGTAAATGGTCATTTATTTGAACTGTTCTTATTAATAAATCATTTACAACTTAGAATTGAAGTTTATAATTACGATTTTTATAGAGAGGATCACAAAATTAGTCTATTTAATTAAAGATAATAAAATTAAAAAAAATGAGCTCAGAAAACAAATTCAAAATGCCCAATTCTCTTAACGAGCATTGGATGCCGTTTACAACAAATAAAGAATTTAAAGAAAATCCAAGATTAATTACTGAGGCAAAAGGTGTTTACATGAAAAATCATCATGGAGAAACCTTAATTGATGCTAGCTCAGGATTGTTTTGTAATCCTTTGGGTCATGGAAGAAAAGAAATTATAAATGCAATAACAAAACAACTTGAAACTTTAGATTATTGTCAACCGTTTCAACAAGGTTTTGGTGGATCATTTGAACTGGCTACAAGAATTTCTAAGCACACTCCAGGAAATTTAAATAGAATTTTTTATACAATTTGTGGATCTACAGCTGTTGAGACTGCAATAAAAATTGCAGTTGCTTATCACAAAGCTAGAGGAGAAGGAAATAGATTTAGATTTGTTGGAAGAGAAAGAGCTTATCACGGTATGAATATTGGCGCTACTTCAGTTGGTGGAATGATTAATAATGTAAAAACATTTGCTAGCATATTAATGCCAGGCGTTGTTCATATGAGACATACACATTTACCAGAACACAAATTTATTTCTGGTCAACCAGAAACAGGAATGGAGTTAGCAGATGATTTAGAGAGAATTTGCACAAATTTTGGAGCTGAAAATATTGCTGCATGTATAGTAGAGCCTGTTGCTGGTTCAACAGGAACGTTAGTTCCTCCAAAAGGTTACTTACAAAGATTAAGAGAGATTTGCGATAAACATGGAATACTTTTGATTTTTGATGAAGTGATTACTGGATGGGGAAGAATGGGTTCTGCATTTGGTTCACAAGAATTCGGAGTTACACCAGACATAATGACAATGGCAAAGGCAACAACTAATGGAATTGTTCCCATGGGTGTAGTTGCATGCAAAGAAGAAATTTACGATGGTATTATGGACGGATCCCCTACAGGAACAATAGAATTGTTTCATGGTTATACATATTCAGGAATTCCAATATCAGTTGCTGCCGCTTTAGCTGTTCAAGATATTTTTGAAAAGGAAGATATTTTTAATAGAGCAAAAGAAATGTCATCTTATTTTCAAGAAGCATTATTTTCATTAAAAGATATAGATGTAGTAGATAATATTAGGGGTTATGGAATGATGGGTGGCATAGATATTAAAATGGACAAAAAACCTGGTCGGGCAGGATATACTTGTTTTAAACATTGTTATGAAGTTGGAGTTAATTTTAAAGCAACAGGAGATTGTTTAATTATTGCACCAATGTTTATTTCAGAAAAAAAACACATTGATGAAATAATTGAAAAACTTAGAACTGGTATAACAAAGTATTCAAAATCCAAAAAAAATTAATTTTCAATGAAAATTGGCGTACCTAAAGAAATTAAGCCTCAAGAGAATAGAATAGGCCTTACTCCCGACAGTGTAAAATCGTTGGTTTCAAGTGGTCATGAGGTTTTAGTGGAAAATAATGGAGGACATGAAGCTGGATTTGATAACGATCAATACAAAACAGCAGGTGCAAAGATAGTTAATGACGCGCAAGACATTTTCAGTGATAGTGAAATAATTGTTAAGGTTAAAGAGCCATTATCTAACGAGGTAAAAATGATTAAAGAAAATCAAATCGTTTTTACTTATTTGCATTTAGCTGCCGCTAAAGAACTAACAGAGGGTTTAATAAATTCTAAGGCTGTGTGCATAGCATATGAGACAGTTACAGATAATAATGGTAGATTACCTTTGTTAGCTCCAATGAGCGCTGTAGCAGGAAGAATGTCAGTTCAAGCAGGTGCGCATTGTTTAGAAAAAAATCAAAAAGGTCGAGGAGTATTGTTAGGAGGAGCACCAGGTGTAGAAGGGGGAACTGTTGTAATTTTAGGTGGAGGAGTAGTCGGAGAAAATGCTGCAGAGATAGCAACAGGTATGCAAGCAAAAGTTCATATTGTTGATAAATCAGAAAAAAGATTAAAGCAATTAACAGAAAAGTTCGGAAATAAAATAATTCCTCAACAAAGCGATAATATTGATTTAAAAAAACTTATTTCAGATGCAGATTTGTTGGTTGGCGGAGTGTTAATCCCTGGAGCTGAGGCACCAAAACTTGTTACAAAAGATATGTTAAAATTAATGAAAAAAGGATCAGTTATTGTTGATGTAGCGATTGACCAAGGTGGATGTGTTGAAACAAGTAAACCAACCACTCATGCTGAACCGACTTATATAGTTGACGACATTGTCCATTATTGTGTAGCTAATATGCCAGGTGGAGTTCCTCGAACATCAACTTTAGCACTTAATAAAGCTACTTTGCCTTTTTTATCTAAATTGGCAAATAACGGCTATAGAAAAGCCTTAAATGATGATCAAAACTTCTTAGCTGGATTAAATGTTTGTAAAGGAAATGTGACACATAAAGCTGTTGCGGATACTTTTGGTCATAAGTATATTTCAGCTAATGAGGTAATTGCATAATGTATAGACCACTTCCAGATGGATTAACGATTAAAAACTCACCGATCGAAGGCCTTGGCTTATTCACTAATGTAGATATAAAAAAAAATACATTTATTGGCATAACTCATATAAGGGATGAGCAGTTTGAAAATAAATATATTAGAACACCATTAGGAGGTTTTTATAATCATTCAAACGAACCTACAATAATTAGAATGGTATCAGATGTGTTGCCTAAGTTGAAATTTGGGGACAAAATTGACTTAAATGCAACAGTAAAAAAATTTGAGAATGGAGATAAAACAGGTGAAAATTTATTTTACAACCTACACGAAAAAAGTGACGCTAAATATTTCTTTATGGTTGCTGTAAGAGACATAAAGGCCAACGAAGAATTGACAGCCAATTACAATTTATACACCTACCCAAAAACTGGGGTAGGGATTCAAATGATTTAAATGAATGAAATTCCAAATACGGCAAAAGTTGTTGTAATTGGAGGAGGAGTTGTTGGAACCTCAACTGCTTATCATTTAGCAAAGTTTGGTTGGAAAAATATAATTCTTTTAGAAAGAGATCAGCTTACATCAGGTACAACTTGGCACGCAGCTGGTCTTGTAAGTCAACTAGGTCCATCAGCTGGTATAACAAAAATTAGAAAATATTCATTAGAATTGTACAAAAAGCTTGAAAAGGAAGTTGATTTCTCAAGTGGTCTAAAACTTAATGGAGCTTTATCAATAGCAACAACTGAAGGTAGATGGCAGGAGCTAAAGAGACAAGCAACTACAGCTCAATTATATGATGTTGATGTAAAAGTATTAGATACTAACGATGTAGAAAAAACTTATCCGATAATAAACAAAAAAAATATATTAGGTGGAATTTTTATGCCTGGGGATGGTCAGGCAGATCCAATTGGAGTTACAAATTTATTAGCAAAGGCTGCAAGAAAAGAGGGTGTTAAAATATTTGAACAATCTCCAGTAGAAAAAATTTTAAAAAAAAATGGAAGAGTAACCGGTGTAAAAGTTAAAAATAAAACAATAGAATGTGAGTATGTAGTTTTGGCAACAGGTATGTGGTCAAGGCAAATTGGAGAAGACATGGGATTTAGTATTCCATTATATCCAGCAGAACACTTTTATGTAATTACTGAACCAATAAAAGAACTCCCAAAAAATATACCAGTTCTTAGAGATTTTAATGACAGTTTATATTTAAAAGAGGATGCAGGCAAAATGTTAATTGGAATTTTTGAGGGAAAATCAATACCAGCATTTGATAAAACAAACAGAGTCCCTGAAGATTTCTCTTATGGAGAATTTCCAGAAAATTTTGAACATTTTGAACCATATTTAGAAGCTGCATTAAAAAGAGTTCCAATTTTAGAAAAAGCTGGAATAAGAAAATTTTTTTCAGGCCCTGAATCTTTTACACCTGATACCAATACATTATTAGGTGAAGTTCCTGATTTTAAAAATTTATTTGTATGTTGTGGCTTAAATAGTATTGGAATTGGAAGTGGCGGGGGAGTTGGCAAAGTCACAGCAGAATGGTTAATGAATGGTCATATTAATGAGGATTTATTCATTTATGATATTAAAAGATTTCAAAATTTCCATTCAGAAATAAAATTTATAAAAGAAAGAATTACTGAAACTCTTGGAGATTTATATGGAATGCATTGGCCATTCAAACAACATAAAACATCACGTAATCAAAAATTAGTTCCATACCATGATGAATTAAAAAATGCGGGAGCCTGTTTTGGTGTATCAGGAGGGTACGAAAGACCAATGTGGTATTCTCTAAACGGGATAAAACCAGAATACAAATATTCTTATAATTATCAAAATTGGTTTCCTTCAGCAGAATATGAAACTATTAATACCAGAAAAAATGTAGGTCTTTTTGAACTTACTCCTTTTTCAAAATATGAACTAAAGGGAGAAAACTGTTATGAAGATTTACAAAGAATTTGTACAGCTAACATTAAAAAAGAAATAGGAAAATGTACTTATACACAAATGTTAAATATTGATGGAGGTATTGAAACTGACCTAACAGTAATTTGTTTAGCTGATAATCATTTTAGAATTATTACGGCAGCAGCCAACAGAGAAAGAGATAAATTTCACATAAAAAAACATATTTCAGAAAATACAAAATTAATTGATGTAACAGATGATTTTTGCACACTTGGTATATTTGGACCCAAAAGTAGAGACTTGATGAGTGATTTAAGTAAAAATGATTTTTCAAATTCTAATTTCAAGTTTGGAATAGGAAAAAACATTCAAATCAATGATATAAATGTTTGGGTTCAAAGATTATCCTATGTTGGAGAACTAGGTTATGAATTATATATCGATATGTCTAAAGCAAAAGAAATTTACAATTTAATAGTTAATGCTGGTAAAAAGTATCAATTGAGCCACTGCGGTGTTCATGCAATGGATATTATGAGAATGGAAAGTGGATTTTTACATTGGGGATATGATATTTCGCCAGAGGAAAATCAATATGAGGCCAAACTTGATTTTGCAATAAGTTATAAAAAAAATATCGATTTTGTTGGAAAGAAAGCTTTACAAGATATTAGAAATAAAAAACTAAAAAAACAATTTGTGATGCTAACTTTACAAAACAGCGAACCAGGTAAACCATTGATGCTGCACGATGAGCCTATTTATTTAAATGGAAAAATAATAGGAAGAACAACTTCAGCTAACTATTCCTTTAATTACAAAAAAAATCTTGCCTTCGGTTTTGTAGGCATTGAAAACTTGTCGCAACTTAACGAAGGCAACATAGAAATAGAAATCGAAAAAATTAAATATAAAGCGAATTACTTAACAAAAAAACTCAATCAAATAGACTATAAATCTATATAAAACTCAATTTGGTCAAATAATTTTTTACAAACCCAATTTGGACAAAGAAAATATTGTCCGTGTGGGATATGTATGCTTTAATTGGATTTATATGAGTGGAGAACATATCAGTAATAATTCAGTTGAGACCCAAAATTATGAAGGAGACCTTCACTCATTAAAAAATCAAAAAAAAAGAGTAGATATCAATACACTTTTAAACAAAGTAAGAGAAAATCAAAAAAAAGAAAAACTTGAGTCTACAATTTTCTTTAGTTTAGTTGCTGCAGTTATTGTTGTTACAGGAATTATTATCTCAATTTAATTTTCGATTACTATATTATTTATACTAGAAATAGTATTTGAGAGCGCTTCTACATTTTGCATTCTAATATCATTAAATTTCTTCATTAATGGACCATCTTTAAACGAATAAAGATTATTTTTATCTTTAATTACATTTCTTCCATCTAAAAGTTTTTTTAATTTTCTAATAACAGTTGGTCTTGGAATGCCTGTTAAATCACTTATTGTCATTGCGCTAATACCTTTTTTGTCACCCATGTGGACAATATCCCTCCACCATTCATCTCTATAATGATTTGATTTTCCATTTTTTTTCATAAATAAGTTTTGGTTGTAAACCAACGAACCAAAAATATGAAACATTTCAATATCATTTTTTAGCAAAGCTGATCTAGAAACAATATAATTTATTTGATAATCTAAAAAAATACCCCATATCTGAGTAAATTTTTTTTTAATCTTTTCCACATAAAATTCTCTTTGATAAGTTTTTTTGAAAACTTTATTATCATATAAAATTTTTGACATAGAAGCTAAAAGCCTAGAAAAAGATACAATACTTGCTTCAGGTCTGTGTATATTAAATGCATCAAAATTTAATGTAATTATTTTTTTGTTCTTACTAATAATTCCATCTCTCTCGAATTCAAGAATTTTTCTCCTAGTTGTTTCCTTTGAAATCATTAAATCCTTTGAGATATCAATAATGTTAAACTTTTCTACCTCTAAAGTTTTGTTAGAAAAAAAATTTTCAAATGAGATAACTTTAAATAATTCAGAATATGAAAAAAAAGTTTTTCTAAACAAATAGGCTAAAATTAAATATTTATCAAAATCTTTAAATGCAGCATATGCTCTATTTAACCAATCAAATTGAAATTCAAAAAACTCTGTATTAATTTTTTGATAATTTTTAGTAAAATAATCACTGATTATTGAGCTTGGAACTCTTGTAGGAAGATTTAAATTAATTTTCTGATTATTCATCTCGCAAATAAATCATAAAAATTATTAAATATCTATTATTTAATAAAAAATAACTTATTTAGTAAATGTATCATTAAATTGCTTACTGACTCTAACAAACGTAGTACATTTGCTTAGTTGCTTTAATGATGGAGCCCCAACATATGTACAGCTACTTCTTACTCCACCTAAAATATTTAAAATTGTATCTTTAATTTTACCTCTATATTTTACTCTAACATTTCTTCCTTCACTGCTCCTATAATCTGACAAACCACCATAATGTTTTTTATTTGCTACATCTGAACTGGAACCATAAAATTCAATATATTTAGAACCATTTACTTTTACTACCTTGCCTCTCCCTTCATCATGTCCAGCTAACATTCCACCCAGCATTACAAAATCAGCACCTCCACCAAAACCTTTTGCAACATCACCAGGGCATGTGCATCCACCATCAGCAATTATATGTGCACCTAATCCATGAGCTGCATCAGCGCACTCCATGACAGCACTTAATTGTGGGTAGCCTACTCCAGTTTGAATTCTTGTTGTACAAACACTTCCTGGACCAATGCCAACTTTAATTATATCAGCTCCACTTAGTACTAATTCTTGAGTCATATCTGCTGTAACAACATTCCCAGCAATAATTGTTTTCGTAGGATATTTATCTCTTATGGATTTAACAAATGATGTAAAATGTTCGGAATAACCGTTTGCAACATCAATACAAATAAATTTAAAAAACCCAAATTCTTTTAAAACTTTATCTAAATTCTCGAAATCTTCCTTTTTTAATTCCTACACTTAATGCAATGTTGGGATGTATTTTTTTAATACCTTTAAATTGTTTAATTTTTTTAACGTCATGTTGTTTTGTTAAACAAGTTATCATTCCATATTCATTTAATTTATCTGCTATTCCAAGTTCTCCAACACCATCCATATTTGCAGCCATAATTGGAATTCCTGACCACTCATTTTTACTATATTTAAATTTGTATGTTCTAAGGAGATTAACGTCTTTTCTACTTTTTAATGTGCTCCGTTTAGGTCTAAACAAAACATCTGAATAATCTAATTTAAGTTCTTCTTCTATTCTCACAAAGGTGAAGATATACAGAGCGTATTATAAAATTCAAATTAAATTTGATAGAATTTAGTATTTATCCTTGAACTCTGAGAAGGAAATTGGCCTCATATACTCTTTATGATTGTAGTAAAAGTCCCTGAATTTTAGATCTGAAATATTTTTATCAATTTTAAGAGTATTTGAATTTTTTTTGTTTTGAATTACAGCTATTCCTTCATCTGCAAGGCATGTGAATATTTCCAAATCGGGGTCCCTTCTTAAATCAACAATTGCTTTCCAAACATCCCCATTCCAATTATATCTATGTCTAGGAACTGCTTGAGCAGATAGGGATCTTGGCAAACAGTCATGGACTAAAATAAAACCATTTTCTTTTAAACACTTTGAAGAATTTACAATATCTCGTTTTACTTGATCATATATATGTAGACCATCTATAAATACGCAATCATATTTGTTTTTATTCTGCTTAAAAAAATCATCACTAGTAATTTTCATATTTCCCCCCACAACAGGATCTATTCCAATTTTGTTTTTAATTTTTATTTTAGAGAAAAGTTCATCATCATTACAACCAACCTCCAAATAGTCAGAAAACTTATACTTATTATCTAAATGCTCAATTAAATCCCACCTAAATACATTATCAAATTCAAAATTTATCTTTTTTGAAAATCTTTCTTTAAATAAGAAATAATAAATTTTATTCAATTTTTTTATAATAGGATTTAATTTTTCCATAATATTTTTTTTAATTTTTTTAGATTCATTGTTTGATTCAAGGGCAAAGATGAGTTTTTTTTAGCTGAAATTTTTTTTAAATTTTTTTTTGTTTTTTTAGCAAAATTAAATACTGATTGAGATGGTCCTCCAACATTTAAAATACCCTTTTGACTTATTATTTTTGGCAAAATTTTCACTAAATCTTCATGGAACATAAAATTACTTTTTAAATCATAAAATGCTTTATTGTATGGAAATGGTTTTTCAATCATTGTAATTCTTAATATTAAAGAATTATTATACATAGACACTGCACACTCACCACCTAATTTAGATAAACCATAATTATTGAAAGGTTTTGTGCCATCATTTTCTGCATAATTACCTTTTGACCCATTGTAAACATATCCTGTCGAAAAATAGATTAATTTTATTTTTTTCCTTTTACATGCTTTAACAATATTTGCTGTTCCTATTATGTTTGCATCTATACTCTTTTCGATATTTTTTTCATGAACAGACATGGGTCTGGATAATCCTGCACAATGAAAAATTATTTTTGGTTTGATTCTTTTAATTGCTTTATTAATTGAATTTTCATTTAGAATATTACATTCTTTTTTATTAACGAAGAATAAATTTAACTTTTGATTATATTTTGCAAGAACTTTTGCAAATCTTCCACCACCTCCAGTTACTAAAATTTTATTTTTCATCACAAATTTTTATTTTTATACATATTAAAATCCATAGCATTTCTATCTCTTTTTGAAAGAATTGGTTTTTTTAATGGCCATCTTATTTTTAAATTTTTATCGTTAAATTTTATTGATTTTTCAGATTGGGCACTTCGATATTTTGTACAACTATAAAGAACATAGTTTTCTTTCTCTAATGTCATAAAACCATGCGCGAACCCAGGAGGAATATAAATGGATTTAAAATTGTATTCACTTAAAATACACGAAAAATATTTTCCAAAAGTTTTAGAATTTTTTCTTAAATCTACCGCTACATCAAAAATTTTACCTTTTAAAACAGATACATATTTACCTTGAGGATTTTTAGTTTGGAAATGTAAGCCCCTTAATACATTCTTCTTTGAAAATGAAAGAATAGAAACTACAAATTTTTTCTTAATTTTATTTTCTCTAAGTAATTCTTTAAGATAACCTCTTTTATCTCTATAAGGCTTATTGATATGTATAACTAAATCTTTAAACTTGGTTTTTATAATCATTTTAAGTTTTTTCAAATTTAACGATAATTTTTTTTACAATAATCACTACTTTAAGTATACTTATTTTTCTTGATGGACATAAATATAGAAAATACAACATTTATAATAGTAACTTATAAAAGTGAAAAGATTATATACAATTGCCTTAATTCATTACCAGAAAATTCAATAAAAATTATAATAGAAAACTCTAAAAATCTTAATTTAAAGAATGACTTAGAGAAGAAATATAAAAATTTAACGGTTTTGTTAAATGAAAATTCCGGATTTGGAGCTTCGAATAATTTAGGGATCAAGAAATGTGCAACTCAATTTGCGTATATTCTTAATCCCGATGTTACATTTCAAAAAGATACTTTTGATAATCTTTCCAAATCTTGTTTAGATATTTCTGATTTTGCTATTATTTCACCTTTGCATAGTGATAAAAATTATCCAAATTATAAAATTAGAAATAAGTATGGTGTAATAAATGCTAATATTCTTGAAGTTGATGATATTGATGGATTCTCGATGTTAATCAATAAAAATAGTTTCAAAGATGAAAATTATTTTGATGAAAACTTTTTTTTGTATCTTGAAAATAATGATTTATGTTTAAGAGTAAAAAAAATAAATCAAAAAATTTATGTTATTTTAAATTCTTTTATTGATCATAAAGGTGGAGCATCATCAGATCCTGATTTTTCGTCTAAAATAGAATATTTAAAAAACTGGCATTGGATGTGGTCAAAATTTTATTACCACCACAAGCACGACAACTATATTTATGCTTGTTTAAAAATTTTTAAAAACTTGACCTCAGCATTTTGTAAATCAATTTTATATTCAATTTTAGGAAATAAGAATAAAAAGGCCTTCTATAAAGCAAGATTAAGTGGATGTATCAATGGGCTATTATTAAAAAAATCTTGGTACAGAATTGATTGAAACAAATTTTAAAAGTAGTATAAAACATCGTTGATAAAGTGGCGGGGTAGCTCAGTTGGTTAGAGCGCGGGACTCATAAGCCCGAGGTCAGTGGTTCGATCCCACTTCCCGCTACCAAAATATTATTTATATTCAAAATTTTGAGTATTTTCATTTACGCTTAGAAGTTTTGCACCATTTCTAAGATGGAATTTTGTTGCCATTTCTGTAAGAGGAGAAAGTGTTACTAACCTATTTAAGTGATTTGATTTTTTTATCATTTTAAAAACTTCTTTAACAATTAACTTACCGCCCCCCTTTTTTTTAGACCAGACTGTATATGCAACAGCAATCTTACCAACTTTTTGATCTCTCAAGGCACTTTGTAAAAAAGCATCCTGACTTAGTTGATCAAGATCTTTTACTGACTTTGGTATTTTATTGGTAAATGCAAAACACATAACAGCATGTATTTGATCTTTATATTTTACACCATAAATTTTTCTTCCAAATGATGTTCTAAAATTATTATCTAATTCTGGTCTAACAGGATCCTCTGAAGTGTCACATTCATTTAAATCTACTAATTGAGCACCTTTAATCCATTCAAAAAAATTTTTGAATTCTTTTTTAAAAATTTCTTTATTTTTACTAATACTTGCTTTAATTGTTGGTTTTATTGCTTTGATATTTTTCATTACAAATTAATATAATTTAAATTAGATTTAAGAAATGTTAATTATGAAGCATAGCTATGCAATAATTGAAATTTTATATGGTAAATTCGAACTCTTTAATTAATTTTATACTTTTTATCTCTCTAATTATAGGAATATTCCTAAGATTATTTAATATCAATTATGATGATCTATGGATAGATGAAATGGCTACATTTTGGGTTACAGATCCCTCTTTAAATTTTAGCGAAATGATAGAGAGGCATAAAGCAACAGAACTAGCTCCACAATTTTACTATTTTATAATTTATTTATTACATAAAATTTTTGGTTATGATCCTGGGGTTGGAAGATATTTCTCATCATTTGTTGGAATTCTAAGTATTTTTTCAAGCGGTTATTTGATTAAAACAATTGTAAAAAATAATACTTATAAACTTGGGATATTCTTAATAAGTTTTAATGTTTTTTTAATCTCATATTCTATGGAGATGAGAACATACATGCTTATGTTCTTTATCGCTACACTTTCTTTAATTACTATTTTTAAATACTTAGAAAGAAAAAAAAATTACCTTTTATTTTTATTTTTTATTACACAAATTTGTTTAACATTAACCCATCCCTTTTCTCTAATTATCTTTGCTTCGATTTCAATCTTGCCAATTTATCAATATATTAATAAGCATCCAATTGATAAAAATTTTTTAATTACTTTAGCTATCACTGGATTTTCAATTTTAATGATCACATACCTACATTATTCTAATTTAAAAATAGGCGGTGATTATTTATGGAATGAACAACCAAGTTTAAAATTTTACACAAATTTTTATTTTTCACAATATTTTGGTTCAAGATTACTTGGTATTATACATTTATTATTGCTTTTATTTCTAATTTTTAAACTAAGAACTTTTTTATTTAAAAATTATTATTTAATTATTTTACTGTCACTATTAATTTTATCCTATTTTGTGCCACTTGTGTATGGAATTTATAAACCAATCATAACTTCAAAATATATAATATTTGTTTTAATTCCAATTATAATCTTACTTTCTGTTTTGATTTATGAGATAAAAAATAAAATCATTAAAAATTTTTTAATTTCATTTATAATATTAATTACATTTGCAAACCAGTTCATGGAACAAAATTTTAAACAGTTATTTGAAGATAGAAAGTACTTTAAACCTCAATATAATTTAGCTTTACAATTTATAAATGATTCAAATAATAAGAATTATTATGTTGATTTAAATTTTGCAAAAACTGAAAACTTAAAAAAAAATTATTTTTTAATTTATAAAAATTATTTAAATTTTATTTCAAAGCAAAATAAGTATAGCCAATTAAAATATATATCAAATAATAAAATTAATAATGAATACAAGAAGCTATGGATTTTGTGTTCATATTTAGTTTATGGAGAAAATTGTAAAAAAATTATCTCAGATCAAACTATTTTGGAAGAAAAACAATTTCAAAATTTATATTTAACACTTGTAAAAGTAGATTAATTAATCAATTTTTTTAAGTAATTCGAATAATCGCAGTTTCCATAAAATTTTATTGAAGAAATAATATGTTTTTTTGATATCCATTTATTTTTTAAAGCAATTTCCTCTAAACATCCTATATATTTTTTTTTCTTTTTTTGAATTGATCCTACAAATTTAATTGTTTTATAATAGTCCTCCATAGACCCCGCATCTAACCAAAAACCTTTTTTACCAATATCATTTGAAAAAAGTTGATTTTTTAATTGATATTTCCTCAGCAAATCAGTTATTTCGAGCTCTTTTCTTTTTGATGGCTTCAAACTTTTTGATAATTTAACAACTTGGTTGTCAAAAAAATATAATCCAGTGATAGCCAAATTAGAATATTTTTTTTTTGGTTTTTCTTTTATACCAATTATTTCTTTTTTTGAATTTAATTTAGCTACACCAAATAATTTTGGGTTATTTACCTTATGTAGAAAAACCTCTGCACCTTTTTTTAACTTACTGGATTTTAAAAGTTTACTAACCAAAGATTTACCATAAAAAAAATTATCACCTAAAATTAATGCAACATTTTTTTTTCCAATGAATTTTTTACCCAAAATAAAAGCATCAGGTAGTCCTTTAGGATACTTCTGCTCTTTATATTCAATTTTTATACCTAAATTATTTCCATTAAGTAAAAGTTTTTTATACAAATCTATCTGACCTTTGTTTACAATAATTAAAATCTCTTTTATTTTGGCCATCATCAGAATAGATAATGAATAATAAATTAATGGCTTATCATAAATTGGTAAAAGTTGTTTATTTACAGCTTTAGTAAGTGGACTCATTCTTGTTCCATGTCCACCTGATAATATTATCCCCTTTTTAATCATTTTTTTAGACCTAATCTTTTGACGATATCTTTTTTTCTAAGTGTATAAAAATATTTTAAATTACTTTGATACCAAAAAAATGTTTTTTTTAAACCACTGGTTAATTTTGTTTTTGGTTTCCATTTAAGGGTTTTAATAATTTTTTGGCTATTTAAAGAATATCTTAAGTCATGACCTGGTCTATCCTTTACATATACCATCTTGACGTTTTTACCTACTTTAATCTCTCTTTTTGCAATTGAAAGAATATTTTTAATTAAAGCATTGTTTTTTAAAACTACATCGGATCCAATATTATAAAAGTTTCCTATTAATCCTTTTTGATAAATTTTAAAAAGTGCATCACAATGATCCTCAACGTAAATCCACTCTCTTTCATTAATTCCTTTTCCATAAATTGGTAATGGTCTATTGTTTAAAATATTGTAAATTATTTTTGGAATAAGTTTTTCAGGATGTTGTTTTGGTCCATAATTATTTGAGCAATTTGTAACGATTCCAGGAAAATCAAAAGTTCTAATATAAGAATATACCAAATGATCTGATGACGCTTTGGATGCAGCATAGGGTGAACTAGGTTTATAAGGATCATTTTCCAAGGATCTTCCCCTAAGTTTATCACCATAAACTTCATCAGTAGATATATGAATAAATTTAAATTTTTTATTTTTTTTTGCGTAGAATTTACAAACTTGAAGTAATGAAAAGACACCAGTGATATTGCTTTTAATAAAATGTTTAGCATTATCGATTGATCTATCAACATGCGTTTCAGCTGCTAAGTTAAAAATACAATCTGGATGATATTTATTTAATATTTTATTTATTTTGATTTGATTGTTAATATCACATTTAATGAACTTATAGTTTTTATTATTTTTATAATCTTTTGTATTATAAAAATTTGAGGAATAACTAACTTTATCTATATTTATTACTCTAAATCTTTTTTTGAGTAACAATTCTATCAAATTGCTTCCTATAAAACCAAGACCACCAGTAACTAATAATGTTTTCATTATAATAATTTACAATAGCTATTTTTGTTCCCTTAACAACATCTCTAATGCCCAGGGAATTCAATTAAATTTTCAACTTTGTAACCATTTTTAATTAAATCATCACATCCACCAAGGTCAAAAAGATTGATAACAAATATAAATGTAGATACATTTCCTTTTGACATTTCTATTAGTTTTGCAGCAGCTTTAGCAGTTCCACCAGTTGCAATAAGATCATCTATAATTAAAACGGAATCATTTTCATTAATTGAGTCTTTGTGCATCTCAATTGTTGCTGTACCATACTCAAGTTCAAAATCTACAGAGTAAGTATCAGCAGGCAATTTGTTTTTTTTTCTTAATAATATGAATGGCTTTTTTAACAAATATGATACAGCTGATGCAAAAACAAATCCTCTTGATTCTATTGCTGCAATCTTATCAAATTTGTAATTTTTAGATCTTTCTACAATTTGATTAATTGTTTCTGCAAAAGCACTTTCATTTTTAATTAAAGTAGTAATGTCCCTAAATAAAATACCTTTTTTTGGATAGTCTGGTATTGATCTAATATATTCTTTTAAATCCATAAATTTTTGAGTTATAAATAATTAAATCATTTTAAATAATATGACAAACAAATTAGGTATTATTGGAGGCAGTGGCCTATATGATGTGGAAGAATTTAAAGATAGGGAGTTTTTAGATATAAAAACACCCTGGGGATATCCATCAGATCAAATTCTTAAAACTAAATTAAATGAAAAAGAAGTATTTTTTCTTCCAAGACATGGAAAAGGTCACTTTATATCCCCTTCAAAAATTAATTTTAGAGCAAATATAGATGCACTTAAACAATTAGGCGTAACAGATATTGTATCAGTTTCTGCTGTTGGATCGCTAAAAGAGAATTTGGAACCTGGTAAATTTGTTATAGTAGATCAGTTTATTGATAGAACTTTTGCAAGAAACAAAACTTTTTTTGATGATGAGATAGTTGCTCATGTTTCAATGGCTCATCCTACTTCAAATGGTCTTATGAATGCATGTGAAGAAGCGATTAAAAAAGAAAGTATATCTTATCAAAGAGGAGGGACATATGTTGTTATGGAAGGACCTCAATTTTCAACTTTTGCAGAATCTAATCTTTATAGATCCTGGAAAGCAGATGTGATTGGAATGACAAATATGCCAGAAGCAAAATTAGCTAGAGAGGCAGAAATAAGGTATGCATCAGTTTCAATGATAACGGATTATGATTGTTGGCATCCTGATCATAAGAATGTAGATGTCCAATCTGTAATAAAAGTTTTATTAGGCAATGCTGAAAAAGCTAAAAGTATGATTAAAAACCTAATTGAAAATTTTGAAAACTATATTGACCCTAAAGATCCTACAAATAATTGTTTAGATGTTGCAATTATTACAGCCCCGGAAAAAAGAACTCAAAAAACAAAAGATAAACTTAAAACTGTAGCAGGAAGAGTTTTAAATAAATGAAAATAGAAGGTAAAGAATACCGTACAATTTGGTTTGAAAATAATACTGTGAAAATTATCGATCAAACTAAACTTCCTCACAAATTTGTAATTAAAGATCTTAAAACAGTAAAAGACACAATAAATGCTATAAAAAAAATGGAGGTCAGGGGCGCACCTTTAATTGGGGCTACAGCTGCTTACGGAATAGTTCTTTCAATCATTGAAAATACCGATCATTCTTTTTTAAAAACATCGGCCAGAGAATTGATAAATGCTAGACCAACAGCAATAAATTTGAAGTGGGCTGTAGATAGAATGATGAATAAGCTATCAGGTTTAAATAGTGATAAAATTTTAGAAATAGCATTAAATGAAGCACAATTGATCTGTAAAGAGGATATTTCATTTTGTAAAAGCATAGGCATCAATGGACTTAGGGTAATTGAAAAAATCTATAATAAAAAAAAAGATACTGTAAATATTTTAACACATTGTAACGCTGGTTGGCTTGCAACAATTGATTGGGGAACCGCAACATCTCCAATTTATCATGCGCATAAAAAAGGTATTCCAGTTCATGTTTGGGCAGATGAAACAAGACCAAGAAATCAAGGTGCAAATTTAACTTCATATGAACTAAATGAAGAGGGAATTAAGAATACAATTATTGCAGATAATACTGGTGGTATATTAATGCAAAGAGGTGATGTAGACATGTGTATTGTAGGAACTGATAGAACTTTAGCTAATGGTGATGTATGCAATAAAGTTGGAACATACCTTAAAGCACTAGCAGCTCATGATAATAATATTCCTTTTTATGTTGCTTTGCCAAGCTCAACAATAGATTGGAATATTAAAAATTACAAAGATATTCCAATTGAAGAAAGAAATTCAGAGGAACTTTCGCAAATTGAAGGTTTAGATGAAAACGGGATTATAAAAAAAGTTCAAATATACCCAAAAAAAAGCAAAGCTATGAACTTAGCTTTTGATGTAACTCCAGCAAAATATATAAGTGGTTTAATCACTGAAAAAGGAATTTGTGAAGCATCTGAACTAGGTTTAAAAAATCTTTTTAAATGAAGAATTTAGATTATAGAAAACAAATTATTGAATTTTCATTAAAATTAAACAGTACCAATTTATCTCCTCTAAGATCTGGAAATATTTCTATTCGTATAAATGAGGATGATAAAGATGGATATTTAATTACTCCATCAGGAAAAAAATATGAAAATTTAAAACCTGAGGATATTGTATTTATGCCTTTTAATAAAAAAAGCGAATCCTTAGATGAAAAAGTTAAAAATCCCTCCTCTGAATGGAGATTTCACCATGATATTTATAAAAATAAAAAAGAAGCTAAAGCTATAGTCCATGCTCACTCACCAAATGCTACTGCAGTTTCATCACATGGAAAACCTGTTCCACCTTTTCATTACATGGTAGCATTAGCAGGTGGTGAAGATATTAAATGTGCAAATTACGCAACTTTTGGAACTAAAGAACTATCTAATAATGTTATTAAAGCTCTAGAAAATAGAAAAGCATGCTTGATGTCAAATCACGGCCAGGTTGCTTTTGGAAATAATTTAGAAGAAGCTTTTGAACTAGCGTTAGAGATAGAAAATATTTGCCATCAATATGTTATTGCTCTAAAAATAGGAGATCCAAAGATTCTTTCGTTTGAAGAAATGAAAAAAGTTTTGGAAAAAGCTAAAAATTATAAAAAAGAGTAATTTATGATTAAAGTTGGGGAGCATGTTACCTTAGATATTATTGGAACAAGAAAAGAGTATGATCCTTCTTTTTATGAAGGTCTAGTACATAAAATTGCAGACAAAGCAAAAGTTACTGTTTTAAATATAGCAAAATATAAATTTGAACCTCAAGGTTTTACTTTGGTAGCTCTATTAGCTGAAAGTCATATTAGTTTTCACACCTATCCAGAAAAAGGAATAATTAGTTTTGATTTTTATACATGTGGAACTGTTTCACCATCAATTGCATTGGAAGTCTTAAAAAAAGAAATTGACCACAAAAGAATTATTAAAAAAGAATTAAATAGAGATACAATTTCGTTTTATCATGATCTTACTAGTACAAAAGGTTTAAAGAAGAATTATCTTGTAAAAGAAGTTTTAGAAGATTTTACTTCAAAAGTAGGCCAACATGTTGAAATCCTAGATCTAGTTGAGTATGGAAAATCTTTATTTATAGATAATGATTTACAAGTTGCTGAAAAAGATGAACATATTTACAGCGGAACCTTTGTTAACTCAGCTCTAAAATTAAATAATAGCAAAGATAGAGCTGCAATCATTGGCGGTGGTGATGGTGGTGTTGCAAGAGAGTGTATTTCAAAAGGTTTTGGATTTATCGATTGGTATGAATTGGACCCTGAGGTAGTTGAAGTTTGTAAAAAGCATATTGGTTCGATAGGGAAAAATGCTACTGAAAAAAATTCTGTTAAATGTGTTTGGGGAGATGCATTTCAAAGTATCAAAAAAGTTGAGGATGACAGTTATGATAAAATTTTTATAGATTTAAATGACGATCAATTTTGTATTGATCTTGCAGCGAAAAATATGGACTCATTGGTAAGGGTTTTAAAACCTAATGGAGTAATAACCGCACAGGTTGGTAGCCAAGATAAAAAACCTAAACAAGTTGAAAATTGGCTAAAAGTTTTTAACAAAAATTTTGGTAATGCTACCTTAGATAGAGTTTATATTCCAAGTTTCGACAGTTCTTGGAATTTTTACTCGTCAATAAATCATTAATTTTGTCTTTTTAAATCCCAAAAATTATGGAATAATATAATTATATTAATATTAATACGGGGGAAAATAATGAAATTTAAAAAAATTATATTAAGCGTTTTTGCTTCTTTAATTCTTTTTACTTCAACCCTATCTGCAGACACAATTAGAATTGCAACAGAGGGCGCTTACCCTCCATGGAATTCTAAATCTGAAGATGGAAAACTTATAGGTTTTGAGGTTGAACTTGCAAACTGGCTATGCATTTACATGGAAAGAAATTGTAAAATAGTTGAACAAGACTGGGATGGAATGATTCCAGCTTTAAGGATGAGAAAATACGATGCAATAATGGCAGGTATGTCTATTACTGATGAGAGAAAAAAAGTAATAACTTTTTCTCAAGGGTATGCTGATGAAGTAGCGTCTCTTGCGGTAATGAAAGGTTCTGATCTTGAAGGCATGGATACTCCTGAAGGTATAAACCTATCTTTAGGTGGAAAAGATGTGAAGGCTGCACTTAAAACAATTACAGGTGCATTAGCTGGCAAAACTGTTTGTACTCAAACTGGAACAATTCACCAAAACTTTTTAGAGTCAGGTGATGTAGGTTCTGTTAATGTTAGAACATACAAAACTCAAGATGAAGTTAATCTAGATTTAGCTGCTGGAAGATGTGATGCAGCATTAGCTGCTGCAGTAGCATTTACTGATTATGCAGACAAATCTGGAAAAGATGTAGTATTAGTTGGACCAACTTTTTCAGGCGGGCACTTTGGTAATGGTGTAGGTGTTGGCTTAAGACAAGAAGCACAATTTGGTTCAGACTCAGCTCTTGGTAAAAGAGATGCTCAACTGCTTGTAGATTTCAATAAAGCTATTGATAAAGCAAGAAAAGCTGGAAAAATTAGTGAACTTGCAACTAAGTGGTTTGGCTTTGACGCATCAATGTAAATTTTAATTTTAAAAGGCGGTTATTATTAACCGCCTTTACCATGGAATTAATATCATTTGGAGATAAAGGTTGGGGCGATGAGCTATTCGTAGCTACGCTTATGACAATTGCTGTTGCTATCACAGCAATGTTAATTGGTTTTTTATTTGCATTAATTTTTACACCTTTAAAACTTTCTAAATATAAAATTTTAAATTTAATTGCTAATTTTTACACAACTGTTGTGAGGGGGGTTCCAGAACTTTTAGTAATTTATCTTTTCTTTTTTGGTGGTAGTGGAGCTATAATGTATGTTGCTCAAATCTTTGGTTATTATGACTATATTGAAATAAATGCATTTTTAACAGGGGCTATTTCAATTGGAATTATTTCAGGTGCTTATTCTACAGAAGTTTTTAGGGGTGCAATTCAATCAATAGATAAAGGGCAATTTGAAGCTTGCCATGTTTTAGGTTTAAAAAAATATATATATTTTTTCAAAGTAATTATGCCCCAGATGCTAAGGTTAGCTATTCCTAATTTAAGTAATGTTTGGCAAATTACATTAAAAGATACATCCCTAATATCTGTGACAGGTCTAGTTGAAATAATGAGACAGTCTTATATTGCAGCTGGCTCAACAAGAGATCCACTATTCTTTTACTTATTTGCTGCGCTTTTATATCTAATGCTTACATACCTAAGCATGAAATTTATTAATAGATTAGAAAAAAATTATAGCAGAGGATATTGATGGATATAGAATTGATATTAACAAGTTTTCCAAAATTACTTAGTGCTACACTGGTAACTTTAAAACTTTTATCTGCATCATTATTTTTTGGATTATTAATTGGTTTATTATTTGCAATTTTAAGATTAAACAAAAACAAATTAGTTAGTAGTTTTGCATATGGTTACTCATATGTTTTCAGAGGAACTCCACTTTTAGTTCAAATTTTCATTATTTATTTTGGTCTTGGACAAATTGAATACTTAAGAACAACTTTTTTATGGGTTATTTTAAAAGAACCTTATTGGTGTGCTATAATTGCATTTTCTTTAAATACTGGAGCTTATACTTCAGAAATATTAAGATCTGCATTTGAAACAATAAAACCAGGTATAATTGAGGCTGGAAGAAGCCTAGGTTTAAATAAAATATTTATCTTTACTAAAATTCAAATTCCAATTGCCGTTAAACAATCTTTACCAGCATACGGTAATGAAATTATATTAATGCTAAAAGGCACATCTCTAGCTAGCACTGTAACGCTCATGGATATAACTGGAGTTGCAAAATTTATAATTTCAACAACATTTAGACCAATAGAGGTGTTTATTGTTGCTGGTAGTATTTATTTATTTATCACTTTTCTTGTTCACAATTTAATTAAATATTTAGAAAAGAAATATAGATATCAATAATTGGTATATTCTTTAATCTCTTTTATTTTTGAACCTGTATGGTTATTTATCTCAAGTTTAATTTTTGCTCTTTTATCATTTAAAAAGTGAACATCTCTAGAAAGCTTAATAAATTTTTCTCCAAAATCTTTGTTTTTTTCACACATCCTTTTGTCATCCTCGATAACCCAAAGTTTACCATTAATTTCTTTAAGTGATTTAAAAAGATTTAATAAACTGTCATCATTCTGAATATTTTTGTCTAATTCAGCTTTCAAAACATTATACTCATCATTGATAAATTTAAGATTTTCAGGATCTTTAATTTTTTCTTGTTTGATTTCTAAAATTGAAATCTTATCTAAAAGCTCACCAACTGATACTTCGACTAGAATTTTATTCATAAAATTTTATAGTGTGTTAAGTTGTTAAAAATATGTCTAATATTTTAATCATAAAACATGGTTCCTTAGGTGATATAGCCCAAGCTTGTGGTGCAATTCAAGATATATCTGAAAATCATAATAATGATCAAATATATTTATTAACAACTAAGCCATACTTTGAACTTTTTAAAAAAAATCCTCATTTAACAGACGTAATATTAGATAAAAGATTATCTAGGTTTAACCTAATTTATCTTTATTTATTAATGAGAAAAATCAAAAAATTAAAAGTTTCTAAAGTTTATGATTTACAAAATTCTTCTCGGACAAGTTTTTATAAAAAAATTTTATTTCCTAGCTCAAATTACAATATATGGTCATCATCTGAAACAACGCTTCCAGGAGATAAAACTAAAGAAGAGTTTGATAAAAAATCTGTATTAGAAAGATTTAAACACCAATTAGAGACTTCAAATATAAAAACTAAATTTACAATGGTTCCAGATTTCACATGGAGCTGCAATGATATTTCCAAAATAAAAAATGAATATAAATTAGAAAAGTATATTTTATTATTTCCATTTTGCTCACCACATCTTTCACAAAAAAAATGGCCCTATTACAATCAACTTATAGAAATAGTCAAAAATAAATATAATGACCAATATAAAATTGTAGTAGCTCCTGGACCAGATGAAATAAATGAAGCTAAAGAAATAAATGCTTTATGCATTCTAGATAACAATCAGGCTTTAAATATTTCTCAGCTTTCTTCTTTAATAAAAGATAGTTCTTTTGTTATTGCTAATGACACAGGTCCAGCTCACATGTCAGCACATTTGGGTGCAAAAGGTATTACATTGTTTGGTTCTCATACAACAGCTTACAAAGTTAGCATTGAAAGAGAAAATTTTAAGCCTATTCAAGTTACAGATTTAAATAAATTAAGTGCTGAAAAAGTTTTTGAAAAAATTAATTTAAATTAAATATAAATTTTATCTGCTAACCCGTAGCAAAGAATTCCACTTAATATCAATAAAATAAATGGAACAATTATTCCTTCACCTGTAAATTTATCTGTTACGCCTAGCTTACTTATATTTTTAGAATAGTAGTTAGTTATTGTAACAATTAAATGAGTAATAAATATTAGGTTGAAAAAAGACCATGTTCCCTCTACACCATTTGGTCTTACAAACATAATGTATAATGCCATTAGTATCCAACCTAGAAAAAAAGCTCCTAAAAACCTGACCATGAAAGCAGCAGTATGATCGATAGCAAATTTATCCATGAATTTTCTTGTACCGACCAATAATTGACCAGCATAGAATGCTAACATTCCAAAGTGAATTATGTAAATTGTTAGATAAATTATTCCATTAAATTTTTCGATCATAATTTTTATTTATACTATAAAATTCTTAAATATTCTTTAACTATATTGCCCCAATCAAATTTAGAAGAATATTCTTTAGCTTTTTTGCCCATTTCTAAATATGAATTATTTTTTAAAATTAAATCAATACTAGAATAAATATCTTCTAAGCTATTTCCATCACAAATGATTCCTGTTTCATTATGTTTTATAGCATCAGATGCTCCACCATCTTTTCCACCAATTGAGGGTATTCCAAGTTGAGCCGCTTCCACATATGCAATACCAAACCCTTCAACAGAAGTTTTATGCACTATTGATGGCATCACAAAAATATTAGATTTATATACCAAAGCATTCTTTAGATCTTGAGATATATTTTTTAGAAAAGTAACTTGGTCATCTAATTGAAGCTCTTTAACAAGACTTTTAATATTTTTTTCCTCATCACCATAACCAATACATGTATATGTAATTTTAGGGTATATTTGTTTTAAATTTCTTAAAGCCATTATGATTTTTTCATGATTTTTTCTTTTATCAAATCTTGAGACTGTAATTAGTCTTGGGCTTTTATCTTTTAATATGTTTTCCGCTTCTTTTATAACTGGTTTGCTAAAATCACTTATTGGGAACACTCCTGGATTTATAACTACAATCTTATTTTCATCCAAACCTATTTCTACGGCCAGATTTTTGGTAAATATAGAATTAGCTACAATTTTATCTACATTTTTAAAAGCTTTTATTATTCGTTTATTTGAGAATGAACCTTTTTTAAAATTAATTTCTTTTGAATGTATTAAACAAATTTTCTTTTTTGATGTATTAACCAATTCTATACTTTTCCAATGATCCGCTATCACACATTTTAAATTTTTATTATTTTTTATATATTCATTTACCAAATATGCTTTTCTATGTTTTCTTAAAAATTTAATTCCCCCAACTCTATCTATAGAAAATGAAACATTTTTATCATGTTCTTTATAATTATCATTATAATCAGCAAAGACTTTTACCAAATCATATTTTGAAAGAGAATATGTTAACCCCCACATTAAATTTTGCATTCCTCCAACTTCTGGAGGAAAAGATCTAGTTACAATTAAATACATTAATTATTAAACCACTTAATATTACAACCCATACTTGGGATTTGATCTTTTGGTCCATTACCAGTTTCTGCTATCTGTTTCATTGCTTTCAGCAAATCACTTTCACCTTCTCTTACGGGTTTTAAGTCTTTTAACTCTCTTATTCTACCTCTGTATTGCAATTCCAGATTACTATTGTACCCAAAAAAATCTGGGGTACAAACTGCATCATAAGTTTTAGCTACATTTTGAGTTTCATCAATTAAGTAAGGAAAATTAAAATTATTCTCCTTTGCAAATACAATCATATTTTCAAAAGAGTCTTCTGGATAATTTTTTACATCATTTGAGCAGATAGCTACAGATTTAATTCCAATTTTTTCTAATTCTTTACAATCATTTACAATATCTTTAATTACTGCTTTAACATAAGGACAATGATTACAAATGAACATTATCAATGTTCCTTTTTCACCTCTAATGTTATTAAGTTCAATTTTCTTGTTATCAGTCGATAAAAGGTTGAAAGAATCTGCTTTTTTTCCAAAATCACATATTGGAGTTTTTGTAAGTGTCATGATAAATTATTTATAAATTATGTTTTACGATTTAAAAGATAAAAAACCAAAAAATTCTGGCGATAATTGGGTGGCTCCAAATGCTGTAGTAATTGGAGATGTTACATTAGAAAAAAATACCAGCATATGGTTCAATGCAACTTTAAGAGGAGATGTAGAAAATATTCATATAGGTGAGGGGTCTAACGTTCAAGACGGAAGTGTTTTGCATACTGATCCAGGATATCCTTTAAAAATTGGAAAGAATGTAACCATAGGGCATATGGTAATGCTTCATGGATGTACGATAGGGGATAACAGTTTAATTGGTATTGGTGCAGTAATTCTAAATAATGCCAAGATAGGAAAAAATTGTATTATAGGTGCAAAAGCATTAATCACTGAAAATAAAGAAATTCCAGATAATTCTTTAGTAATAGGCTCTCCTGGAAAAGTTGTAAGAGAAGTTACCGAAGAAGAAAAAAAGGCCATAACTGAAAATACGAAACATTACCAAGATAACTGGAAAAAATATTCTAAATCAATTTTTTAATAGTAAATTTATGTCATCAGGATACGTAATAGCTCAATTAAAAGTCACAAATTCAGAAAATTATAAAGAGTACGTATCAAAGGTTACAGAAGTGGTTAAAAAATTTGGAGGAGAGTATATCGTTCGAAATGGAGAATATAAAGTTGTTGAAGGTGAGGATAAATTTCCAAGAATTGTTATCATAAAATTCCCTTCTTACGAAAAAGCTTTAGAATGGTATAATTCAGATGAATACAAGCCTGTAAAAGAAATTCGTTTAAATAACGCAGAAGGAATCAATATAATTGTAAAAGGGATATGATTTCTTGTATCAATCTTTTAACTTTAAAACTTTAAAACTTATTTGTAAATTTGGAAATTTTTTATTAACAATTTTTTTAATCTTTCGAAATGAGTCTTTGTGAATTTTTTTTTCAATTAATAAATTAAATTTTTTGTTACCATTTATAATTTTTGCAGCTCCACAGTCCTGATGATTAATTACTGTTAGCTTATTAATCTTATGTAATTTGATTGACGTAGATAAATTATCAAAAAAAGTAGAATGCCATTTTTTAAATTTTTTTGCTGTTACCCCAATAGCTGCACCCGCGATAGTAAATGAACTATATTTTCCAGTTAGTTTTTTTACTTTTAAATATTTGTAAACTTTTGGTTGAAACCTTGGGTCTATACAAGATAGGACCATTGCTTCATATTTCTTCATTATGGTACCAGCCAACTTTCTTTTTTATTTTCTAAATCAAATTTTGCTCTTCGATGTCCTTTAGCCGCAAGGTAAAGCCATTCAATAGATTTAATTTTGCATTTAATAACTGTAAAATTTTTGTAACCATCTTCACTTTGTTCCATTGTATAATCAAAATCTTCTAACTTAGATATCATTCCAGAAGTTGGAGTTTCTGAGTGAGTTCCAGGTGGACTATCCGTTAAATAACATCTTCTACTTATATGTTGTGTTTTTTTCCAAGACTCTTCTGTTATTGAATTTTGATTGTTTATTTCACACTCAACTTTAACTCTTAATTGGATTTTTTCCTCTTTGTCATAGAAAAGCAATGATGCTCTATTGTTCTTTTTTAAAATTTCTACTTTTGGAGATCTAAGATCTGTATGAAACTGTAGTAAATTATTATCCCTATCAGATTTTCTTAAAACAACTATTCTTCCCTCAATTTCATTTTGATATGCACAAATAAAAACCGGAATTCTAAATGGTGAAGATCTATTAGTTACAGCATCATTCAACATTGACCAATATTTATTCTGAATTTCGCCTAAATTTTCATAGTATGCTGGTTGCATACATTACTTTCTAAATCTTTTAATTAAGCTTGAAGTATCCCAACGATTTCCACCCATTCCTTGAACTTCACCGTAATATTTATCTACTAGTTCTGTTACTGGTAAAAGTGAGCCATTATTTTTAGCTTCATCCATTGCAATTTTTAAATCTTTTCTCATCCAATCAACTGCAAAACCAAAATCAAATTTATCATCAATCATTGTTTTGTATCTATTTTCCATTTGCCAAGATTGAGCCGCACCTTTTGATATTACCTCAATAACATCTTCCATTTTTAATCCAGCTCTCATTCCAAAATTAATTCCCTCAGATAAACCCTGAACTAATCCAGCTATACAAATTTGATTTACCATTTTAGCAAGTTGACCACTTCCTGCTTTACCAAGAAGCTTCATTTTTTTACTGTAACAATCAATTTTGTCTTTAGCTTTATCAAAGTCTGGCTGATCTCCACCAATCATAACTGTTAAGGCACCATTTTCTGCACCAGCTTGTCCACCAGATACAGGTGCATCTAAAGCTCCAAATCCATTTTTTTTAGCGTATTCATAAATTTCTCTAGCAATTGTTGCGGAGGCTGTTGTGTTATCAATATATACCGATCCCTTTTTAATAGTTTTAAATGCTCCATTTTCTCCAAATGTCACTTCTCTCAAATCATTATCATTTCCAACACATGTAAAAATATATTCAGCATCCTTAGATGCCTCAGCAGGTGTTTCTGCCATTTTCCCTTTATATTCTTTAATCCATTTTTCAGCTTTTGATTTTGTTCTGTTAAAAACAGTTACATTGTGTCCTGCTTTTGATATATAACCAGCCATTGGATAACCCATTACACCAAGACCAATGAAAGTAACGTTACAAGTCATAAATTTATATGTTTAAAAATTTAAGTTTAAAAGTAATTTTATTTGGATTCATATTTACATTTTTTTCTAGTTTTGGACAGAGTTTTTTTTTAGGACTTTTTAACTCAAGCATCAGAAATGAACTTTCTATTACGCATGGCCAGTTTGGCTCAATTTATGCATCAGCAACATTATTAAGTAGCTTCCTTTTAATTTGGGTAGGTAAAAAAATAGATGATATTAATATTTCTAAGTTTGCTTTATTTGTAATTATATTACTTTCTTTCTCATCTTTTTTCTTTTCAAAAATTTCATCAATAACATTTTTATTTATTGCAATTTTTTTAATGAGATTCGCTGGCCAAGGCATGATGTCTCATACTGCAACTACTACTATTTCAAGATATTTTACAAAATCAAGAGGAAAAGCTTTAAGCACAGGCTGGTTTGGATTGTCTACAGCTGAATTTATTCTTCCAGTATTAATAGTTTATCTTCTAGCAATATATGATTGGAAAAATATATGGTTAATAATTTCAATAATTGTAATTATTTTTCTTCCTGCTGCTTCATATTTTCTTGTCAGAAATCTAAATTTTGACTCTAGAGAAACTGGGGATGATAAAAATTCCACATTTAATAAAATAAAAGATTGGAAAAGAATTGAAGTTATTAAAGATTATAGATTTTATATTATTTGTGCAAATATGCTTGCAATGCCTTGGATTGCTACTGGTACATTTGTTTATCAATCTTTCATTTTAGAGTCTAAAAATTGGGGCCCTTTTATTATAGCTCAATCTTTTATGGCTTATTCAGTATTATCTGTAATAACATTATTTTTATCGGGTTTCTTAATAGATAAATTTACAAGTAGAAAACTTTTAGTATTTATGAATATACCATTGTTAATTTCAGTTATTGTTATAATTTATTTTAACCACCCAATAACTTCTTTTATCTTTTTAGGTCTCATAGGTATCTCTAATGGATTTGCCAACGTGTTGGGATCATCAACATGGGCTGAGATTTATGGGGTAAAATATATTGGCTCGATAAAGGCTTTGACAACAGCTTTAATGGTATTTGCAACAGCTTTTGGAACTGCTTTATTTGGTATTCTTATTGATAATGGTTTTTCAATTGAGCAAATTGCTTTAATTTCTGCTATTTATATATCAATATCCTTAATATCTCTTTTTTTAATACGAAAAACACTCAATCCAATAAAATTGTAAAAATCCTTGATTTTGTTTTATTGTGAGTATAAACACCTGGCATGGCAAGAGTTACAGTAGAAGATTGTATTGATAAAGTAGAAAGTCCTTATGAACTTGTTTTAGTAGCGAAAGAGAGAGCTACACAATTAAACTCAGGATTAGAACCTACGTTAGATAGAGATAATGATAAAAACACTGTTATATCTTTAAGAGAAATAGCAGAGGAAAAAATTCAAGTAAAAGATTTAGTTGAAAGCGCAGTATATAAGTTGAGAAAACATGTTGAACAAATTGACGATACTTCAGATGAGGACGAAGTTGTAGGTGATGATTTTGAAAACTTGTATAAAGGTGAAATTTCAAAAAGTGGAGTACCTATACTTCCTTCTAAAAGAGCTAGAAAAATTCCAGAAAAAATTCAGGTTTCAAAAGAAGACTTAGCAGAACTTCAAAATTCACCTGAGGATCAAAAAATTGAAAGTGAACCTTCGGTTGACGAATCTGATGATGGTGAACAGAATGTTTCTTTAGACAATCTAAAGGATGAAGAAATCGCTGGTGTTGAGCAAGAGGATTCGGACACTTCAAATAATTAATTAAATAATATAATAACTTATATTATGATCAGAAAAGTATCAGTAGCTCCAATGATGGATTGCACAGATCGTCACGAAAGATATTTTTTAAGGTTAATAAGCAAGAATACTCTTTTGTATACAGAAATGATTGTTTCAGAGGCAATCGATAGGGGAGACAAAAAAAAATTACTTTCATTTAATATAAATGAGAAACCAGTAGCTCTACAAGTTGGTGGATCATCCCCAAAACTTTTAGCAAACGCAGCTAAACTAGGTGAGGAATTTGGTTATGATGAAATTAATTTAAATTTGGGTTGTCCAAGTAAAAAGGTTCAAAAAAATAAATTTGGAGCATGCTTAATGAAGGAACCTGATCTGGTAGCTGAATGTCTATCTGAAATGCAAAATTCTACGAATTTACCGGTAACAATAAAAACTAGAATTGGTTATGACGATATAGAAGATTATGAAAATTTATATAACTTTATAACCAAACTTAAAAACACTGGCGTTAGCAAGTTTATTATTCATGCAAGAAAAGCAGTATTGGGCAAGTTCACACCTAAACAAAATTTAAATATTCCTCCTTTAAAATATGATGTTGTGTATAAATTAAAGAAAGATTTTAAAAATGATCAGGTAATAATTAATGGAGGCATAACATCTACTGATCAGATCCAAGAACACTTAACTAAAGTTGATGGCGTGATGATTGGTAGAGCAGTATATCATTCTCCATATTTTTTAGCTGAGATTGAGAAAAATATTTTTAATAATAACAATGTACTAACAAGACAAGAAGTTATTGAAAGTTTAATACCATATATTAAAAAAGAGATTAGTAATGGAACTCAACTAAATCAAATTATGAGGCATACACTTGGATTATTCCATGGACAAACAGGATCAAGTTTTTGGAAAAGGTATTTAAGTGAAAATTTATGTGTAAGAGATGCAGACATAAAAAAAATAGATCATATAATGGATAAAGTAAAATTAGCACCTCAAGCACATTCAGTAGGTTAAATTGATAAACTCGATTTTATCAAACGAATATTCTCTTTTTATATTACTTATGGTAATAACTGCTTTTCCAGTTGGATTTTTTGCGGGTCTTTTTGGTATAGGTGGAGGATTAATAACAGTTCCTTTTTTATTTTTTATTTTCGAAACATTTAATATTGATAAAAATTATATAATGCACTTAGCAGTAGGGACATCGTTTGCAATAATCATTCCAACTTCTGTAGTTTCTGTATTAACCCATAGAAAAAATAATTTTGTAGATGCAAATATAATTAAAACTTATGGAATATTTGTTGTTATTGGAGTGTTAATTGGTACAATTTTCGCTGCCATAATGCAAACTAAGTCCTTGGTATTATTTTTTTCTCTAGTAGTTTATTTTCTAGGAACATATTTATTGTTAAATACTGACTCAAAGATCAATACTAAAAAAAAATTTAACATTGTACCGAGAATAGCTTTTGGTTTTATATCAGGATTTGTGTCAGCCCCGATGGGTATAGGTGGTGCCGTCATGAATGTTCCTGTTTTAAAATATTTTGGATATCCGATTAAAAAAGCTATAGGAAGTGCTGCTGCAATTGGATTTATTATTGCTCTTTTTGGTGCTATAGGATTTTTAATTTCGGGATCATATTTAGATACAAACCTACCATTAAGTATTGGATTTATTAATATTCCTGCTTTTTTAATTTTTATTCCAATTACAACTATAATGGCAAGAGTAGGGGCAAATACTGTTCATAAAATTAACAAATCTAAGGTACAAGCTTTATTTGGTATATTTTTATTTGTTGTTGGAACTACTTTTATTTACAGATATTTAAACTTGTAAAAAAAAAGAGGCGGTTTCAGTCTCCCTCTACCGCCCCTAATTAATTTTTATATTTGATTCTCTAAATTTTCTAAAACACTTAATGATTGAATTATCACATTGATTTTTTATATTTGATAATTAAATATTCATCATGGAAGTCGCATCAAACTTTAATTGGAATTGTAAACATACATGGAAAAGAAGCGCTCAAAATACTGCATGGTGTGTTTTAGGTTGTTCTATTGGTGATTTTGGTACGATTCTTTTTTTTCAGATAACAAAAATTCCATTTCCGGTATTAAGTATAATGATTTTGGCAATAATTAATGGTTTGATAACAAGCATTATCCTTGAAACTATTGTACTTTTAAGACAAAGATTTCCTTTATCTAAGGCCATAAAAACAGCTCTTGGTATGAGTTTTATTTCAATGATTAGCATGGAAATAGCTATGAATTTGACTGATTACCTATTAACAGGTGGAGCAATATTAACTTGGTGGGTAGTTCCGATAATGTTAACTGTTGGTTTCTTAACACCATGGCCATACAATTATTGGAGACTTAAAAAATTTAATGAGGCATGTCACTGATTAAATTCTATATCTTTTGATCGTAATCTCCAATTTTTCTGCTTTTTTGAGTTAATTTATGGATAAATTCAAAAATATTAAATTTTACACTCAAGGATTGAAATCAATTTAAACATAACTTTTTATATGCAGCTAACATAAAAAATTGATACTTTACAATATGAGTAAAAATAAGATTAAAAAGAAAGCTAATAATAATCTAAAAATTTTAAAATCATTACCAGAAAGCATAATTGGTGGAATAAATAATAAAATTCAAAATTTTTATAAAGATTTTATAAAAGACAGAGAAAAAAGAAAATTAAGATTAGAAAAAGAAAAAAAGATCCAAGAACATAAAGAAATAGAGCAGCAAAAAAAACAAGCTCAAAAAGATAAAATGATCAAAGCTAAAGAGGAGAAACTTCAAAAATTAGCTCAACAAAGATTAATTGTTGAAAATGATAGACAAATTATAAAAAATGAGGAAAAAAGAAAAAAAATTGAAGCAAAGAGATTACAAATAGAACAACAAAAATTAAAAGATGAAGAAGAAAAAAAATTAAGGGAAGATGCTAGAAAACTAAAAGAAGAAGAATTAAGAATAAAAATACTAGAAAGACAAAAAATTAGAGAAGAAAAAAATAAAATTAAATTAGAAAATATAAAATCAAAAGAATTAGAAACTCAAAAGAGAAGAGAAGCAAAAGAGGCAGAACGACAAGAAAGGAATAGAATAAAAGAAATAGAAAGACAAAAAAGATTAGATGAAGAACAAAGATTAAGAGAAGCTGCTAGAAAATTGAAATATGAAGAAGAAAAATTAAGAGAGACTGAGAATAAGTTAAAACAACTTGAATTAGATAGACAACAAGAGCTAGATAGACAAATTTTACAAGAACAATCTGAACAAAGAGCCAAAGAAGAAGAACTCAAACAAATAGAGGAACAATTAAAAGCTGATGAAGCTGAAAAATTATTAAAA
This sequence comes from uncultured Pelagibacteraceae bacterium, assembly GCA_902566785.1. GTDB lineage: Bacteria > Pseudomonadota > Alphaproteobacteria > Pelagibacterales > Pelagibacteraceae > Pelagibacter. The sequence continues at coordinate 17,105 of CACFKI010000003.1, read as the reverse complement.
GAGAAAGAGGAAAGGGAAAAAGCAGAAGATTTAAGAAAAGAACAAGAAGAACAAAGACTTTTAGACGAAGAAAGAGCTAAATTATTGAGAGAAAAAGAAGAAGAGGAAGAGAGGATTAAAGAGGAAAATCGTAGAATAAAAGAATGGGAAGACAAATTTGATCAAGAGCAAAGAATTAGAGAAGAGGAATTAATTAAAAAATTTTACAGCGATCATTCAAAACCATCAAAAACAGAAAATGAGAGTAATAATAATTTGGAAAAAGAGGAAAAAAATTAATTAAATTTTTTGATCATATTCCCCTATATTCCCATTTTCTTTTAAAATCTTATCAATAAATCTAAATATATTAATTTTTCTCTCATTTGAGGTAGGGCTTTCAGTTACAACAACCAAAGATGGTTTATTTGATGAAGCTCTAATTAAACCCCAAGAGCCATCTTCAAAAGAAAATCTAACTCCATTAACAGTAATAATCTCCTTTATTTCTTGCTTATCTATTTTGATTTTTCGGTCTTTTATTTTTTTAAATTCTTTTACCATTTTATCAACAACATTATATTTTTCCTCATCTTTGCAAAATGGTGCCATTGTTGGTGATTGGTAAGTAATAGGGAGTTCTTTTATTATTTCATTCATTTTCTTATTTTGATTATTTAATAAATGACAGACCTGAATTGCTGAATTAATACCATCATCATAACCATAACCTAATGGTTGATTGAAAAAAAAGTGTCCACTTTTTTCAAATCCAGCTAAAGCTTTTTCTTTATTAACTTTTCTTTTGATATGAGAATGACCTGTTTTCCAATAAATCGTTTTACAATTGTTGTTTAATAAAACTTTATCAGTATTAAATAACCCAGTAGACTTTACATCCACAACAAATTTAGAATTTTTAAATTTTGAAGATAAGTTTCTAGCAATTAAAAGTCCAATTTTATCTGAAAATATTTCATTACCCTCGTTATCTATCACTCCACATCTATCTCCATCCCCATCAAATCCGAAACCAATGTCAGCTTTATTTATTTTAACAGCTTCACTAATTGCATGTAGCATTTTCATATCTTCTGGATTTGGATTATATTTTGGGAAAGACCAATCTAAATTACAGTCTAATTCAATAACTTCGCATCCTATACCTCTCAAAATATCTGGAGCAAATATACCAGCTGTACCATTTCCACAGGCAACTACAGCTTTAATTTTTTTATTAATTTTATTTTTATCAATCAAATCTTTTTTATAAATAGAGTGGAAGTCATCAATCTTTTTTTCATTACCATCACCTTCAATAAATTGTTCATTTAGTGTTATTTCTTTCAACTCTTTCATTTCTTCTGGCCCATGAGTTAATCCTTTTTTAATACCCATTTTAACTCCAGTCCAACCATTTTCATTATGACTTGCTGTAACCATTGCAATTGCATCTGCATTTAATTTAAATTGAGAAAAATATACCATTGGAGAAAGTGATAATCCTATATCTTCAATATAACATCCTGTTGAAATCAAACCTTCTTTTAGAGAAGATTTAATTTTTTCACTGTAAGATCTATAGTCATGTCCAACTATCACTCTAGGATTTTTATTTTTTGTATGCTTGATAATTTGTGTTCCTAATCCACGACCAAGGTCTTTGATTCCTTCTAGATTGATGTCCTTTTCAAAAATCCATCTTGCGTCATATTCTCTGAATCCGTAAGGGTCAATTTTTAATGAATTTTCCATGTTGATATATGTACATTTTTTTTATTTTTTTATTGATATTTATTTCACTTGTTCTATAAATGTTCTATTGATTTCTAATTTATATAGTATATTAAAGAAATCTGCATACAACATCTAGTTGTTTTACAAAAAAACGTATAAAAAGGGAGTAAATGAACAAAGTTTTGTCTCAAGCCATCAAGAAAGCTGTCTCTGAATTTACACCACTAAATCAAGAAACAAATAAAGAAAAAAGACCAGATCTATTTTCTCTAAATAATAACACTGAATTATTTCAAAACTCTAAAGGAATAACCATTAAAATTGATAGATCTAGAGATGATAATTTGACTGATTTTGGTAAAGCAACATTAAGTGACAGATATTTAGGAGAAAACGAATCTTTTCAAGATCTATTTGCAAGAGTAGCTAGTCACTATGCTGATGACAATTTACACGCGCAAAGATTATACAATTATATAAGCAATTTATGGTTTATGCCTGCTACACCTGTTTTATCAAATGGAGGAACTAGCAGGGGCTTACCGATCTCATGTTTTTTAAATGAAGCGGGAGACAGTTTAAATGGCATTTTAGATTTATGGAGTGAAAACGTTTGGTTAGCAGCAAGAGGTGGAGGAATTGGAAGTTACTGGGGAAATTTAAGATCTATAGGTGAAAAAATTGGAAGAGTAGGAAAAACTTCAGGAATAATTCCTTTTATCAAAGTAATGGACTCGTTGACAATGGCAATTAGCCAAGGATCTTTAAGAAGAGGTTCTGCTGCGTGCTATCTTCCAATTGATCATCCTGAAATAGAAGAGTTTATAGAAATGAGAAGACCTACCGGTGGTGATCCAAATAGGAAAGCTTTAAACTTGCATCACGGAGTTCTAGTTTCAGATGCTTTTATGAGAGCTGTAGAAACTGACGAGCAATGGGCTTTAAAAAGTCCAAAAGATGGAGCTGTACAATCAACTGTTTCGGCAAGAAATTTGTGGATAAGGTTATTAACTGCAAGAATTGAAACAGGTGAACCATACATAATCTTTATTGATACTGTTAACAGACAAATACCTCAACACCATAAACTTGCTGGTTTAACAGTAAAGACATCTAACTTATGTAGTGAAATTACATTGCCAACTGGATTAGATAAAGAAGGTAGAGATAGGACAGCAGTTTGCTGTTTATCATCTTTAAATGTTGAAAAATATGATGAGTGGAAAGATGATGAAAATTTTGTTTCAGATGTTATGAGATTTTTGGATAATGTATTAACAGACTTCATTAACAACGCCCCAGAAGAATTTAGTGATGCAACTTACTCAGCTATTAGAGAAAGAAGTGTAGGCCTTGGGGTAATGGGTCTTCATTCATATTTTCAAAAAAAAATGGTTCCTTTAGAGTCTGTTATGAGTAAAGTTTGGAATAAAAAAATATTTGAAAATATTCAAAAAAAGGTTGACCAATCCTCAAAAGATTTAGCTGAAGAAAGAGGAGCTTGTTTAGATGCTCAAGAATATGGAATTAAAGAAAGATTTTCAAATAAAACTGCAATAGCACCAACAGCATCAATATCTATAATATGTGGAGGAACTTCACCAGGTGTTGAGCCAATTGCTGCTAATAGCTATACACACAAAACATTATCTGGATCATTTAATGTTAGAAATAAGTATCTCAAAAAATTATTAGCAAAACATGATAAAGATAACGATGAAATATGGTCTAGTATTACCACAAATCAAGGATCTGTATCACACTTAGATTTTTTAACTAAAGAGGAAAAAGACGTCTTCAAAACTGCATTTGAATTAGATCAAAAATGGATTGTAGAACTAAGTGCTGATAGAACACCACATATTTCTCAAGCACAATCTATAAACATCTTTTTACCAGCTGATGTTCATAAAAAAGAACTTCATCAAATACATTATCAAGCTTGGAAAAAGGGTTTAAAGAGCCTTTATTATTGTAGATCTAAATCTATTCAAAGAGCAGAGAATGTTAATGATGCAAGCTCAACAGATATAACAGCTAATGTATATAAATCAAAAAAACAACAAGACAACCAACCAGAATACGAGGAGTGCTTATCATGTCAGTAGTTAAACAAGTTAAACAAGAAATTATTCAACCAAAAAAAATGGGTCTTCTTACTGAGAACCCAGTTTATAAACCATTTAGATATCCTTGGTGTTATGATGCGTGGTTAACTCAACAAAGAATTCATTGGTTGCCTGAGGAAGTTCCACTTGGTGATGACGTAAGAGACTGGCAAAAAAACTTAACTCAATCAGAAAAAAATTTATTAACTCAAATTTTCAGATTTTTTACTCAAGCTGATGTTGAAGTAAATAATTGTTATTTAAGACATTACACAACTGTATTTAAACCCACTGAAGTTTTAATGATGATGACAGCGTTTGCTGCAATGGAAACAGTACATATTGCTGCATATTCACATTTACTCGATACTATTGGAATGCCTGAGTCAGAATATTCTGCATTCATGAAATATAAAGAAATGAAAGACAAGTACGATTATATGCAAGGTTTCAATGTTAACTCTAAAGAAGATATAGCGAAAACAGTTGCAGTATTCAGTGCGTTTACAGAGGGATTACAATTATTCGCAAGTTTTGCAATTTTGTTAAATTTTCCAAGACACAATAAGATGAAAGGCATGGGCCAAATAGTAACTTGGTCAGTGAGAGATGAGACCTTACATTGTAATTCGATGATAAGATTGTTTAAAGAATTTATTAAAGAGAATCCTCAAATTTGGACACCACAGCTTAAGAAAGAATTGTACGAAGCATGCAGAACTATAATCGAGCATGAAGATGCTTTTATTGATTTAGCTTTTGAAATGGGTCCTATGCAAGGATTAACAGCACAAGAAGTTAAAGATTATATTAGGTTTATTGGAAATAGAAGATTAACTCAATTGGGTCTCGAGCCTATTTATAAAGTTGATAAAAATCCTTTAACTTGGTTAGATACAATGCTTAATGCAGTTGAGCATATGAACTTCTTTGAAGGAAGAGCAACCGAGTATTCAAAAGCATCTACACAAGGTAGTTGGACTGAAGCTTTTTCATAATAATAAAAGGTGAAAAAAAAATTTTACTTTTAATTATATCAATAAATTTTTTAACAAGTTGTAATACAGTAACTGGTACAGTCGAGGGAACAGCCTTAGGTATCGTAAAAGATGTCAAAACAATACACCACTACAGCACATGTGTGTTTACAAAAGCTCAATGTGGGGATTTAGATTTAAACTAAATAAGTTATCTTTGATTTAACTGAACAACTTTTCGATACTTGCTACCTTTATAACTTGCAAGAGGTCTTATTAACTTATTTGCAGCGTGTTGTTCCATTATGTGAGCTGACCAACCAGTAATTCTTGATATTACAAAAATTGGAGTAAAAAAATCAGTATCAAAACCCATTAAATGATAAGTCGGACCAGTAGGGTAGTCTACATTCGGATGTATATTTTTCCGATCAATCATAACTTTTTCAACAATATCGTAGATTTTCTCAAATTTTTTATCTTTTTTAAGTTTAGCAACTTTACCAAAATATTCTCTCATTGTTGGAACTCTAGAGTCTCCACTTTTATAAACTCTATGACCAAAACCCATAACTACTTCTTTATTATCAAGAGCGTTATTTATCCATTTTAAAGCATTTTCAGGTTTTTTAATTTTTTTCATCATATGCATTACTTCTTCATTAGCACCACCATGCAAAGGTCCTTTTAAACTAGCAATAGCACCAGTTATTGCACCATGAATATCAGACAAACTGCTTGTAATTGTTCTAGCAGTGAATGTTGAAACATTAAAGCTATGTTCTGCATATAAAATTAAAGAAACATCAAAAGCTTTAACAATTTCTTTATTTGGGACTTTACCAAAGCACATATGAAAAAAATTCTCTGACATTGAATATTTCTTTTTTGGTGGGATAATTTTCTTTCCTTTTCTTGCTCTATAAAATGCTGCTAATGCGACAGGAGTTTTTGCAAATATTCTCATCGCTTTCCTCATATTAGCTTTAGGAGAATTATCTCTAGTTTCTTTGTCTTCTAAACCCATAATACTTACTGCTGTTCTTGCAACATCCATTGGGTGCGCTTTCTTAGGGATTTTTTTTATATCAGCAAGCAAAGTATTTGATAATTTTCTCTCTTTTCTTTCTTGTGTCTCAAAATTTTTCAATTGTTTTTTATTAGGGAGTTCGCCGTTTAAAATTAAATATGCAACTTCCTCAAATTTACATTTTGCACATAAATCCTGTGCCGCATATCCTCTATATGTAAGAGAGTTTATTTCCGGCATTACTTTTGAAACTTCAGTTTCATCAACGACTATGCCAAGTAAACCTTTTTTTATTTCTTCACTCATTCATGACCTTCTGAACTAAAATTATAAATTTTTTCATCTAAACTATTATATTTTTCGTAATCAACAAGCTCGTATAAACGTTTCCTAGTTTGCATTTTATCAATAATGTTATTTTGGTGTCCATTCTTATAAATGTCCCTGAGCCCATCTTCTACATTTTTCATAGCTAATCGCTGTGTTGTAACTGGATAAATAACTATATTATATCCAAAATTTTCTAATTCTTTGTAATTAAATAATTTAGATTTACCAAATTCAGTCATATTTGCTAATAAGTAGCAAGATAACTCCTTTCTAACTTTCTCAAAGTCTTTTTCATCCTCTAAGGCTTCAGGAAAAATTACCTCTGCACCAGCATCTATGTATGCTTTACATCTTTCAATCATTTTGTCTATACCTTCAACACTTTTTGCGTCTGACCTAGCAATAATTTTAAAATTTTTATCTTTTTTTGCTGAAACACACTCTTTAATTTTTTTAACCATCGCATCTTTTGTTATCAATTCTTTATTATCTAGATGACCACATCTTTTTCTTTCAATTTGATCCTCTAAATGAACAGCTGAAATTCCAAATTCTTCAAAGGTTTCTATTGTTTCTGTACATGATTTAAATCCAGTATCTATGTCTACAATTGTAGGAAGATTTGTTACTCTTGAGATTAAATATGATCTTGTACTTACATCTTGCAAAGTTGTTAATCCAATGTCGGGAAACCCTAGATCGTTTGCCATAACTCCACCTGAAACATAGACTGCATCATAACCTATTTCTTCAATTAATTTTGCAGTAAGAGGGTTGTAAGCACCCGGAACTCTTAAGATTTTATTTGAATTTAATTTTTCATTCAAATCTATCCTTTTTTGACTAGGTTCTTTTTCAATAAAATGCATTAAAATATCCCTTTTTTAAAATTATTTTTAAGTTTATTTTTTTTTATTTCTATATTCAATTTTATCAACTGTCCTGGTTTTAATTTTCTAATATTTTGTACTGTTTTTAAAAATCTATTACTTTCATTTGTATCTAAAATGTTTTCAGTTAAAGTTAAAAACTTTTTTATATAGTTTTCTCTTTTAAACGGTCTTGAACCATATGGATGTGCATCAGCTCTGTCTTGTTGTTCAGTTATTTTTTTTCCATTTTTGAGTGTGATTACCACTTTTGCTCCAAATGCTTTCTTTTTAGGGTTAGGATCGTGGTATTTTCTTGTCCATTTTTTATCCTCATGAGTTTTAATTGATCTCCATATTTTAATTGTGCTTTTTCTTTTGGCTCTTGATCTAGAATAAGATTTGACATGGTGCCAATCTCCATCTTCTAATGCAACAGCAAATATATACATTATAGAGTGATCTAAAGTTTCTCTACTTGCGTTTGGATCCATTTTTTGTGGATCATTTGCACCTGTACCAATAACATAATGAGTATGATGACTTGTATAAATATCAATTTTTTTTATCTGATTTAAATTTTCTATTTTACTTTTTAATTTTTTAGCTAAATCAATCAAGGCTTGTGACTGATATTCTGCAGAATATTCTTTTGTATATGTTTCAAGAATTGCTTTTTTTGTTTCACCTTTTTTAGGTAATGGAACTTTATATAAAGCCTTTTTACCGTCTAAAATTCTTGCGATTACACTATCCTCACCTTCATAAATTGGACTTGGCGCTCCTTCTCCCCTCATAGCTCTATCTACCGCCTCTATCGCAAGTTTTCCTGCATGTGCAGGCGCATAAGCTTTCCAACTTGAGATTTCACCTTTTCTCGATTGTCTTGTTGATATAGTTGTGTGTAAAGCTTGTTGTATTGCTTGATATATTGTTTCAGTATTTAATCTTAACATTGTACCCAGTCCAGCAGCAATACTTGGTCCTAAATGAGCTATATGATCAACTTTATGTTTGTGTAAACAAATACCTTTTACTAAGTTTACCTGAATTTCATATGCAGTAATTATCCCTTTTAAAAGATCTAAACCACTTTTTTTATTTTGTTGTGCCACACTTAATAAAGGGGGGATGTTGTCTCCAGGATGACTATAATCTGCAGCTAAAAACGTATCATGAAAATCAAGTTCTCTTACTGCAGTCCCGTTTGACCAAGCTGCCCACTCGCAATCAAATCTCAATTTGCTATTAACACCAAATAATGTAGCTCCATTTTTTCTCGAATGCTTTAAAGCCATCTCTCTGGATGAAATAACTGATTTACGATTTAAAGAGGCAATCGCAACTGATGCATTGTCAATGATCCTATTGATTGCCATTTCTATAGCATCTTTATTTAATTTAGCATTATCACTTGCAATTTCAGCTATTTTCCATGCAAGTTGATTTTTTTTTGGTAGATGCTTTTTAGATGGATAAACTTTTATTTTATGTACTATCAAAATTACTCCTAATTAACGAATTTGTTTTAATAGTTAAAAAAAAATAATCAATCTTAAAGATATTTTAATATGATTTTTTCAATACCTTTGAAGTCTTTTATAAGGTGATTGTGATGAATTTCACTTACTTTTTTTTCTGTGTATCCATCCTCTAAAAGAATCATAGGTATTCCAGCATTTCTTGCTGACTCTGCATCAGTTTCGCTATCACCGATCATAATAGATTTACTTACGTCGCCATCTAAAATTTCAATAACAGATGTAAGGTGTCTCGGGTCGGGCTTACAGTAGCTAAATGTATTCGAGCCGGCAACATATTCAAAAAAATCATAAATATCAATTTTCTTTAATAGATCAACCGCAAGATGCTCTGGTTTGTTAGTACATACAGCCATAGATATTTTTTCTTTTTTTGACCATGTTAAAAATTCTTTTACCCCATTTATTAACGTACTTTCTCTTAAAATATTTTTTCCATAAAAATCTAAAAACTCTTTAACCATTTCCTTTTTAATATTTTCATCATCAATTTTTCCAAACTCTTTTTTAGCCTGCCCCCATATTGACCTTCCAATCATTACACCTGCTCCTCTTCCAACTAAATTTCTGATTTCATTTGTAGATTTCGTAGGATAACCATATTTCTTCATCACATGATTGTGCGCTCCCATAAGATCTGGAGCTGTATCAATTAAGGTGCCATCAAGATCGAATAAAATTGTTAATTTTTGAGTCATAAAAAAGTATTAATAAGAAATAATTTGTGAATTAAAAACTACATTTACTTAACTATAAATAAAATAGCAAATGAAACATACAAATTTACAAAAAAATCAAGAGACTTTAAGGAAAAAATTTATTAATCAAGGTGTGAAAATGGTAGCACCCGAAACTGTTTATTTTTTTAAAGATACTAAAATTGGAAGAAATGTAACTATTGAACCTTATGTAGTTTTTGGAAAAAAAGTTTCTATAGATACCAATAGTACAATTAAATCTTTTTCTCACATTGAAAATGTTAGAATAGGTAAAAACGTCTCCATAGGACCCTTTGCTAGATTAAGACCTGGTACAATAATAAAATCTGGATCAAAAATAGGAAACTTTGTAGAAGTAAAAAAAAGTACAATTGGAAAAAATTCGAAAATTAATCACCTATCTTATATTGGTGATACGTTCATTGGAAATAAAGTAAATATTGGTGCTGGAACAATTACTTGTAATTATGATGGAAAAAATAAACATAAAACGAAAATTAAAAACAATGTGTTTGTTGGATCCAATACATCTTTAGTTGCACCAGTTACTTTAAATGAAAATAGCAATATTGGTGCTAGTTCAGTGATAACAAAAAATGTTCCAAGAAAAACTTTAGCACTTACTAGATCAAAACAAATCGAAATAAAAAATTATAAAAGAAAATAAAATGTGTGGGATAGTTGGAATAACAAGCTCAAAACCTGTAAGTTCAATGATTTTAAATTCATTGAGAAAATTGGAATATAGGGGCTATGACTCATCTGGAATAGCAACTTTACATGAAGGTACAATTCATGAAATAAAATCAGAGGGTAGAGTAGATGCTCTAGAAAAAAATCTAAATAAATCTAATCTTTATGGAAATATAGGAATTGGTCATGTTAGATGGGCAACACATGGTGTTCCGAGCACAATTAATGCACATCCTCATTCATCTGAAAATGTTTCTGTCGTCCATAATGGAATAATTGAAAATTCTACTTTACTAAAAAAAATGCTTTTAAAAAAAGGGCATAAATTTAAATCTCAAACAGATACTGAGGTTATAACTCATCTAATTACAGAATATCTAAAAAAAAATGATTTAAAAACTTCTGTTATTAAAATGCTAAAAAGATTACATGGAAGTTTTGCATTAGGAATTATTTTCAAAGATCAACCTGATTTAATCGTTGGTGCAAGAAGGGGGTCCCCTTTAGCGGTAGGATATGGTCCAAATGAAAATTATCTTGGATCAGATTCTTATGCTTTAAAATCTATGACAAATAAAATTTCATATTTAAATGATGGAGAATTTTGTATTTTAAAAAAGAATAATATTGATTTTTTTGATGAAAATGGAACTAAAGTTAATAAGAAAATATTAGAGCTTTCTTCGAACGAAAATAATTATGAAAAAGGTGAATATAAGCATTTTATGGCTAAAGAAATTGATGAACAACCTACTACAATTAAAAACTGTATTAATGAATACATAGACAAAAAAAACAATGATATAAATATTTTTAATTTTCCTTGGAAGTCAAAAGAAATTTCTTCAATAGTTTTAATTGGTTGTGGAACAGCTTATCATTCATGTTTGATGGCTAAATATTGGTTTGAACAAATTACCACTTTTGATGTCTCGGTAGATATAGCATCTGAATTTAGATATAGAAAAAATAGGTTTAAAAAAAATGCTCTTTATATATTTGTTTCACAGTCTGGAGAAACAGCTGATACTTATGCAGCTTTAGATCTTTGTAATAAACATAACATGAAAACTTGTGCAATAGTCAATGTTGTGGAAAGTTCTATAGCAAGAGACTCAAAATTTGTTTTACCTATTCATTGTGGCCCTGAAATAGGTGTTGCATCAACCAAAGCTTTTATTGGTCAAATGTTAGTTTTATATTTGCTGTGTATAAAATTAGCCAAAAATAGAAAAGATATATCCAAGGACATTTTTAATAATAAAATTAAATCATTAGAATCTCTCTCTAATTTAATCAAAAAAACATTAAACACTGAGAGTGATATACAAATGGTATGTAATTCTTTTGTTGAAGCTAAAGGATCTATGTTTTTAGGTAGAGGCTATTCATTTCCTATAGCACTAGAGGGGGCTTTAAAACTAAAAGAGCTCGCATATGTTCATGCAGAGGGTTATCCAGCAGGAGAAATGAAACATGGACCACTTGCTTTAATTGAAGAGGGTATGCCTGTTGTTGTAATAGCTCCTAGAGATGAATACTATAAAAAAACAATTTCTAATATGCAGGAAGTTATTGCAAGAGGTGCAAAAGTTTTATTAATTACTAATAAAAATAAAGATGAAATTTTTTCAGAAAATATTTGGCAATCAATTGAAGTTGAAAATACTACGGAAGATCTATTTCCTTTTCTTATTACAATTCCTTTGCAAAAACTTGCATATTACTCAGCATTAAAAAAAGGATATGATATTGATAAACCAAGAAACTTAGCCAAATCTGTCACTGTTGAATAAAAGCTAAACTCTGTTAAAACACTTACAAGTTGAATATGAAAAAATGGAAAATAAACAGTTGGAGAAATTATCCAGTTAAGCACATACCTAAGTATGATGATGAGAAAGATTTAAATTTAGTATTAAACAAAATTAAATCTTTTCCACCTTTAGTATTTGCTGGAGAAACAACTCACCTAAAACAACAGTTGTCGGATGTTGTAGATGGAAAGGCATTCTTATTACAAGGTGGTGATTGTGCAGAGAGTTTTGCTGAGTTTAATCCAGATAAAATTAGAGATTATTTTAAAGTCTTTTTACAAATGTCATTAGTATTGACTTACTCTGCATCTTTGCCTGTTGTAAAATTAGGACGAATAGCAGGACAGTTTTCTAAACCTAGAAGTGCACCTACAGAAAAACAAGGTGAAAAAGAATTACCAAGCTATTTAGGTGATAATATTAATGCAATAGAATTTACTGAAAAAGCTAGACGACCAGATCCTAAAAGATTATTTAAGGCTTATTCACAATCTGCATCTACATTAAATTTAATTAGAGCTTTTTGTCATGGTGGATTTGCTGATTTAAAAAAAGTTCACTTATGGAATTTAGGATATATAAAGAAAAGTCCACTAGCTAAAAAATTCAAAGATTTAGAAGATAAAATTGCTGACGCTTTGGCATTCATGGATGCTTGTGGAATTAATTCTGATTTTAATAGAAGATTAAAAACAGTAAATTTTTGGACATCTCATGAGGCATTATTATTGCCTTTTGAAGAAGCAATGACAAGAGTAGACTCAACTACTGGTGAGTACCATGATACGTCTGCACATTTTGTTTGGATAGGTGATAGAACAAGACAAATTGATGGGGGTCACGTTGAGTTCTGCAGAGGTATTCAGAACCCAATAGGAATTAAATGTGGTCCAACGTCAAAACCAGACGAAATTGCTAAAATTTGTGAAAAAATAAATCCACAAAATGAAAAAGGTAAAATTACTTTAATTTCAAGATTTGGACACGAAAAAGTTGAGAAATTTTTACCTAAACTGATTAGGGGAATTAAAAAAGAGGGTTTAAATGTAATTTGGTCTTGTGACCCTATGCATGGAAATACCTTAGTGTCTTCAACAGGATTTAAAACAAGACCATTCAATAATGTGCTGAATGAGGTAAAAAATGTATTTGGAGTCCACCAAAGTGAAGGTTCTTATGCTGGTGGATTGCATATTGAAATGACAGGTCAAGATGTGACCGAATGCACTGGTGGAGCGCAAAAAATTTCAGATCAAGACTTATCAAGTAGATATCACACACATTGTGATCCAAGATTAAATGCAGATCAATCGCTAGAGTTGGCATTTTTGATTTCAGATGAAATTAAAAAGAATTCAAATTATGCGAAAAATGGAATAAGAGCGGCTTCTTAGTCAATTGATTTATAACAAAAAAATATTAAATTAAAATCATGAAACCTTCAGACAAAGTTAAATATATCAGTAATTGGATTTTAGAATATGTAAATGCTATGCCAAAGAAAGCAGAATCATTAGTAATTGGTATATCTGGTGGAATTGACTCATCTGTATCGAGCACTCTAAGCGCAATGACAGGTATAAAAACAATTGTTTTATCAATGCCTATTAATCAAATAAAATCCCAACATGATTTAAGTTTAAAACATCAGGAATGGTTGACTAAAAAATTCAAAAATGTTGAAGCTCACACATTAAAACTTGATGAAGTTTTTAATACATTTAAATCTACTTTATCGAATTTTAATAATGAGCATGGTATGGCCAATTCAAGAGCAAGACTGAGAATGACAACTTTATATCAAGTAGCCGCAGCAAATAATGGGATTGTTGTAGGTACTGGAAATAAAGTTGAGGATTTTGGTGTTGGATTTTACACAAAATATGGAGATGGAGGTGTTGATATTTCTCCAATTGCAGACTGCAATAAAACTGAAGTTTGGGAACTTGGTAAAGAACTAAACATTATTGATGAAATTATAAAAGCTGAGCCTACAGATGGTCTTTGGGATGATGGGAGAACAGATACTGGGCAATTAGGTTTGCAATATGCTGAATTAGAAGAAGCAATGATGAATCCTAGCTCAAATAATAGACAAAAATACGAAAAAATAAGAAATTTAAACTTGCATAAAATGGAGCCAATTCCAGTATGCAAGATTCCCAACTAATCTATTAGATTCACAAATCTAAAATTAAAGTATATTTCTAGAATAATGAATAAAGATATTTTTTTAACAAATAGTTTAGGTAACGAAAAAGTTAAATTTAATCCTATCAATCCAAAAAAAATAGGCATGTATGTCTGTGGACCTACCGTATATGATAATCCACATATTGGTAATGCAAGACCGTTAGTAGTTTTTGATATATTATTTAAAGTCCTAAAATGTAAATATGGTAAAGATGCAATTACTTATGTAAGAAATATTACTGATATAGATGATAAAATTATTGCTAGCTCAATAGAAAAAAAAATTTCTATAAACGAACTTACTAATAAGATCACATCAATTTTCCATGAAGATTGCAAATATTTAAAATGTGAAAACCCAACATTTGAGCCGAAGGCAACAGAAAATATTTCTTTAATGCTTGAAATGATAAAACAGCTTATTAAAAACAATTTCGCTTATGAAAGCAATAACCATGTTTACTTTGAAGTAAAAAATTTTAAAGACTATGGAAAATTGTCAAATAAAAACTTAGATGAGCTTATTGCTGGATCTAGAGTTGAAATATCTGAAAATAAAAAAAACCCAGAGGATTTTGTTTTATGGAAACCATCATCTGAAAATGAACCTGCTTGGGATTCACCTTGGGGAAAGGGTAGACCGGGTTGGCATCTTGAATGTTCAGCAATGTCAAAGAAATTACTTGGTGAAGTATTTGATATACATGGAGGTGGTAGAGACTTAATATTTCCCCATCATGAAAACGAAATCGCCCAGTCTAGATGTTCAAGTAATAAAAGTTCTTTTGCCAATTACTGGGTTCATAATGGATTTATAACTATTTCAAAAGAAAAAATGTCAAAATCACTTGGCAATATATTAAAAATTGATGATTTTAAAAATAAAGTTAATGGTCAAGTACTAAGGCTCGCACTGATAAGTTCTCATTATAGACAACCGTTAGATTGGAACAATAATCTTTTGTCTGAGTGTGAAAAAACTTTAAACAAATGGTACGAAAGTTATACAAAAATAAGAAAAACTATTTTAATACCAGATGAATATTTATTTCCACTATATGATGATTTAAATACGCCTGGATATATAGCAAAGCTCCACGAGTTATATGAAAAATCTCAGAATGGTTCTTTAAAAGACAAAGAAATATTCGTATCTGCCTGCAACTTCATTGGCCTTTTAAACGAAAGTGATGAGAAATGGAATGAATTTAAAAAAAGGAAATTAAAAATTACAGAAGATGAATCGTAATAATGCTAGAAAAAATAAAGATTTTGTAAAGGCTGATAAAATTCGAGATGAATTAGAGGACAAAGGAGTTTTAATTGAGGATAAAGATGATAAAACCCACTGGAAATTTAAATGACGAAAGATAAAATATTTATATTTGATACTACACTTAGAGATGGAGCTCAAACTCAAGGAGTAGATTTTTCAATTGATGATAAAATTAAAATTGCTCATGCCCTAGACTCCTTAGGTGTTGATTATATTGAAGGTGGATGGCCAGGAGCTAATCCAACTGATACTGAATTTTTTCAAAAAAAAATTAAGTTAAATAATTCAATTATGACTGCATTTGGAATGACAAAAAAGGCTGGAAGAAGTGCAGAAAATGATCCTGGTTTATCTTCTATATTGAATAGTAATACCCCCTCAGTTTGTTTGGTAGGAAAATCATGGGATTTCCACGTTGATGTTGCCCTTGGAATATCAAAAGAAGAAAACTTAGAAAATATTTCAGAAAGTACAAAACTTTTTGTTAAAGAAAAAAAAGAATTTATGTTTGATGCTGAACATTTTTTTGATGGTTTTAAACATAATAAAGAATATTCATTATCATGTATTAAATCAGCATATGATAATGGAGCAAGATGGATAGTTCTTTGTGATACAAATGGAGGAACATTGCCTCATGAAGTTTCTGAAATTGTTGATGAAGTCTCCAAAACTGTTCCAGGAAAAAATCTAGGTATTCATGCTCATAATGATACTGGAAATGCTGTAGCCAATTCTTTAGCAGCAGTAATTTCTGGCGTTAGACATGTCCAAGGTACGATAAACGGTTTAGGAGAGCGATGTGGTAATGCAAATTTAATGTCAATTATTCCTACTTTCCATTTAAAAGAAACTTTTAGAAATAATTTCAAAACTAGTATTGATGAAGCAAATATCAAGCAACTTACACAATGTTCAAGATTATTAGACGAAATTTTAAACAGAAAACCCAATAAGCATTTACCTTATGTTGGCGCTGCTGCTTTTTCACACAAAGGTGGCTTACACGTTTCCGCAGTTCAAAAAGATCCAAAGACTTATGAGCATATTAAACCTGAACTTGTTGGAAATGTAAGAAATATTGTAGTTTCTGATCAATCAGGAAAATCAAATATTGTTTCTAGACTTGAAGCAATTGGAATTAATTTTAAACCAAATGACCCTAAAATAAAAAAACTTTTAGAGGAAGTTAAAGATAGAGAGTTTATTGGTTATAGCTATGATGGGGCTGATGCTTCGTTTGAATTGTTAGCAAGAAGAATCATGGGAGAAATTCCAAGATTTATTTCTATTAACGAATATGATGTTAGTGTAAAAAAAAATAAATCTGGAAATATAATTTCTTCCGCTAAAGCTCAGCTAGAGGTAGACAAAAAAATTATTCTTTGTGAGGGAGAGGGTAATGGCCCAGTTCATGCATTAGATAACGCAATTAGAAATAACGTAGACAAACTCGCAAAATACTCTCAGTATTTGAAAGATTTAAAATTAGTTGATTATAAAGTTAGAATTTTAAATACCGGTACAGAAGCAGTTACAAGGGTATCTATTGAAAGCACTGACTCTAAAGGAAAAAATTGGTTTACAATAGGAGTTTCGCCAAACATTATAGATGCTTCATTTAAAGCACTTATAGATAGTTTAGATTATAAATTGTTTAAGGATAATGCGCCCGCTAGTCTTTAATGTTTAAAAATATTCAATTTATTTTACATAAACCTCAATTATCCGAAAATATAGGTGCTTGCGCAAGAGCGATGAAAAATTTTAATTTTTCAAATCTAACAGTTATAAATCCTAAACCGATATATCCAAATGATAAAATAATAGCTACAT
>CACFKI010000002.1 GCA_902566785.1 uncultured Pelagibacteraceae bacterium | reverse complement strand
TGGCGTTTCTTTAACAATATCTAAAGTAACAAAAGATGGTTTTGAAATATGGTTAATTCCACATACATTGAAATTAACAAATTTAAAAAATTTAAAAAAAAATGATTTAGTTAATGTAGAAATAGATATTTTATCAAAATATATTAAAAAGTTTATAAATGAAAAAAAATAAATTTAGTTCAATTGAAAGTATAATTAAAATAGCCAAAAATGGTGGAATGTATATTTTAGTTGACGATGAAAATAGAGAAAATGAAGGAGATTTAGTTTTTTGTTCATCTGACGTTAGTTCAAATAAAATTAATTTTATGGCAAAATATGGCAGGGGTTTAATATGCCTAGCATTAGATTCTATGCAGGCTAAAAAACTAGGTTTAACTTATATGGCTCCTGTGAATCAATCTAGAAATCAAACAGCTTTTACAGTTTCAATAGAAGCTAAAAAGGGAGTTACTACAGGAATCTCTGCTAGAGATAGAGCTAAAACGATTAAGATTGCAACAAAAAAAAATGTTTTAAAAAAAGAAATCGTTTCGCCTGGCCATGTATTTCCTATTATCTCCAGAGAGGGAGGTGTACTTGTAAGAGCTGGTCATACCGAAGCATCTGTTGATATATCAAGATTAGCCAAAAAAAATTTTTCAGCAGTCATTTGTGAAATTATGGATGATGATGGCACAATGGCGCGAGGAGAAAAATTACATAATTTTGCAAGAAAACATAATCTAAAAATTGGAAGAATAGATGATCTAATTGCTTATAGATTAAAAAAGGAAAAATTAATTAAACTTAAAAAAAAATCTAATATTGAAGTCAAAGGAAAAAAGTATTTAATAAGAGTATATGAAAATTTATTAGATGGATCAGAGCATTTTGCTCTTGTAAAAGGAAAAATTAAAAAAGGTATTGTTCCTCGTGTTAGAGTAATCTCATCAAATGTAGTCCAAAATTATCTTTTAAATCAAAATTTGCCAAATTCTTTTAGTAATACTCTAAATCATTTCAAGAAGTATAATAATTGTGTTTTAGTATTTATAAGAGACAGTAATTTAAAATCTGTTTCTCAAACTTTACGTGATTACAAAAGCAAAAGTTTTTATAAAAAAGGTAAAGATAAACTAATTAAAAATTATGGTATAGGTGCTCAAATTATTAAATCTTTACATATTAAAAATATGATATTAGTTACTAGATCTAGAAAAAAAGTGGTTGGTTTAGATGGTTATGGACTTAAAATTACAAAACAGGAAATAATTAAATGAAAAAAATTTTATTAGTTGTGGCAGATTACTATAAGGATGTATCCCAATCGCTTATAAAAAGTTCAAAAAAAGAGTTAGATAATTTTTCATTAAGAATAATTAAAGTTCCTGGTGTTTTTGAGATACCAGTAACAATATCTAGAAATATAAAAAAATATGATGCATTTATTGCCTTAGGTTGTGTTATAAAAGGTGAAACACCCCATTTTGATTTTATCTCCTCTTCATCAACCCAAGCTATAATGGATTTGTCAGTTAAATATAAAAAACCTATAGGCAATGGAATAATCACGTGCTTGAACATGAAACAAGCTAAAGCGAGAGGTAAAAAAGGTAAAGAGGCTTCATTAGCTGTAATATCAGTGCTGTCCCAATAATATGACCTTGAATTACAGTCCAAAAAATAATCCAAGAGTAATAGTAATTCAAAAACTCTATGGAAAATATTTTAATAAAGATGAGAAGTTAACTTTTCCAAAGCATAGGTTTAAAAAATTCATAAAAGATGTAGTAAACGGAACCATAGAAAGAAATGAAATAATTGTAGACGAAATGTCAATTCATCTAAACAAGGATTTAAATTTAAAAAAATTAGACAAAGTATTCCAAGTTATAATTAAAAGTGCTATTTTTGAATTTTTATACAAACCCAAAACTCCCTCAAAAATAATTATTAATGAATATTTGAAAGCTTCAAACTTTTTTATTGATGATGGACAAACAAAGTATTTAAATGCATTATTAGATAAAATATCAAAAAAATTAAGAAATCTAAATGGATGAATTTGAAATTATAAAAAAATATTTCCAAAAAATTTCTAAAAATAATCCTGCAGCACTTCAGTTAAATGATGATGTATTTTTTGATAGAAAAAATAACCTTGTTGTATCTGTAGATACCTATAATGAGGGAATACATTTTCCAAATTTTAAATTCCCAAATTTAATAATAAAAAAAATAATAAGATCTTCTATATCTGATTTAATATCAAAAGGGGTTCAACCAAAATATTATTTTATATCAGGTAGTGGTAATAAAAATCATTTCACAAAAAAAAATTTAAAAAAAATATCAAAATCTTTGATAAGTGAGCAAAAAAAATATAAAATTAAATTATCAGGTGGTGATACTACTTTTTCAAAGAAAGCATCTTTTTGTATAATATCAATTGGATTTGCTGATAAAATTATACCCAGAAATAAAGCTCAATTTGATGATGATATTTATGTTACAGGAAATATAGGTGATAGTTATTTGGGAATGTTGGCTATAAAAAAAAAAATAAAAATAAATAAAAATCTAAAAAAATATTTTGTAAATAAATATTATTGTCCTAATCTGCCCTTTTATATATGCAATCACTTAAATAAGTTTGCAAGCACATCTATTGATATATCTGATGGCTTATTTTCAGATCTCGATAAATTAATAAATGAACAAAATTTATCTTATGAGGTCGATTTAAATAAGATACCTATATCGCAAAAACTCAAAAATTATATCTATAAATTTAAAAGAAACAAAAAAAATTTTCTTTCTAATGGCGATGATTACCAGATCTTATTCACAGCTCCAGTTACTAAAAGATCATTAATTCATTCATTTAGAAAAAAAATGAATCAAAAAATTACCCGAATAGGCAAAATTTTAAAAACTTCTAAGAAAAAACTAATAAAAATCAATAACAAGCCTCAAAACTTGAATGATTTCAAAGGTTATTCTCATAAGTTTTAAAAAGTTAAATATTGCCTTTTAGCCACTTTTTTGTAATGTGCGATTTTTATTAAATAGTATTAACTAACAATTAAGGAATTTATGGACGCTTCAGTTTTAAATATATTACAACTAATAATTTTAGCAGGTTTATTATCAATAGTTTATGGTTTTTTTACAGGTAAAAATATTTTAAACTCAAGTGCTGGAAATAATAAAATGCAAGAAATAGCATCAGCAATACAAGTTGGTGCAAAAGCTTATCTCAATAGACAATATAAAACAATTGCAATAGTTGGTTTAGTTGTACTAGTAATTATTAGCTTTGCTTTTAGTATTTTAGTTGGCTTAGGATATTTAATTGGTGCTGCTCTATCAGGGATAGCAGGATATGTTGGAATGTTAGTTTCGGTACAAGCAAATGTAAGAACTGCCGAAGCCTCAAGAAAAGGATTATCACAAGGTTTATCTATTGCATTTAAATCAGGTGCTGTAACTGGAATGTTAGTTGCTGGTTTAGCTCTTTTATCAATTGCAGTGTACTATTATTTATTACTTTCATTTGGTGTTGATGAAAGAGAAATAGTAAATGCACTAGTTGCATTAGGTTTTGGAGCATCATTAATTTCTATTTTTGCACGACTTGGAGGGGGAATTTTTACTAAAGGTGCAGATGTTGGTGCAGATTTAGTTGGAAAAGTTGAGGCAGGTATACCTGAGGACGATCCACGAAACCCTGCTGTTATAGCTGATAATGTGGGAGATAATGTTGGAGACTGTGCTGGTATGGCAGCAGATTTATTTGAAACTTATGCAGTAACAATAGTAGCAACAATGGTATTATCGTCTATATTTTTCTATCAAGATTTAAATATGATGGTTTATCCTTTATCAATAGGTGGAGCCTGTATATTAACATCAATTTTAGGAACTTTTTTTGTAAAATTAGGTAAATCAAAAAATATTATGACCGCTCTCTACAAAGGATTTGTAGTTACAGCAATTACCTCTTTAATAATTTTATACCCAATAACAGATTTTGTTTTAGGCTTAGATACAAATTATTCAATTTCCGACAAAAATTTTACAGGTAAGAGTTTATATATTTGTGGAGTAATAGGTTTAGTTATAACTGGACTAATAATATGGGTTACTGAATACTACACTGGGACCAATTATAGACCTGTTAAAAGTGTTGCATCATCCTCTACAACTGGGCATGGTACAAATGTAATTCAAGGTTTAGCTGTATCAATGGAGGCTACAGCAATTCCAGCTATAATTATTGTTGGAGGAATTTTATTAACCAACCATATTGCTGGTTTATATGGAATAGCTATTGCTGTTACCACTATGCTTGCATTAGCTGGTATGGTTGTTGCTTTAGATGCATACGGTCCTGTTACTGACAATGCAGGTGGTATTGCTGAAATGTCAAATTTACCAAAAAACGTAAGAAAAACAACTGACGCATTAGATGCTGTAGGTAACACAACCAAAGCTGTAACAAAAGGATATGCAATAGGATCTGCAGGTTTAGGTGCTTTGGTTTTGTTTGCAGCATATACAGAGGATATCAAACACTTTTCAAAAATAGCTGGATCAAAATTAGAGGGCGTTACAGTAACTTTTGATTTATCGAATCCATTCGTAGTTGTTGGTTTATTAGTTGGCGGTATGCTGCCTTATCTTTTTGGATCTATGGGCATGCAAGCGGTCGGTCGAGCAGGTGGCGCTGTAGTAGTTGAAGTAAGAAGACAATTTAAAAAAATTCCGGGCATTATGAAAAGAAAGGCCAAACCTGACTATGGAAGATTAGTTGATCTTTTGACACAAGCTGCAATTAAAGAAATGATAATTCCATCTTTATTACCAGTGCTCTCTCCAATTGTTTTATATTTCATTATCTTTGCAATAGGTGGTCAAGTTGCAGCCTTAGCAGCTGTTGGTGCTATGTTGTTAGGAGTTATAATTACAGGATTATTTGTAGCAATATCTATGACGGCAGGTGGAGGAGCATGGGATAATGCGAAAAAATATATAGAAGACGGAAATTATGGTGGAAAAGGTTCAGAGGCACATAAAGCTGCAGTTACAGGCGACACTGTGGGTGATCCATATAAAGATACAGCTGGACCTGCAGTTAATCCTATGATTAAAATTACCAATATTGTAGCGCTTTTGCTTTTGGCAGTTTTAGCAGGATAAATTAATTATTTTTTATTTTTTTTTTTGAATGGTGCGTTAATTTTATCTCTAAAACTTGATAAAAAATCATACATAAAAGAATTGTTTGTGTAGGCAGGTACAGTCTCACCTTTTGCAAATTTTATTTCTTTTAAATCGTCTTTATTTAAAAACTCTTTCTTATTAACTATGCCTTTGGCATCAAATTTTATTGTTAAGACGTTATTTTCTTCAATAAATTGTTTACCTAGTTTAATTATGGATTTATTTTGTTTCTTTTGCTCAATATAAAACCATATATTTTTGTCAAAATTACTTTTACTTGATGGCTCTCCCAATATTTTTATAACATCATTTTTGTTAGATTTATTAACCAAAATTTTACTTTCATTGTTTTTTAAAGATAAATTTCCATGAATACGTGTTACTTTTTGAGCACTACAATTTATTAAAAAAATGAATAATATAAAAAATACAAAAGTTTTATGAGTCATAAATATATAAATATTTACAATAATTTAATTAAATTAACTAGAAATAAAAAACTGTTTAAAAATATAGAGAATAATGATTTATTTTCAGATAGGCTATTTTTATTTCTTTTACATTTTGCTTTCTTTTTAAAGTATTACAAAAATCATTCTTCAAAAAAAGAAATTCAAGAAATTTATGATTATATATTTAAAGAAATAGAAACCTCGATTAGAGAGATAGGGTATGGAGATATGTCCATTAACAAAAGAATGAAACAATATGTAAATTTATTTCATCTAATAATTTCAAAAATTGATACATGGGATGATTTAGAAAAACATAAAAAAACTGCTTTTCTATCTAATTATCTTAATTTGGGATCAGAGTTAGATTATTTGATAAAATACTTTGATAAATACATATTATATGTGTCAAATAATGCTTTAAATTTTTCGTCAAAAGATGTAATAAGTTTTAACTTTTAATATTATGGCTGTACCAAAACGAAAAACAACAAAATCAAGATCTGGAAAAAGACGATCACATATTCGTGTTTCTCCAAAAAATATTATAGAAGATAAAAAATCTGGTGAATACAGACTTTCACATCATATGGATTTAAAAACAGGTTTTTACAAAGGTAGACAGGTCTTAGAACCAAAAGAATAACTATAAATGTCAAAACCAATTATAATTGCAGTTGATGCAATGGGTGGTGATAATGCACCTCAAAAAGTAATCGACGGTATTGAATTACATCATTCACAATGTAAAGAAATTTATTACAGAATTTTTGGTGACAAAGATTTAATCAACAAATTTTTAAAAAACAAAAAAATTGAAAGTAAATATTATGAAATAATTCACACTGATAAAAATATCAAAGGTGAAGATAGTGCTCTTACAGCAGCAAAAAGAGGTAAAGATACAAGCATGTGGCTAGCAATAGAAAGTGTTAGAAATAAAACTTCAGATATTATTTTATCTGCAGGAAATACTGGAGCTTTATTTGTCATAGCTAAATTAAATCTTAAAATGATAAATAATATCGACAAACCAGCCTTATCAGGTTTATGGCCTAACAAAAAAGGAATTAATGTAGTTTTAGATTTGGGAGCTAATATTGAGTGTAGTGAAAAAAATTTGAAAGATTTTTCTATAATGGGAGCTGCACTGCACAAATCTTTGTTCCCAGATGAAATTTCTAAAGTTGCGTTATTAAATATTGGATCAGAGGAGTTAAAAGGCAATGCCACTATCAAAAATACTTTTCAAGAAATGCAAAAATTAAATAACCAATTATTCGAGTTTCATGGATATATTGAAGGCAATCATATTATGGATGGAAATGTAAATGTAATAGTTACAGATGGATTTACAGGAAATGTTGCACTGAAAACAGCAGAGGGAACAGCTAACTTCATTACTCAAGAAATCAAAAAAGCTTTAACAGGTAATTTACTTGGAAAAATATCATCTCTACTTAATATAAAAAACATTAATAATTTTAAAAAAAAGCTAGATCCAAGATCCTATAATGGCGCAATATTATTAGGATTAGATTCTCCCGTAGTTAAAAGTCATGGTGGTACAGACTATATAGGTTTTGCTAATGCTTTATCAGTATGTGAAAAAATAGTTAAAAATGAATTGATTGATAAAATTAAGACTAATATAAATTAGTTGATGCGACTCAATTTAACCAAAAAAGATATTATTAATTCTTTATATCTTCAGATAGGATACTCAAAAAACGTAACAGAGAATATATTAGAAGATCTTTTTAACATTATTTTTGATGAATTAAAAAAAAAATGGTAAAGTAAAAATATCTAATTTTGGAACATTTACAGTGAGAAAAAAGAAAAGTAGAATTGGTAGAAATCCTAAAACAAAGGAAATTAAAACCATATCTGAGCGAAATGTAATTTTATTTAAACCTTCAAAAGAATTTAAAAAAAAGATAAATAGCAGAAATGAGTGAAAAATCTGACAATGCATACAAATCTATTGGTGAAGTTGCAAAAATTTTAAACTTAATAAATAGAAAAACCGGAAAGTTAAATACTCACACTATTAGGTTTTGGGAAAAAGAATTTAAACAAATAAAGCCTAAATTTTTTAATGGTAATAGAAGGTACTATGATAAAAATTCTGTTAATATACTCGTAAAAATTAAAAAATTGTTAAAAGTTGATGGTATGACTATTAATGGTGTTAAAAAACATCTTCAAAATGTAAATTCATTTAAACTTGACGAAAATGATTTTACTACTATAAAAGTATCTAAAAATAATATTAAAAACAAAGTAGAAAAAATTTCTACATTGATTAAAGAAATCAAGAGGTTAGGTTAGAATGGCAAAAAAAACTCATGTAAAAGTAAGATTGGTCCCAGAGTCTAAACCTGATAGCCCTTTTTTTTATTATGTAAAAAAACCTGCTGGTGGTGAAAAAGCTAAAATTAAATTAAAAGCAAAAAAATATAATCCCTCAACCAGAAAACATGAAGTATTTGTAGAAAAAAAACTTCCACCACATAGTAAATAATTATTTTTTTTTAAAATTTCTTTTTTCGTAATCAATGTAAGACCAAATCATATTTTTCCATATTCGTTTTGTGATTCTTGGATCTATATTATTTTTTACTGATTTGATTTTTATATTATTTAATATTTTTTTTATTCTTTTTTGATCAACTATCTGATTTTTGTAATCTTTTAGATTTAGAACTTGTTTTACTAAATTAGTTCTTTTTTTAATAATCTTAATTAAAGAGTCATCCAGCTTATCTAGCTGTTTTCTTAATTTTTCTAGCTTTTTTTTTTTAATTGGCGACATTTAATCAATTGGATTTATGAATAATTATTATATTTATCCGAATATGTACATAGAGAATAATCAACTAAAAAAATACTTATCTATTTGGCTTGTATCAATGTTTTGGATAATTGCCTTGATGATTATAGTTGGAGGACTTACTAGACTAACTGATTCTGGTTTATCTATAACCACATGGGAGTTATTTGCAGGTTTTATACCACCCTTGAACTCTCAGGAATGGCAAAACTATTTTAATCTTTATAAGGAGATCCCAGAGTATAAAATTCAAAATTATTCAATGACTCTTAGCGAATTTAAAATAATATTTTGGTGGGAGTGGGCACATAGGTTTTTAGGAAGATTAATAGGAATATCCTTTTTATTACCATTAATATATTTCACTTTTAAATTAAATTTTAAAAAATTAACTGCTTTGTATTTAATTTTCTTTTTAATATGCTTTCAAGGTTTTTTAGGTTGGTATATGGTTTCAAGTGGTTTAGTAGATAGAATAGATGTAAGCCATTATAGATTATCAATACATTTATTAATGGCTTTTATAATATTGTCTTTGATTTATTGGAACTATTTAAAATTAAAAAATTTAAATATAAGCAGGGAAATAAATAATTATTTAACCTTCTTTTTTGTTTTTCTTATATTTTTTCAAATTGTAATTGGTGCATTTGTCTCAGGTATGGATGCTGGACAAATTTATAATTCATGGCCCCTAATGGGAAATAACTATTTTCCTGATGATAATGAAGTTAAGAATTTATTTAATATAAATGTTTTCAATGATCCTTCTTTGGTTCAGTTTATACATCGTAACTTAGCTTACTTAATTTTATTTGTTTATCTTATAATTTTTTTTCAAGTTTATTATAATAAATTAAATAATTCTAAAGTTTCAATTAACGTGATCGGTTTTCTTTTAATTTTACAAATTGTATTAGGAATTTTAACTATTCTTAATGGTGCACAGATTTACATTGCATCCATGCACCAAATAAGTTCAATTTTTCTAGTTTCTTCCTCTATTTATTTATTATTTATAAATAGAAAAACTAGCTTACAGCTTTAAGACTAGGTTTACCCGATGCTCCAAGTGCTTGATCTAAATCAGCAATAATATCATCTGGATGCTCTATACCAATCGATAGTCTTACATAACCTGGCGTAACACCCGCTGCTAACAACTCTTCCTCATTAAGTTGGCTATGTGTAGTTGTTGCAGGATGTATTGCTAAACTTCTAGCGTCTCCGATGTTTGCGACATGGTAAAACATTTTTAAAGCTTCAATAAATTTTTTACCAGCTTCTACACCACCTTTAACTTCAATACCAACGAGTGCCCCATTTCCACCTTTAAAGTATTTTTTAGCTCTATCACCGACAGCTCCTTTATGAAGGGTAGGGTAGATTACTCTATCTACACTTTTGTGCTTTGTTAAAAAATTTACAACTTTTTCAGCGTTAGAACAGTGTTGTTTCATTCTTAATGGAGCTGTTTCTAAACCTTGAATTATTCCCCAAGCATTGTCTGGTGCTAGAGGAGCTCCCAAATCTCTTAATAAACAAACTCTTGCTCTTACAGCAAATGCTACATTTGCTCCTGTTAATTGTGGAACTACTTGTCCCCAAACTGCTCCACCATAACTAGCATCTGGTTCGTTAAACATTGGTTGTCTTTTTGGGTCTGCTGTCCAATCAAAATTTCCACCATCAACCAAACAACCTCCTATAACTGTTCCATGCCCACCTATAAATTTCGTAAGTGAATGAACAACTACTGCTGCACCATGATCTAAAGGCTTACAAATTACAGGAGCTGCTGTATTATCCATGATTAAAGGTATATTATGTTTTCTACCAATATCTGAAACTTCTTTAATTGGAAAAACCCTTAAGTATGGATTAGGCAGTGTTTCTGCATAAAAACATCTTGTTCTTTCATCAACTAATTTTTCAAAATTTTTTGGATCTGAAGGATCAGCATACCTACATTCAATTCCAAGTTTTTTTAAAGTATGTGTAAACAAATTTACTGTTCCACCATATAAATCTGTAGAACTTATAAAATTATCTCCAGATTGACAGACATTCATTATTGCAAAAGTAGATGCAGCTTGTCCTGATCCTACGGTTACACAAGCTAAACCATTTTCTAAGGCTGCAACTCTTTTTTCTAGAACGTCATTTGTTGGATTCATTATTCTTGTATAAATATTTCCAAATTCTTTCAAGCCAAACAAATTTGCAGCGTGATCAGTATTATTGAACTGATAAGAAGTTGTTCTATAAATTGGGACTGCTACCGCAGTCGTTGATGGATCACTTCTATAATCTCCACCATGTAATGCTATTGTTTCTGGATTTTTAGACATTTAATCTCCCTTTTTTAAAGTACTTTGCTTTTGCAGGTGTACAATATATTTATATTTATAATACCTCGATGGACTAAAATTCATCATCTTAATTCTATTTTTTTCAAACTATTTAATCAAGGCTTAAAACTTTAGATAATAGGGGTATTTTTAAGCAAATATAATGAACCAATTAATTGACAATGATTATATTTATAAGTATTACTCCCGCATCCATGACAAAATACGTTAAAAAAAGTGAATTACAAAATGATTGGTATGAAATCGATGCCAAAGGTGTCGTAGTAGGTAGATTAGCAACAATTATTTCCAAAATAATTAGAGGCAAAAACAAATCAACTTATACTCCTCATATGGATAATGGGGATTTTGTTGTTGTTAAAAATATTGAACAAATAAAATTTACAGGTCAAAAATTTCAAAATAAAAAATATTACAAACATACTGGATACCCTGGTGGTATTAAAGAAACTACACCTGAAAAACTACATTTAAGTAAACCTGAAGAAGTATTAAAACTAGCAGTTAAAAGAATGTTACCTGGTGGTCCACTAGGAAAAAAACAACTTACAAAATTAAAAATATACAAGGGATCAGATCACCCTCATTCCGCTCAAAGTCCAAAAATTATAGAAGTATCTAAACTAAATTCAAAAAACATAGCAAGAGTTTAAATGGAAAAAATAAAATTAGATTTTAAGGATAGTAAATACGCTACTGGTAGAAGAAAAACATCCATAGCTAAGGTTTGGCTTAAAAAGGGTTCTGGAAAAATATATGTTAATGGTAAAAATTATGAAGATTATTTTAAAAGAGCAAGTCACAAGATGCAAATATTAAGACCTTTTGAAATTATTGAACAGCCTACCGAATACGATGTAAGATGTCAGGTTATTGGTGGTGGTCATACTGGCCAAGCTGGTGCTTTGGTACACGGTATCTCTAGAGCATTATTATTATATGATGATAATTTAAAATCAATTTTAAGAAAAGAAAAATTAACTACCAGAGATTCTCGTTCTGTTGAAAGAAAAAAACCTGGGCGAGCAAAAGCAAGAAGAAGTTATCAATTTTCTAAAAGATAATATCTTTTTTCAATTCAACTGTTATATTAAATTTTATGCGTAAGTTAAATGTACTCATTGCTGGATCAACTGGATATATTGGTATTCAACTTGTTAAACTATTAGTTAATCACAAAAATATTAAAATTAAATATCTTTGTGGCAGTTCTTCTGTTGGAAAAAATATTGAATATTTTGATATATCATTAAAAAATAAGAAATTGCCTAAAATAGTAAAGTTTAATAAAAAATATCTAAAATATGTGGATATAATATTTACAGCCTTACCTAATGGAGAAGCTCAAAGTTTATCTAACTTACTTAATAAAAATAACATTTTAATTGATTTATCAGCAGACTTTAGACTAACTAAGGCAAAAGAGTATTTTAAGTGGTATGGTATTAAACATAACTCAGTTGGGAATATTAACAAAAGTATATACGCATTACCTGAAATAAGTAAAAAAAATATCAAAAATTATAAAATTATCTCTTGTCCAGGATGTTATCCAACATCGATCTTACTACCCTTGATACCAATTCTAAAAAGAAAATTAGTTGATAATAAAAATATAATTATTGACTCTAAGTCAGGATATTCAGGTGCTGGAAGAGGAGTTCACAAAAAGTATAAGAATAAAAATTTATATGAATCACTTAGTGCATATGGTGTAGGTTTTCACAGACATAATTCAGAAATAGAACAGGAATTAAACAAACATTCTAAAGGTAATGTAACTTTTAACTTTACACCTCATTTAAGCCCTATGTTCAAGGGAATTCTTAGTACTATTTACGTAAACATAGACTCTAAAAATTCAGTTTCAAAAATCCGTAATTACTTATCTTCATATTATAAGAATGATAAATTTATAAAGATTTTAAAAGTTGATTCTTTAATAAGTACTAATGATGTTATAAATACTAATAATTGTTATATTTCAGTATGCAAAACACGATACAAAAACAAAATAATTATTTTATCTGCGATTGATAACCTGATAAAAGGTGGGGCAGGGCAAGGTGTTCAAAATATGAATATACTTTATAATTTTAAGTACAGCGAGGGATTAAAATGAAAAAATATTTAATTATACTAATTTTTTTTACACTTTTTTCTTGCTCATTTGATAATCAAACAGGATTATGGAATCAAAAGATTAATGAAATTCAACTTTCAAATGTAGATTTAAATGACTTAGATGATGATAAATCCTTTGAGGAATATAAAAAAATTATTGTCATTTACGGAAAACATAGTGATTTTCCTAATATTAATTAGTTTATGAACAAAGAATTTAATTTAGCATTAATTGGATTAGGTCAGATAGGAAACTATTTACTAAATGAACTTAACAAAAATAAAAATGATATTTTATTAAAAACTGGTAAAAAAATTAATATTGTAGCTATCTCGGCTAAAAATATTAAAAAAAAAAGAAAATACAAAATAAATAAAAAAATTTTTTACAAAAACCCTTTAGAAATTTTTAAAAAAAAGAAATTAGATTTATTAATTGAATGTATTGGTATGTCTGATGGCGTATCTAAAAAAGTTGTAGAAACTGCATTAAAAAACAAAATACATGTAGTTACACCAAATAAAGCTTTAATTTCCAAACATGGAGATTATTTAGCTAAACTTGCAGAAAAGAATAAGGTCAACCTTGAATTTGAAGCTTCGGTAGGCGGTGGAATACCCATTATAAGAACTATTAAAGAAGGTTTGGCAACTAATAAAATTAATAAAGTTTTTGGTATTTTAAATGGCAC
This sequence comes from uncultured Pelagibacteraceae bacterium, assembly GCA_902566785.1. GTDB lineage: Bacteria > Pseudomonadota > Alphaproteobacteria > Pelagibacterales > Pelagibacteraceae > Pelagibacter. Next base: position 102,110 of record CACFKI010000002.1, on the reverse strand, counting down.
TTGTAATTACATCTTATCTGAAATGGAAGGTACTAAAGAAAATTTTAGAACTGTTCTTAAAAAAGCACAAACTCTTGGTTATGCTGAACCTGGCAATCCTAAACTTGATTTAAATGGTTATGATGCACTAGCAAAAGTGAGAATTTTATCTTCTTTAGCCTTTAATAAAAAGATCTCTCAAAAAAAGTGTTTAATGGAGGGAATAGAAAATATTGAAATAAAAGATATTGAAATTGCAGATCAACTTAATTTAAAAATAAAATTACTTGGAATAACTGAATTAATAAATAATCAAGTATTTGAACGTGTACATCCATGTTTGATCAAGAAAGATAATTATATAGCGAATGTGAATGGTGTAATGAACGCTATTATATTAAATGGAAAACCAGTTGGTGAAAGTGTTTTGCAAGGTGAGGGTGCTGGTCCTGGCCCAACTTCTTCAGCATTAATGTCTGATATTTTATCAATTTTAAGAGGTAATATTAAATTTCCATTTGGTATACCAGATAGCAAAAGAAAGAGTGTAAATATTTATAATATAAAAAATTATTCAAATTCACTATACTTAAGATTTGAGGTAAAAGATAAACCTGGTGTTTTATCTAGTTTAACAAGCCTATTGGCAAAAAAAAATATTTCTGTTGAAAGATTAATACAAATTCCAGATCCTAAAATGAAAACAGCTTCTATAGTTATAGTAACTCATAAATCTAGAGAAATTGATGCTCAAAAATGTTTGAAATCATTTTTAAAAAACAAAAATATTCTTAAAATTCCTACTCTAATAAGACTTTTTTAGTAATGGAAATTTATATAAAACTCTTTGAGGTTATTTTTCCTGTTTTTTTTGTAATAGGCATTGGATATTATCTGGGAAAAAACAATCCAAATATTGATACTAATTTTATAACTAGCTTTGCAGGTAATATTGGTACGCCAGCAATGATTTTTTACACTGTTACAACTACAGGAATAACATTGACTGTTTTTATTCACTATTTTACCTATGCATTAATAATGATTGGTGGTTTCGCGATAATAGGGCTCATTTTACTTTTTTTTTTAAATAAAGACTTAAGCATGGAGTTGCCTCCATTAATTCTACCTAATACAGGTAATATGGGTGTTCCTATCTGTCTTTTTGCTTATGGAACTCAAGGATTGGGTGTGGCTTCAGCAATAGCCTCAGTAATAATACTTTTTCATTTTACATTGGGTGTATTTCTTGCAAAAAAAAAATTTTCTTTTGATCTAGTTTTAAAAAGCCCACCTGTTTATGCAATTATCGTGTCTGTATTATTTTTATATTTTAAAATTGACACTCCACTATTTCTTGAAAATACCACCTTTCTTTTAACATATGCAACAATTTTTTTAGTTCTGATGTCTCTTGGTATTGCATTAACTAGGTTTAAATTTTCATTAAAAAACTCAATTATTTTATCTTTATGTAGAGTTGTTGTTGGTCCTATTATTGCATTTATTATTATTTATTATTTTGAACTTTCAGGGTTTGCAGCTGGTGTATTATTAATACAAAGTGCTATGCCCAGTGCAATTTTAAATTATTTAGTAGGTAGTATGCATTCTCCCAAAAAAATTGTAGATAGTATTGCAAGCACAATTGTTGTATCTACAATAATGTCCTTTATTACTATCCCTATAATAGTTTATATAGCTTTAAGTTATTTTAATTAATGAAAGCTATCGCTTTCAATTTATTAGCCTGGGTAATGCTTCCTATAATGGATGGATTTGCTAAATATTTAAGTACAGATATGCCTGTTTTACAAATAACTTGGGCAAGATATTTTTTTACTGTCGCTTTTACACTTCCAGTTATGTTTTTCTTTTTTAAAAAATATTTGGTTTGGACAGATAAACCTAAATTACAAATTTTGAGAGGTTTAATATTGCTCTGTGCAAATATTTGTTTTTTTTATTCAATTTCAGTAATTTCATTAGCTAAAGCCTTGACTTTAGCTTTTGTTGCTCCTTTAATTGTTACAGCTTTTTCTCCAGTTTTTTTAGGTGAGAAGGTAGGATTTAAAAGATGGTCTGCAGTAATTTTAGGTTTCACAGGTTCATTAGTAGTTATAAGACCAGGATTTGTAGAAATTAATTTAGCAAGTATAGCCGCTCTTGGAACAGGTATAATGTATGGGTTTTATTTGATCATTACTCGTAAACTAAGTACCTCAGACAATCCTTTATTAACGTTACTGTTAACTGGTGTAGTAGGGGCCATAATTATATCCACTGTAATCCCATTTGTATGGGTTAAACCAACATTAAATCAGTGGTCTATGATGGCTGCCATAGGTATATTTGCTTGTATAGGGCATTTATTCTTAATATTGTCTCTCAAATACGCTGACGCTTCTAAATTAGCTCCATTTAGCTATTTTGAGATCATTACAAATATCATTATAGGTTATTATTTTTTTAGTGATTTTCCAGATAATTGGACTTTCTTAGGCTTATTTATTATTGTATTAAGTGGTATCTATATTTCTAGAAGAGAGAACTTAGTTAAAAAAGTTAAATAATAGTTAATATCTGTTTACTAATATCTAAAGTATTACATTAAGTATATAATATATAATCTTGTATTTATTGAATTTTTTTGGTTATATAAAATATTTAGTTATTAGAATAATTTGGATTATATAATATTAACTCATCTTAATACCCGTGCAAGGTTTTAGATTTTTTGGCAAATTACAAAAAACATTAAATAATCCTTTAAAATAGGGGCTTTTTTTTGATTAAAGTTATGAAAATTCACTAAGAGTAGGGCAGTACAAAAGCATTGATATAGTTGAATAGTAGAGCGATGCATTAATTGAATATACCATTTAAACGCCCGTAGATGGGTCTAATTTAGGCATAGTCTCATTTATGGTACAACTGAAGGATGAATTATGGTATTTATGAAGAAATCAGCTAAAAAGATCAAAAGATATTGATTTTACTTACTTTTTTAACGAAAAAAGCGTTAAAATAATTCTAAATTGCTACTTTTTCAGATCTAAGTAATTTGAGCTTTTGCTTGATTCCACCCCTTCCTGAGTAGCCACCAAGACCTCCATCAGACCTAATCACTCTGTGACAAGGTATTTTTGGGGCATATGGGTTTTTAGCACACGCATTAGCTACAGCACGGGCTGATTTAGGCCTTTTTATACCAATAGCCACCTGTTTATAGGTTTTAATCTTACCTTTTGGTATTTTTTTTAAATATTTCCATACTTTTAATTGAAATTTGGTACCTTTCATAAATCAATATTAAAAAAAGTTTAAAATAAGAAAGCAAATTAGGAAAAAGATCCCTAAAATTGACAAATAAAAAGTTTCTAAACTTTTTCCTACTTTTTTGTAGTGTAAAAACGCAAGAATAGAAAATGCTAGAGAGGTGATTAAAAAATAAATAGGTTCGATTATTCCGTCTAATGATGGCACCATATTCTAATAGATTAAATAAATAAAAACCCTGTTTCCTTGTACCTTTTCAGGCACAAAGAACAGTAGTTTTTGGCACGTCGTTGTATGCGCTACCGCCATGCCTTCCACCCTACGATTTTAGCGCTACTCCGCAGAGTTTTCTGCCCCCTAAGCTTGAATCTCTCGATTTTTCCTTAGTCGGTCAGTTAAGAGTTGCCTCTTAATTCATTTAAGACCTTATCAAAGTACCTTTTTAAATGTTATCACTTTATTGTTGAAAATGTGGACTTTTTCACACCTGTGAATAGTGTTAATAAAAATTAAAAAATCAGTAAAGATATCAATAAAACAAAAGCTACTGCAATTACTCCAAAAATTAAAGCAACTATTCTATTCTTTGTCTTTTCATTAAATTTACCCCAAAAATGCATAATTATAAAAAGAAGGACAGGGATAGCTAATCCAATTATTACATATTTAGGCATATTTAATCTATTTTTAATATTATTTTTTCTTGATTTATATCTAGGTTATTAAGCTTATCTTTGTGAGTTTTACCACTTGTTTTTACTTCTTGATTATTTGAGCAACTTAACAAAATACCTAATATTAGCATTAATATAAATTTCATTATCTTTATATATTTTATTTCTTGACATTTAAAATGTGTTATATTATTTTCCGATAATTAATGGTTATCGGAAAAATATATGAATGAACTAATAACAGATGTTAAAAACCTTGAATTAGAAACTTTAAAGAATTTAAGAAATTCTAAAGCAAATAATACATTAAGAGCTTATAAATCTGATTTCAAAGATTTTTCAAATTTCTGTATAAAAAATGGTTTTACATCAATGCCAAGTGATACAAAAATTATAGCTTTATACCTAACTCATTTAAGCGCTTTTAGTAAATTTAGCACTTTAAAACGAAGATTAGCCTCAATAAAAGTTATTAATAGATTAAAAGGGCATTATATCGATACAAAACATCCAATCATTGCAGAAAATTTAATGGGAATAAAAAGAAGGATGGGTGTTAAACAAATATCTAAAAAACCTTTATTAATCAACGATTTAAAATTAATTATTAATGCAATAGATCAAGAAAAAAATGAGTATAAAAAATATCAAAATCGAGCTTTATTGCTAATTGGATTTGCTGGTGGCTTTAGAAGATCAGAATTAGTATCAATTGAATATGAGGATATTGATTTTGTCAACGAAGGAGTAAAAATATTGGTAAGAAGGTCAAAGACAGACCAAATTGGCCTTGGTATGACTAAGGCAATCCCCTACTTCGAAAATAAAATCTTTTGTCCTGTTATTTCATTAAAAGAATGGATTACACATGCCAAAATTAATAACGGTAAAGTATTCAATATATCCGATAAAACAGTAGCTTTAACAATTCAAAAATATGCACTACTTGCTGGATTGGATAAAACAAAATACGCAGGTCATAGTTTAAGATCTGGATTTGCTACATCAACAGCTGAAATTGGTGCAGATGAAAGAAGCATTATGGCAATGACAGGTCATAAAACATCTCAAATGGTAAGAAGATATATTCAAGAAGCAAATTTATTTAAAAATAATGCATTAAATAAATTGAAAATATAAACATTAATTAGAGTAAATTAATAATGTCATCAGTTAAAATATTAAATTTTTTTCTTTCTAAACATTTATAATTTCTAAAATGTTTGGTCCATTTGCTATAATTATAACTTTTATCGATTATATCTATTTGTTTAATTTTTTTGGCTGCAGCTATATGAGAAACAGCGCCATGACAGGATATTATTAACGATGATTTAATAATAACAGCTTCGAGGTTTTGAAAATTTAAATTTTTTAATATTTTAATTTTATTATTAGTATTTTCATTAAAAAATTTATTTAAAAGTGCAGGTGTATTTATACCAGTTGTAACGATAATTTTATTATTAGTTTTTTTACATAAGCAAATTAGAAATTTATGGAATTGTTCTAATGAGGGCTCAATGTTTGTATATTTTTTTATATAAAGATCAAAAAACCATTTTTCATCAAAATGAATTAGTAGATAAGGTGTTGCAGGAATTATAAAACTTGAATAATCCCTATTATTAAGTGTATCAAGATCATTTTCACTAAAGTTAAATTTAAATTTTTTCAATATAAATTTAATTTCTTCAATATAAGAAGAAAAGTTATGAATGTTCGATATATATTTATATTTTGAATTTAGAAAAAAAGAAATAAATTTAGATCTTTTTTTTCCATCATGAGCAATTACATAATTAAAATTATTTTTTTTGAGTAAAAATAATAAATTCAATCTATCAAAAATATTATTTTTAAAAAGAATAACATCATCAATCACCTTAAATGATTTTATGAATTCATAGTTCGCTTTAGAAGCAACAACAGTTATATGGCTATTTATATCTTGTCTTTTAATAGAATTAATTAAAATCAAAGAAACTAAAAAATCACCTATTCTGTCTGTTCTAAATATTAAATACTTGTTCATCCATCATGCCACAAATATTTATTTTTATTTTTAAATTCAAATGTTTTATTTATTATAAAATCTGCAACATTGTTTGAATTAAAATATTTTAAATATTTCCTCTTCCCATTTTTTGCAATTCTTTTTCTAAGTTTGTCATCTTTACTTATCTTTAGTATTTTTTCAGAAAGATCAGATATATTTTTATAAAAAACCATTTCGTTATTGTTAAAAAAATCTCTATAACCTGTTTTCTCATCGATTAATGTTACTAATCCGTTTCCAGTAATTTGTGTAATTCTATCGCTGCTATAATATTTAATTGGTGAACCTCTGCTCAAATTTAAGCCCATTTTAGAGTTTGCAATTGTTTTGAAATATTGATCTGCCCATATAGGTTGAACATTATTAATTCCAAAACAATCAAATTTAACATTTTTTGTAGTTTCAATTAATTTTTTTAAAAACTTTTCCCTATCATCTGTCGTTCTCAATTTTAAATTTCCTCTATGTACACCATGACTCAGTGCAAAAAAAACATCATTAGAACAATCATGTTTAAAATTGTTAAGTGTTTCAAATGAATGATCAGCAGGATTAGGTATAAAGTAATTTCTAACCTTATCAGATAAGAAGTTTAATACATCTGGACTTGTTGTTAAAAAATTTGCGTCAACAAAATTACTTTTATCTAAAATTCTATTCTTGTTTTTTGAAAAATCAGGTCCATTTTTATTAAGTGGGTCTAAAAACCATTGTGCAATTTTTAAATGAGGATATTCATCTTTTAAATTACCGAGCATTAATGGAGAAATTAAATCTGCATGGCCTAATACTATTAAATCCGGTTTGTAATTGTAACATGTTTTTAATAGTTTTTCGTTTAAAGATTTTGAACCTTTTATATCTGTATAAGATTTATAATGTTTTTGTATATCTCTATCGCTAAATTCAAGAACACTATTACCCAGTCTTATAAAACCATTATTTATTCTTCTACCAGTATTAAAAAATAGTCTACCATTATGTCTTTCATTAAAATTTGTAATATGAAGTATTCTCAAAGGTCTTTCAATATTTGAAATGTTAATTTTTTTTACTGATAATAACTTTTCATCCCGAATTTGATCCAATTTATTGGTTATAAATTTGTGTGTTAAAAAGAAATTTCTATACGATAAATTTTGAAGATTTTTTCTTAATTTTGTATTTACTATTAGTTTTTCTATTTCCTTATATATCTCATTTGAATTTAATTTTTTTAAAATTATTCCATTTGTTATAGTTTCTGGTAGCCCTCCCCTGTTACTAATTATAACAGCGCAACCATTAGCTGCAGCCTCTAAACTTGATCTTCCAAAAGGTTCCTCCCATCTTGAACATACTACTGCAATACTTGTTTTTTTATAAATATTGATCACCTCTTTATGTTTTTTAAAACCTAATTTAATTAAATTTTTATGATTAAAATCAATTTTATCTCGTGGCTCATCACCGATTACAATTCCTTTCCAGTTACTATATTTATTTAAAATTTTTAAAACTGCATTACCGAATAAGTCATATCCTTTTGATTTATTAAGTTTTCCTACAAATGTAATTAATTTTGTTTTATTCTTTAGTTTAAAATTGTTTTTTTTTGCTGATTGGTTAACAACAATAAGCTTCTCACTATTAATAAAATCATTTTTCATTCCCTCTAAAAATCTTCTTTTTGACCAATTGCTATTAAAAATAATTTTAAAGCATGTTTTCATTAAAAAAATCCTTTCAGATAAAGTTTTTGAACCACTCATAGACAAAGGATCATTATGGAAATATAAAATATAGGTTCTATGGTCAAGTGAGTTTACCAAATAACTTAAGTAAATTGGTCTATTATGTAATTCAATCAAATCTGATTTCTTTATTTGTTCTACTTTAATAAATTCATTAACATACTCTTTATTTTGACTCTGAAGGAAATTAGCTAACGGCTTTATATTCACATACCTCAAATTAAATTTATCTTTGAATTTGGTATTTCCAAAAATTATTGTAGAATTTTTATACTTACTTAATTTTGTAGTATCATTTACAAACAACGAAACTGCACCTGCATAAGAAGGTGAAAAATTTTCTTTGAATGGTAATAAAACTGAAATTTTCAAATTATAGCCTTTAATTGATTTCTTAATTTAAAGTTTTTTTTCAATATGTATTCTTGTTTCATAGCTTCCTTTTTGGATTTAAAAGTTTTATAATATGCCAATTTCCATTTTTTTCCTTTAGTAAATTTTGCTCCTTTATTGGTATTATGTAATTTTAATCTTCTTTCCAAATTGTTGGTATATCCAACATAAGAAATTGTTTTTTTTTTGACCTTTGAAATGATAAAATAAACAAAATATGTCATTATGGCGGTCCCTAGGGGAATCGAACCCCTCTTTCATGGATGAAAACCATGTGTCCTAACCGATAGACGAAGGGACCAAAGCTAGTTCTTTTATTGCAAAAAAAATAATTAATCAAGTTTAGGATATGTGTTGTTAATGACATTTTTAAATGAATTTTTGTAAGTAACAAAACTTTCTGTGACAAATTCGTTATTTACAGTAGTGACACCTTTAACCAAATCACTATTTGTTATACCTGTGGCACAAAAAACAGATTCCCCCTTGATAATCTCGTTTAATTCATATTTTTTATTTAAATCTTTAATTCCCATAGTTTTGGCTCTTTTAATATCTTCTTCAGTTTCAAAAATAAATCTACCTTGAAATTTACATCCAAAAGCGTCAAGGGCAGAAGCAGCCAGTACACCTTCAGGGCCTCCACCAATTCCCAAAAAAATATCAACATCATATTTGTCATCAGTAACAAGGAGAGCGCCTGCGATATCTCCATCACTTAAAAGTTTTAATTTAACTTTTAAATCAGAAAGTTCATCAATAATTCTTTTATGTCTGGGTCTGTCTAAAATACACGCTCTAACTTTCGAAACATCTTTATTTCTTGCTTCAGCTATATTTAATATATTATCTCTTATAGAGTTGTCTAAATCTACTGCGTCACTAGGTATATTTTTGTTAATAGCAATTTTATCCATGTAAGTTTCAGGAGCATTAAATAAATGATCTCTTTCAGCAATTGCAATTACAGATAACCCACCTGGTAAATTATTTGCGACAAAATTTGTACCTTCAACTGGATCAACAGCAATATCAATTGACATGCCTTTACCAGAACCTAATTTTTCACCAATGTATAACATCGGAGCCTCATCCAACTCACCTTCGCCAATTACAATTTTACCGTCAATATCAAGCTTATTTAATTCTTCCCTCATAATGTCAACAGCAGCTTTATCGGCCATTATTTTATTTTTCATACCTACAAATTTAAAAGCTTCGATTGCAGCTTTTGAGGTTATATTAACAAAACTATTTATAAGATCTTTGTTTATTAACATTAAATTGATTTTGTTTCTAAATCATTCTCGACTGAATTAAGCTTATTTTCAAACTCTCTTAATCTTTTCCAAACAGAGATAAGCTCGACAATTGTTGACCAACTTTTTACCAAATATTGAAGTGATCCTTCTACTCTGCCAAAAGCTCTTGTAATTTGTTGAACAAATCCTAAAGTTATAGCACCAGTAACTATTGTTGGTGCTAATGCTAAATAAGGAACAATAACCATTCCTTGAAAGTAACTCCACTTTACGGTGTTAAAATACAAATAATGAAAATAAGATTTATAATGAATACCTCTAACTCTATTATAGAGTTGACCAATTGTTGGTGGCGCTGCTCTAATCGGATCATCTTCACCATGAACTAATTCTTTTCTGTAACCAGCTTCTTCTTTTTGAATATCATATTCAATACCTGGTAATTTAATTCCAACTGCTGCTAATAATAAAGTTCCACCTAAAGCGGATAAAATAGCAACCCAAACAAGTGCATGATCAACTTGTCCAATCCAAGGTAATACATCAATTTGTTTTGATAAACCCCAAAGTATTGGAGTGAAAGCAATTAAAGTCATTAAGCTATCCAACAGTCCTGTTCCTAGACCTTCCATTATTCTAGCAAACTTTAAAGTATCTTCCTGAACTCTTTGTGAGGCTCCCTCTGTCAATCTAGCTTTAAGCCATTGATCATGATAATAGTTTGCCATTGATGTTCTCCATCTGAAAACCCAATGACTTGTAAAAAAACCTGTAAAGACAGCAATTATGATCCAAAGCCCTGCTATTTTTGCAAATGTGAAAAGGTACCCAATAAATTCTGCTTCAGTAACTGAATTTGGAGTAGTTAAAGCTTTTTGTAAGGTATCATAAAAATCTCCAAACCATTCATTAATTTTTACATCTAATTGAACCTGGTACCAGGTAGAAATTAAAATAAAAATTGATCCAAATATACTCCAAGGATACCATTGTCTTTGTGTAAAAAATTTAAACATTATCTAATTTGTAAAATTATCAGCGTATGACTTTTTTATAAGTTTTCTATTTTGTGGTTCAATCAATTCAAAATTAATATTATTTTTTCTAGCATATTCAATAGCTAAATCTTTAGATGAGAACTCAAGTTTTATTTCAGAATATGTATCTTTGCTACTTTCCCAACCCATCAAAGGATTTATTCCAGGTTTTTCAGAAAAATATTCTAATATCCATTTATCAAATTTTTTTAATCCTGATTGCATAGCTGTTTTTGTGGGTTTATAAATTTTAGCTTTTTTCATTTTAAATTTTATATCATTAACTTGACTCATTATAAATTAATGATTTTTGAATATAAATGGTCGGGGCGGCAGGATTTGAACCTGCGACCCTCTGGTCCCAAACCAGATGCGCTACCAGGCTGCGCTACGCCCCGAATTCGATACTAATACAGCAGATAGTGATAATTTCAAAGTATAAACCTATCAAATTCATGAGAATTTAACGAGAATCTGGTATAAATGATAGATGTTTATTAAATGTCCAAATTGTAATAAAAAATTCGATGTAGATCAGAATTTAATACCTGACTCTGGACGTTTAGTACAATGTGGCTCATGTCAACATACATGGGTATATAAAAAATTATTAGCACCAGAAATTGAAGATATTCCAATTTTAAAAGAAAAAAAAACTATTGAAAAAATAAACAATAAAAACATTGATATTAAAACAGACACAAATGACAATACCTCTGTTTCTAAAGAAAAAAAATATGAAATAGTAAAAAAAGAGACAAAAAAAAGTGAAAAAAGTTTCAATTATTTTAAATTCTTTTTAGTAATTTTAATCACATTTATTGCAATAATAGTTGTTTTAGATACTTTTAAAGTTTATATTTCAGTAATATTCCCTAAAATAAATGACATGTTAAATAATTTATATAATTCATTAATTGATATATTTTTATTTTTTAAGGATTTGGTAAATTAATTTATGATAAGGATTATCTCATCACCATTTAAATGGTTCTTTAAACTTGAAGCTGCAAGTGGTCTTATTTTATTGTTTGCAGCCGTTATAGCTCTATTGGTGAGTAATTCTAATTTGTCTAGTTTATATTTTTCTACATTGGACAAATATTTGTTTTTAGGCATAAATGATTTTGGTTTAAAATTATCTGTTCTTCATTGGATCAACGATGCATTGATGGCAATATTTTTCTTTTTTGTGACTTTAGAAATCAAAAGAGAGTTTTTACAAGGTGAATTATCAAATATTAAACAAGCTTTATTGCCAATAATCGCAGCTGTTGGAGGCATGGTTGTGCCAGCCTTATTTTATGTTTTTATAAATTTTGGTGATTCAGAGACACTTAATGGTTGGGCAATTCCTTCAGCTACCGATATAGCATTTTCACTGGGCGTTTTGTCTTTGTTGGGCAGAAGAGTTCCAATTTCTTTAAAAGTTTTTTTGACCGCTCTTGCTATAATTGATGATTTGGGAGCTATAGTAATTATTGCCTTATTTTATTCTGGAGATTTGAGTATTAAATATTTAAGTTTAATGCTTATTGCTTTTTTATTATTATTAGTAATTAACAAATTTAATATTAAAAAGTTTTTTCCTTATTTAGTTATTGGTCTATTTCTTTGGGATTTCACACACAATTCTGGAGTTCATGCTACCATAGCTGGAGTTTTGTTAGCCATGACTATACCTCATAGAAAAAAGGGGAAAGACTTTTCTTTATTGATGAAAATTGAGCATGCTATTAGCCCATATGTAGCTTTCGGAATAATGCCTCTGTTTGCTTTTGCAAACGCAGGTGTTTCTTTAGAGGGTTTATCGTTCTCTTCACTACTTAATAAAGTTCCACTTGGAATCGTTTTAGGTTTATTTATAGGAAAACAATTAGGGGTATTTGTATTTTCATACATTTCAATTAAAACGAAGATTGCTCAAATGCCAAATAATTCAAATTGGTTTAATTTATATGGGGTAGGAATTTTAACTGGAATAGGTTTCACAATGAGTTTATTTGTTGGAAATTTAGCTTTTGTTGACAATATGCAATATATGGATGGGGTAAAAATTGGAGTTTTAACTGGGTCATTATTATCCACTTTAACCGGATACTTTTTAATATTACTTAGTCCAAATAAATAACTAATTGTTCATGAAAAAAAAATTAATATTAGGAATAAGTATATTTATGATATTTTTTAAATCAGACGCTATCTCGAATTATGAAAAATTATTTTATGATTTTAAAATTGAGAGTATTACAGGCGAGGTAATCAACTTAAAGGATTATAAAAATAAAGTTATATTGCTTGTGAATACTGCTAGTTATTGTGGTTTTACAAAACAATATGATGACTTGCAAAAATTATGGGATAACTACAAATCAAAAGGACTGATAGTTCTTGGAGTTCCATCAAACTCATTTAATCAAGAAAAAGATAAAAATGAAGATATTAAAGAATTTTGTGAAGTAAACTTTGATATAAATTTCCCATTAACAACAATAACTGAGGTCAAAGGGAAAAACGCTCACGTCATATTCAAGTGGGCAAAAGATAATCATGGAAATTCAGCAGTGCCCAAGTGGAACTTTCATAAAATTTTAATAAACAAATCAGGCAAAGTAGAAGATACTTTTGCCTCTTTTACAAATCCAACATCAAATAAAATTGTAAAAAAAATAGAAAAACTTTTAGATTGAAAATTTCATTCCATCATACCCAGGAACTATATTTTTTGGTAATTTTTTTTTTAATTTTAAATAGTCCATTTCTGTATTTAAGTTAGTCAATATTGTTAATTTGGGTTTAATTATTTTTACTAATTCCAGCACTTTATCAAAATTAAAATGTGAGTAATGGTGTTTATAACGCAAACAATCTACTATAAAGAATTTCAGATTATAAAATTTTTTTAGATCTTTTTTATAAATTTTGCTTATATCGCTAGCATATCCCAGTTTCTTATTAATAATATAAGCTATACAATCAATTTTTCCATGTTCTACATGAACAGATTCTAATGAAATAAAACTGCTATCCACTTTAATTTTATTTATTTTTTTAAGATCGTTCATTTTAAGTGTTGGTGGATATTCAGAATTTTTTGCAAAGCAATATCTAAAATTTTTTAATAAATACTTCCTGGTATTTTTATCAGCATAAATTGGTATTCTTTTCATTTTTTTCAAATAAAATACTCTTAAATCATTAATTCCATGTGTTTGATCAGCATGACAATGTGTATAAAAAACTCCATCTACATTTTTTATTTTATTTTGCAAAAGTTGATATTTAATATCTGGTGATGTGTCGATTAAAAAATTTTTTTTTTTAAAGGATATAGCAGCTGAACATCTTGTTCTATAATTTTTCTTTTCTTTCGGATTACATTCTCCAAAATAACCATCAATTCTAGGCACACCCATTGAATACCCACAACCTAATAAAGTAAATTTTACTTTCATTCAAAAAAAAGATTATTAAAGTTATCAGTTGTTATTTTATCAGCTTCGTTAATTTTAACATTTTTTAAATCAGCAAGTTTATGTAGAGTATATTTCAAAAAAGATGGTTCATTTTTTTTTCCTCTCATTGGAACTGGGGCTAAGAAAGGACTATCTGTTTCTATTAAAATTTTATCCAATGGAATTTTTTTAAAAGTTTCTTGAAGATCTTTGCTATTATTAAATGTTATTATCCCGCTTGCTGAAAAATATGTATTGAATTTAAACAATTTTTTAGCAAAAGCCAAACTACCTGTAAAACAATGCATTAGTATTTTTAAATTCGAATCTTTGTATGAGTTAATGGCTTCAAATGTTTCTTTCTCTGCACTTCGTGAATGAACTATTATAGGTAGATTTAAATCTAAGGCAGCTTGAATATGTTTATGAAAGCTGTCAATTTGGTTTTTTTTGTCACTGTTATTATAATAAAAATCTAGACCTGTTTCCCCAATTCCAATTATCTTTTCATTCTTTTGTGCTTGCATTATTATATGTTTTTTACTTAAGCTAAATTTATCTGCTTCATGGGGGTGAATTCCATAGGTTCCATAAATAATTGGATTTGAATTTATTATTTTTAAAATATTTTGATACCCAGTGTCTGTGGTGCAAATTGTCAAAAACTTTTCAACACCTTCTTTTTGAGACCTAACTATAACATCTTTAAGATTATTTGAAATCGGCTCTAAATCTAAATGGCAATGTGAATCAATCATTTTTATCTATTTTTTTAAATAATATTCCAATTTTGTTTATTTTTGAATTTATTTTATTTAATTCATGATTTTTGATTGTAGCGAGGTTTATATCATTTTCATTCATATTAAAAATTTTTAAAACTTTTAAAGAGGTATCTGGAGTAATTGGATATAATAATAAAGCAAATTTTCTTATTAATTCTAGTGCTACATAAACAATAGTATTCAATCGTTTAAGATCATTCTTTTTATTCCAAGGTTCTTCATCATTAAAATATTTATTAGCCGCAAAGAGATTATCCACTATAAAATTTATATAAAGATTCAAATTTTGAGTGTCTATAAAATTAACTAAATTATTATATTCCTTCTCAAAAACAGAAAGTATTTTTAAATCTTTATTATTAAAATTTCCTTTTTCAGGAATTTTTAATCCTATATTCTTTTCATTAAAAGATACTACTCTCTGTATAAAGTTACCAAAATTATTAGCTAAATCACTATTAATGCAGTTTTCTAATTTTTCCTTTGAGATATTACCATCATTGCCAAAAGACACCTCTTTAATTAAGTAATATCTTAAAGGATCAAGACCGTATTTATCAATTATCTCTAGTGGATCAAGTATATTACCTTTAGACTTTGACATTTTTTCATCTCCCGCAAGAATCCATCCATGACCATAAACTCTTAAAGGCGGTTTAATATCCGCTGCCAACAAAAAAGCAGGCCAATAAACTGCGTGAAATCTTAGAATGTCTTTACCAATTACATGTAAATTAGCTGGCCAAAAATTCTTATATAAATTATGTGAAGTATCAGGATAATTTAATGCACTAATATAATTAGTCAATGCATCTAGCCAAACGTAAATAATATGATTTTCATTTGTTGGTACAGTTATTCCCCATTTGAAAGACTTCCTACTTACAGACAAATCCTTTAATCCGCTTTTAACAAAACTAATTACTTCATTTCTTCTTGAAATTGGTAATATAAACTCTTTATTTTTTTCATAAAATTCTAATAGCTTGTCCTGCCAATTAGATAATTTGAAAAAATAAGACTCTTCCTCTACCCATTCAACCAATGATCCAGAGGCTTTTGATTTTTTAATATTGTCAACCTCTTCAATTTCATCTTCGGTATAAAAAGCTTCATCAGAAACTGAATACCATCCTGAATATTTAGATAAATATATTTCACCTTTTTTTTCAAGGATGTTCCATAAATGTTGAACAGCTTTTTTATGTCTAGGTTCAGTTGTTCTTATAAAATCATTATTAGATAAATTTAAAGTTTTAGATAAATTTTTAAAGTTTTGGCTAATTTCATCACAAAAGGTCAATGGTTCTTTATTATTTTGTTTTGCAGCGCGCTCAATTTTTTGACCATGTTCATCCGTACCAGTTAAAAAGTATACATCATTGCCAGATATTTTTTTAAATCTAGCAAAAAAATCAGCAATAATACTCGAATAAGCATGCCCCATATGAGGTTTTGCTGAGGGATAATAAATTGGTGTTGTAATATAGTATTTACTTTTCATTAATTAATTTCTTTTCATATTGAAGAAGAATGGATTCTAAATCTAGATTATATTTATAAGTATTATGTATTTCTTTTATAAATTTTTTGTAATCATTGAAAACTGTTATATTATTTTTCAATGAAAAAAATTTTTTTGAAAAATATAGCTCAAAAAAAAGACCTATATTATTTTTAACAAATAGGTTGTTTTTATAAAATTTTTTTTTCATTATTAATTCTAAAAGTTCATCAATTGAAATTTCAAATTTAATACTATTTTCGTTATAAAAATTAAATAAATTTATATACACTCCAGGTGAAAAAAAATAATTTTTAAAGTCATTATTTAAATTATTAATAAAATTTTGATCTAATATATTATTTAAAATATTATTTTTTTGGTTCTCATCTATAGCAATATTAAACTTTATACATCTTGAATATATTGTATTAATCAATATTTTAGATGAGTCTTTTATTAAAATAAAAATAACTTTTTCATTAGGTTCTTCTAATACCTTAAGTAAAGCATTTGAAGAATTTTTATTTAATCTCTCAATATTATTTATTAGTACAATTCTTTCAGAATTGTTAAAAGAGGATTTATTACAAAAAGATATAATATTTCTAACTTGGTCTATGCTAATACTTTTCTTTTCATCCTCTATCTCTACATAAAAGAAATTTGGATGTATATTTTCATTTACTAGTTTAAAAGATCTATTTAAATTATTTATAACGTATTCTTTTTTATTATATGGATAATTTTCATTTTTAGATAAAATATAATTTATCAAATGCAAAGCTAGAACAGATTTTCCAATTCCTTTATTTCCTGACAGCATAATTTTATTTGGAAGTCTTTTATGGTCATGTAGATAGATGAAATTATCAATGTATTTATTTAATGAATATAAATGTGTTTGTTCAATTGATCTCATAAAAAAAATTATAAAATTTTACTTATCTTGTCTATTATTTTAATTTTGTTCTCTAATATTGTTTTATTGCTATCTACTATAAAATATTTTTTTTTGTTTTTTGCTAATTTTAAAAAACCTTTTTGTACCTTATCGTAGAAGTTATAATTAAAAAAATCATATCTATTTTTGGTTTTTCTTAGTCTTAGTCTTTTAACAAGGTTTTTTTGATTGACGATATTTACAAATACTAAATCAGGACTAATTTTATGAAGAATATATTTATTTAATCTTTTTATTAATGTTTTATTAATATTCATACCAAAATGTTGATAGGCAATTGTAGAGTCTACAAATCTATCTATTAATATTATTTTTTTTTTATAATTTTTTTTAAGTAAGCTATGATAATTTTCATTTCTTGCTGCCATATATAAAAAAAGATCAGTTAACTTGTTAAAATTTGAACTTTTTTTTAAAATTAAATTTCTAATTTTTTCTGAATTTTTTGAACCACCAGGTTCTCTTAACTTAATATATTTAATTTGTTTTTTTTTAAGATATTTTTCAACATTTTTTATATGTAAAGATTTCCCCGAACCTTCTATACCCTCAAAGACTATTAATGGTTTTTTAGACATCACCCCAAATCAAATAATTAATAGATCTGATTATTCTTGAGATTATATTTATTCTTTTTATATCTTCTGATGCGTGTAATTGATGTTCTGATATAATTTCATCTTTATAGGATATAATTAGTTTTCCCAATATATCATCTTTAATTATTGGAGCTTCTATTGGCCCTTCATAAATTAATTTAACTTTTAAATATTTTTTTCGAGCTTTTGGTATAGTTTTATATACATTTTCATTTAATTTAACCTTAACTTTACTCTTATTACCCAACCAAACATCTAGATCAGATAATGGCTCATCTTTTTTTGCTATTTTTATTGTATCAAAATTTGTTAAACCGTAAGTTAGTAACTTAGTTGATTCTTTTGATCTACTACTTTTTGTTTGGAAACCACTACCTACAGCTATTAGTCTTCGCTCATTTCTTATAAGCGATGATGCTAAAGAATATTTTTCAACTGCTAAATATCCTGTTTTTATTCCATCAGCACCAATATTTTTATATAGTAATGGGTTTCTGTTCCCTTGAGAAATAGGATCACCACCTGTTCTATTCCATGTAAAATTTAATTCTTTGAAATATTCATACTCTTCAGGATAATTTTTAATTAAATAATTCGACATAATCAATATATCTCGTGCAGTAGAATAATTATTTGGATCGTTTAAACCAGATGAATTAGTAAAATTTGTATTTTCCATTCCCAATTCTTTTGCTTTAGCAGTCATCAAAATGGCAAATTCAGACTCGGTACCAGCAATACCTTCTGCTAAGGCTACACATGCATCATTACCAGAAGCAACAATTATACCTCTTAACAAATCTTCTACAGAAACACTATCTCCAACCATTATAAACATTGATGAATATCCAGATTGAGATAACCTCCATGCATTTTCTGATATAATAAACTCATCTGTTAGACTTAAATCTCCATTTTTAATTTGTTCAAAAGCAATAATAGAAGTCATTATTTTTGTCATAGAAGCAGGGTATATAGATAAATCAGCATCTTTCTCATATAAAATTTCTCCAGAAAGATAATCCTGTAGAATAGCTGATTTAGCTTTAACATCAAATTCAACTGAATATGCTTTTTGCGAGAAAAATATTACAAAAATAAATATAAATTTAAATAATTTTTTCATTTCTTATAATTTCCAAATTCTCAAAGTTAATAACATTCATATCATCAAAAGCTTTTTTAATTAAATTTAAATCTTTAAAGGGACCTAAAAAAACTCTGAAATTATTCGCTGATATTTTCATAATTGAAACTTTCTTTATGTTGGTTTCTGTAACTATTTTTTTTTTCATAGTTTGAGCTGATTTTAAGTAGTAAAAGTCTGCAACTTTAACTATATAATCATATTTAATTTTTTTATCAATTTTTTCTTCAATTTCTGTAGAACTCAAATTGTTTATACTTATTCCATCAACAGGAGCTTTGTCAGCAACTTGTTTTTCTTCCTCATAGGTTTTAGCTTTTTTAGCTATAAATGTAGACCCTTCAATAATTTCTAAAATTTCAATATACGGTTCATTTTTATTTAATTCCAACTCATCAAAAATCCTTTTTGAAACAACAGAATTATACAAAGGTGGATATTGTGAATTGCTCCCTACCCTAGCAAGAACTGACTTATTATTTAAAAGATTAGTAATTTTAACCTTTGTACCCTTCTTTAAATTTTTTTGAAAAATAGTTAAAGACCTATCATCAATTTTTTTTGTAACCTCTTTATTTTTATAAAGATTATCATCATACATTAAACCAAAACCTTTATTTACAAAAACATTACGTACAATTCTTTTTTCTGGAATATCTTCAACTTTTACTATTGGAGTAGTACAAGAGTTAAGAAAAAAAAGGAACAAAATTAATATTTTATAAAGCATTTTTAAATTTATCTTTTAAAGTACAAACTGCCAACCCAAATCTTAAAGACCTATTCCATTTTAGAATTAATTCATAATTTTGAAAAATTATAAATGCTGGATTAAAAGGATTTGGATTTTCAACAATTTCTTTATCAGGGGTAATTATACCTACAATGAGGTTTTCATTAATCATAATATTATCAATATTCTTTAAATACTTCTTTATATCTTTAAACTTTCTTTTATTGGAAATCTTTTTTGCAGATGAATTTAATAGATAAGAAGGCGTTGCTTCAGATAAATCAACTTTTAGAAAACAAGGTTCATTTGGATTCCAGCCAAGTTTGTTAATATAATTAGCAGCTGATGCAAAAGAGTCCTCATAAGATTTTAAATTAATTTTATCATCGCTATTATAATCTATAGCATAATTCATAATTGTAGACGGCATAAATTGAAAATTCCCAAAAGCACCTGCCCATGATCCATACAAAGTTTTATGATCGATTACACCATCATCGATTAATTGTAATATTTTAATCAATTCATTAGTAAAAAATTTGCTTCTTCGCTTGTCAAAACTTAAAGTTGATAAAGATGAAATTATATCCATTTTTCCAAGATAGTTACCAAAATTAGTTTCGATACCCATTAATGATAATAGCAACTCCTTATCTACATTGTATTCTTTAGCGATTTTGTTAATTAAATTAAAATTATCTTTATATATTTTTTTCCCAATTAAAACTTTTTCATTTGAAGATCTTTTGCTAATATAAGTTTTTGTGTTTTCATAAAATTCTGGTTGATATCTGTCATACCTGATAACATCTGGCAAATATTTTGCATCCTTCATCACAATATTAAATGTATTTTCTGATACACCATTTTGAAGAGCGACCATTTTAAAATTATTGAGCCAATCTTCAAAATTTTGAGCGTTAGCTTTCAAACAAAAATTAAAAATAATTAATAATGATATAAAGTAATAATTAATTTTTTTCATATAGATCTCTAAGATAGATTACTACAGCAATCCATATCAAAACAAAACCAATGAGCTTATTCATTAAAAAGGGCTCATTATATAAAAATAAGCCCAATAAAAATTGACCTGTTGGAGCTATAAAAAAAATCATACTTGCTGGACCTAGTGCTGATAGTTCAGATCCTTTAACAAATAGAAATAAAGGAATCACTGTCATCGGACCAGCTAAAAGTAAAATTAATGCCAGATTAATATCAGATAGGGAAAAACTAATATGACTTGAGATATTTAAATTATAAAAAATAATTACAGTAATTGGTATTAAAAATAAACTCTCTACAAATAAACCAATATCTGTTTCTACCAAAATAATTTTTCTTAAAACTGCATAACCAGCAAATGAGACTGCCACAATTAAACCAATCCACGGAAAATGGTCTAAAAAAAACATCATATAAATAATTGCAATAAAAATTATAAAAATTGATATTTTTTTTTTAAAATTTAAATTTTCTTTAAGAAAAATATTTCCAAAAAAAACGCTTAAAATTGGAAATATATAGTATCCAAAACTTGCCTCAACCAATTGGTTGATAGAAATTGCGTATATCCAAACAGCCCAGTTTGTGAAAATTAGCAATCCTGAAAAAAAAAGTAATATAACTTTTTTTTTATTTTTAAATGTACTTATTAAAATTTTAATTTTACCACTTATAAATATGGTTATAAACAATGAAACGACTGTCCATATAACCCTATGAGAAACAACTTCAAAAGGATTTACGTAAGATATAAATTTAAAATATAAAACTCCTATTACACCCCACCAGAAAGATCCCAAAGAAGCGTAAATAATACCTTTGTTAAATTCTCCCATAAAAATAATGAATTATTAAATTAATTATTATATGTATCATTATTTTGTTGAATAAAATTATTTTATTTATAAAACGTTGCTCAAGGAGAGATGGCTGAGCGGTTGAAAGCACCGGTCTTGAAAACCGGCAAAGGGGCAACTCTTTCCTGGGTTCGAATCCCAGTCTCTCCGCCATTACATTTTAAATTTTTGAAATTTTTTTGATATGTGAGCCAAAATAGGATCCTCTTTATCTAAAAAAATCTCTTCATTTTTGATTGAAATTAAAGTTTCATCATTCAAATTAATAAATTTATCTAATGATTCAAGATTATCATCATTAATTTCATTTATAATTGATTTTACAAAAGTTAACATAAGAATATCCATTTCTTTTGTTCCCCTATATGATGCTCTATAAATAATTTTGTTTTTAAGATCTTCTTTATTCATCGACATAGATATATAAATAAATAATGTTAAGTTATGAATATTTATTATCTGATATAGATAGCATAAAAGGTATAGGATCCAAAACAGCAAAATTATTTAGAAAAAAAAATATTAATACTATTTTTGACTTAATATGGAGTTTACCAAGGGATTTAACAGATAGAACAGATGAAAAGAAAATTAATGAGTTACAAATAGGAAAGATACAAACTGTAACCGTAAATGTTAAAAAATATAATTTTCCAAGAATTAGAAACCTACCAAATAAAGTTTTATGCGAAGATGAAACGGGTAAATTAGATTGTGTATTTTTTAATAGTCACGAAGGTTATATTAGGAAAATTTTACCTTTAAATAAAAAAATAGTTATTAGTGGAAAAATCGGATATTTTAAAAAAAGATACCAAATAACTAATCCTACTCATATATCTGTTGACTCTAATTCAATTAAAAAAATTTTTTCAAATTATAGTCTAACGGAGGGAATCAATCAAAAATTGTACACAAAAGTAATAGAGAAAGTTTTAAATAACCTTCCTGATTTAAATGAGTGGCTAAGCAATAGAGTTTTAAAAAATTTTGATTATATTAGCTGGAAAAAATCAGTAATTCAATTACATGATCCAAAGAATATAAAAAAAAAAGGTAACTTTCTAAATAGACTGATTTTCGATGAAATATTATCAACTTTTCTTATTAATTCAAAAATAAGAAAATCTATAAAGAAGATTAAAAAGACTAGAAAAATATTTGATACAACTGAATTTGATCAAATAAAAAGAAAATTAAAATTTAATCTTACAAGAGATCAAATAAGTACAATTAATGAAATAAACAATGATCTTAAGTCAGATCAAAAAATGTTTAGATTGCTACAGGGTGATGTCGGAAGTGGAAAAACCATAGTTGCTTTAATAGCTTGTATGAATGTTATATCAAGCAACTTTCAAGTAAGCATGATGGCCCCAACTGAAATACTGGCAAATCAACATTATAGATTAGCAAAAGAACTTCTGGGAAATAAAGCAAATATTCAACTGTTAACAAGTAAAACTTCATATAAGGAAAGGATAATAATTTTAGAAGATTTGAAAAATAATAAGATTGATTTATTGATTGGTACACATTCTTTATTTCAAGAAAAAATAATTTATAATAATTTAGGTTTAGTAGTTATAGATGAGCAACATAAATTTGGTGTCAAACAAAGGAAAAAATTATCTGACAAAGGTGGAAAGAATTGTGATGTTTTAGTCATGTCAGCTACACCTATACCTAGAACTATGGTTATGACCATATTTGGAGATATGGATGTTTCAGTAATCAAAAACAAACCAAAAAACAGAAAAGAAATAAAAACATATAGTAAAATTAATAGCAAAGTTAATGATGTAATTAAATTCACCAAAGAACAAATTCATAAAAAAAATCAAATATTTTGGGTATGTCCACTAATTGAAGAGTCAAAAAAGGTAGATCATCAATCATCAATTAAAAGATATGAAAGCTTAAAAAAAATATTTGGAAATAGAGTTGGTTTAATTCATGGACAATTAGACGATGATGAAAGAAATTTTATTTTACTTGATTTCTTAAATAAAAAAATTGATATTCTTGTATCAACAACAGTTATTGAAGTAGGTATAGACTTTCCTAATGCAAATTTAATAGTCATTGAAAATGCTAATAAATTTGGTCTTTCTCAATTACATCAGTTAAGAGGTAGAGTTGGTAGAGGTGATAAAGAATCTTTTTGTATTTTAATGATAAAAGACAGTGTAAGCGAAAATGCAAGGAAAAGAATAAAAATTCTGAAAAGTTCAAATGATGGTTTTAAAATTTCTGAAGAAGATATGAAGTTAAGAGGTTTTGGTGATTTACTCGGCTTTAAGCAAAGTGGAATTAAAAATTTTAGATTAGCTGATCCTGTAATAAATGAGGATTTATTCATAATGGCAGAAAAGGAGATGCAAATAATTGAAAACAATAATGAAGATTTAAAAAAATATAGAACTTTGCTTAAGCTCTATGATAGAGCAGATATATTAAATGACGTTATTTAATTCTTGGGATTTGATGTACCTGCAGAAACAATAAATTTAGATGCTTCTTCAAAGCTCATATCTAAATATATGACTTCCTCTTTAGGAAACATAAGTAAAAATCCGCTTGTAGGGTTAGGTGTAGTTGGAACAAAAACATTAATTAGATTTCGTTTTGTTTTTTTACTAATTTGACTTTTATTTTCCTTAGTAGCAAATCCAACAGCCCAAGAACCTTTTCTAGGATACTCAACAAGCACAACACTTTTTTTTTTACCTTTTGAGCTAGTAAAAGATTCTGTCATTTGGCCAATAGCTGAATAAATAGTCCTCAAGAATGGGATTTTTTTTAATAATTCATTAATTATAGATAATAATCTTTTTCCAATAAATGATAAGGACAAACCTCCTACAATTGTAATAAAGATAATTGAAAGTAGTATTTCTAATCCTGGAATTGAAAATGGTAGGTAGTTATTAGGATTAATTTCTTTTGGAATTATATTTGACGAAACAGAAATAAGAAAAATAGTTAGATATAAGGTAAAACCTAATGGAACCAATACAACTACGCCTGCAAAGAAATAGTTTCTTAATTTATTAAATATTGAATTTTTTTTTTTTGATTTGGCCATAAATATTCTAATACTATATAGCAAATATTTTGATTAAATCGAGTATATCATATAGATTAAAATGTATATTTAATGAACATTTTTATTAAATTAACTAAATAATAATGGATAGAAGATTTTTTTTACAATATTTAGGATGTGGTTGTTTAACTTTAGGGGTAAGTTCTTGCGCATCTGTACCAATTACCGAAAGAAAACAACTAAAAATAATACCAGAAGCAAATCTTAATGCTCAAGCTGCTCAAATTTATGAGAAAGTTAAAAAAAAAGAAAAGTTAAGTGATGATATTAGGCAATTAAACGAAATCAAAGATATTGGTAAAAGAATGGAAAATTCTATCGGAGAATATTTTGAAAGATCAAACATTAAAAATCCAACTTTGGGATTTAATTGGGAGTATATTTTAATTGATAATAAAAAAGTAAAAAATGCTTGGTGTATGCCTGGTGGAAAAATTGCTGTGTATACAGGAATCTTAGAAGTTACAAAAAATAAAGATGGTTTAGCTGCTGTCATGGGACATGAAATTGCTCATGCTGTAGCAAAACATTCTGTGGAAAGGGCCAGCCGAGGTGTGTTGTTGAGAACTGGCACAACAATATTTGACATTGCTACAGGTGGAAGTTTATCAAAGGTAAATCAAGCAACAGGAATGGATACAGTAGGTTTGCTCTCACAAATTGGTATAATGAATCCTTTCAATAGAAAACAAGAGTCCGAAGCAGATTATTTAGGTTTAATTTTTTCTTCACTATCTGGATATGATATTAGAGAAACACCTAAAATTTGGGAAAGAATGAAAGAGGCAAACAAAGGAAAAGAACCACCAGAATTTATGAGCACGCATCCGTCATCAGATAATAGAATAAAAAAAATAAACGATTGGACAAACGATATAATCTTAGATTATCCACCTATTAAACTAACTTAGTTTAAATGGTGAGCCGTGATGGACTCGAACCATCGACCCATTCCTTAAAAGGGAATTGCTCTACCAACTGAGCTAACGGCCCAAAGAAACATTCTTATATTCATTTTTTTTTAATAATCAATCGGTTAAATTATATTTTATTGAAATATTGATCATGAAAATTAGAAAAACTGCCATTTTTTATATGATGTCTTATTTGACCCATTAACTCTTGATAAAAATTTATATTATGCAAAGTAAGTAACATCGAACCTAACATTTCGTTTGTATTAAATAAATGATTTAAGTAGTTTTTTGAATACTTATTCAAATCTAAATTTGTACATTTTTCATCTAATGGACTATTGTCACTTTTATACATAGAATTTCTAATATTTATTCTTCCATTCCAAGTAAAAGCCAACCCTGTTCTGCCAGATCTAGTCGGCATAACACAATCAAACATATCGATACCCCTTTTTACTGCACCCAATATATCTGATGGAGTTCCTACTCCCATTAAATATCTTGGCTTATCTTTGGGCATGTGGGGAACGATACTATCAAGAACTTTAAACATCTCTTCTTGCGACTCACCTACTGCCAATCCACCGACTGCATAACCACTAAAACCAATTTTTTCTAATTCATTTAATGAATATTTTCTTAAATCATCAAATAATCCACCTTGTATTATTCCAAATAAAGCTTTTTTTGGATTGGTTCCAAATTCATTTTTAGATCTTAATGCCCATTCTGTAGATAAATTCATTGATAGTTTTATTTTTTCATAATCGTTTGTCTTTTTTGGACATTCGTCCATGACCATTAAAATGTCAGAATTTAATCCTTTCTGAACTCTTATACTTTCTTCAGGGCTTAGAATATATTCTCTACCGTCTATATGAGATTGGAATATAGCTCCTTTCTTTCTATCTATTTTATTTAATTTTGATAGTGACATAACTTGAAAACCACCAGAGTCAGTTAAAATTGGCAATTTACAATTCATAAAATTATGCAATCCGCCTGATGAGGAAATTCTTTCTACACCAGGTCTTAACATCAAGTGATATGTGTTAGATAAAATAATTTGGCTACCAGTTTTTATTATATCATCAATAAAGACACCTTTTACTGTTGCTTGTGTTCCTACAGGCATAAAAGCTGGTGTATCAACACTTCCTCTTGGGGTATTAATAATACCAAGTCTGCTATTGTCAGATGATTTTAATAAGCTAAAGGAAAACTTATCAAATTCCATTAAAATTTTTTTATAAAGATTTAAAACTAATAATTTTATCTGGATCAGTAACTTCTCCGTTCTGACCTTCGCCCCTTTTAATTTTATCAATATGTTCCATGCCCTCTATAACTTTTCCAAAAACTGTATATTGTCTATCTAAAAAAGGTGCTGGCTTAAAACAAATAAAAAATTGACTATTAGCACTATTTGGATCTGATGATCTTGCCATTGATACAGTTCCTCTATCATGTGGTAAATCATTAAATTCAGCTGGAAGATCTGGTAAGTCAGACCCACCCATACCTGCTCTTCTTAAATCAAAATTTTTATTAGATGAATTTCCAAACTTAACATCACCGGTTTGAGCCATAAATCCGTCTATAACTCTGTGAAAGACAACATTGTCATAAGCGCCTTCATCAGCTAGTTTTTTAATTCTTTCAACGTGTTTAGGTGCCACGTCTGGAAATAATTCAATTTTTACGTCTCCATCTTTAAGTTTTAATATCATTGTATTCTCCTGTGCGTTTACATTATTAATAAAAATATTAAAAAAAATTATTATATAAAAAAAATACTTACTCATATTTTTTTTTTAAAGATTTAATAGTGCTTTTAGTTGTAAATTTTTTAATATCACCTTTTAATTCAGCAACTTCTTTAACTAATCTTGAAGAAATAATTTGATTTTTAACATCAGACATTAAAAAAATTGTTTCTATACCACTATCAAGTTTTCTATTCATTCCTGCTAATTGAAATTCATACTCAAAATCCGAAACTGCCCTTAGTCCTCTTAGAATAATATTTGACTTAAATTTTTTACATAGCCTTGTTGTTAAAGAATTAAATGAAATAATTTTAATTCTATTTTTCTTCATTTTAAAATCATAAAATAAAGCTTTATTCACAATTTCCATTCGTTCATCTGTTGAGAATAATTGATTTTTTTGATTACTTTCAGATATTGCTACAACAATGTTATCAAAAATTTTTAATGCTTTTTGTATAACATCTATATGACCATAAGTGATAGGATCAAAGGTTCCAGGGTAGATTGCAGTTTTTTTCATTATTTTAAGTTATCATCAATTTTAATTGCTGAAACAACTTTTTCTTCACCAGATAACTTAATAATTCTCACGCCTTGAGTATTTCTTCCCGCTATTCTAATTTCTTTTACCGCTGTTCTTATTACTCTGCCTTTATTGGTGGAGATTAGTACATCATCTCCTTCATTTACAGGAAATGAAGATGAGATATTTCCATTTCTTGAAGAATTAATTATTCCAATTATTCCTTTTCCACCTCTATTTGTAACTCTATATTCATAATGAGAAGTTCTTTTTCCAAATCCATTTTCTGTTATTGATAAAATATAATTTTCTTTTGCTATCTTTTCAGACTTATCAACTTTGCTTATTTTTCCATTTTTTTTACTATTATCATGGTCAAGTATAGATAAAGATACTATTGAGTCTTTATCCTGTAAATTTATGCCTCTTATACCTTTTGATGATCTTCCCTTAAAAACTCTAAGCTTTTTTGACTCAAATCTTATACATTTACCTAACATTGTACTTAAAATTATATCTTGATCATCACTGCAAATTTTAACTCCAACAATTTTATCATCGGAATCTAACTTCATTGCTATTTTTCCACTAGTATTTATAGATGAAAAATCATCTAAATTATTTTTTCTAATTTTCCCTTTTGCTGTTGCAAATATTATATGAAGTCCTTTATTTTTTTCGTTTTCTTCTGGATAAGGCATTATTGAGCTAATTGATTGATGGCTCTTTAACGGCAAAATGTTAAATAAAGATTTACCTCTAGAGGTTGCTGAACCTTCTGGTATTTTCCAACCTTTTAATCTGTAAACTAGACCTTCGGTTGAAAAGAAAAGAACTTGTGTATGTGTACTTACAGATAGTGTTTGTACTACTGAGTCTTCCTCTCTAGTTACGATACCAGTTTTACCTTTTCCTCCTCTTTTTTGTTGTTTTACATTACTCAATGCTCCACGTTTAATATAACCTTGTAATGTGACAGTAATAATCACATTTTCTTTTTGTATAGTTTCCTCAATGTCATAATTTAAAACAGCATCTATTATTTGTGTTCTCCTTGGTACTGAATATTTATTTTTGATATTATTAAGATCTTCACTAATAACTTTAAGAAGTTCTTTTTTTGAATTTATTATTTTTTTAAGTTTAATAATCAAATTAGCTAGTTTATTTATTTCATCTTCAATTTCAGAAATTCCAAGGGCGGTAAGCTTCTGCAATCTTAATTCTAAAATTGCATCTACTTGTTCTTTGCTTAAATTATACGCATTTGAACTTTTTTTATTTTCGATAAGTTTTAAAAATTTTTGTGATTTAGATATTTTCCATTTTGTACTTAATAATGTTTTTTTAGCTAAATCAGGATTCTTTGAGGATCTTATTATTTTAATAATTTTGTCTAAGTTTTCAACTGAGACTGATAATCCAATTAAAATGTGAGCTCTAATCTCAGCTTTTTTAAGTTCAAATTTAGTTTTTTTAATTACAACATCTTCTCTAAACTTTAAAAAACTCTCTAGAAAATCTTTTAGGCTACAAGTTTTTGGTTTATTGTTTACTATTGCTAATGTATTAAAACCAAATGAACTCTCTAAAGTTGTATATTTAAATAGTTGCCTCTTAATAGTCTCAGGTTCTACGTTATTTCTTAAATCAATAGCAACTCTTATTCCTTCTCTATTAGATTCATCTCTTATATCTCTTATACCTTCTATTTTCTTATCTCTTACCAACTCAGCAATCCTTTCATTAAGATTAGATTTATTAACTTGATAAGGAATTGAGGATATAACTAACCTATCTTTACCGTTCTTAAGATTTTCAACGCTAATTTCACCTCTAATTTTAAAAGATCCCCTTCCAGATTTGTAACCTTCCTTAATAATTTTTTTACCAATAATAATACCACCTGTTGGAAAATCTGGTCCAGGTATGAACTTCATAAGTTCAGAAATTTTTATATCTTTATTATTAATTAAAGCTAATGTTCCATCAATTACTTCACCTAAGTTATGTGGAGGAATGCTAGTGGCCATACCAACAGCAATTCCACCAGCTCCATTTACTAGTAGATTTGGATATTGTGCAGGAAGTACAATAGGTTCTTTTTCAGTTTCGTCATAATTGTTTTTAAACTCTACTGTATCTTTTTCTATTTCATCTATTAGATGTTGTGAAATTTTTGATAATCGTGTTTCTGTATATCTCATAGCGGCTGGAGGGTCGCCATCAATCGATCCAAAGTTTCCTTGACCATCTATTAAAGGTTGACTCATAGAAAAATCTTGTACCATTCGCACCAAAGCATCATAAACGGCTTGGTCACCGTGAGGATGATATTTACCAATAACATCTCCTACTATTCTAGCAGACTTTCTAAATTGTTTAGACCAATCGAATCCACCTTTATGCATAGCGTATATAATTCTCCTATGGACAGGCTTCAGACCATCTCGAACATCTGGCAATGCTCTACTTATAATAACACTCATTGCGTAAGATAAATATGACGAGCTCATCTCATCATACATCGAAATTGTTTTAATATTGTTATCTTTTGTTATTGGGTTTTTTTGCATAAAAACTAGAATGGTATATCGTCATCTAAATCATTCGGATTTACTTGAGAAGAGTCCTCAATACTTTGTTTATTATCTTGTGAAGGTATAGAATTTTGATTACCTCCACCAAGCATAGTAAGAGATGAGTTGTATCCTTGAATAACTATTTCAGTTGAGTATTTGTCTTGACCACTTTGTTCGTCTTTCCATTTTCTAGTGCTAATTTGACCTTCAACATAAATTTGAGCTCCCTTTTTTAAGTATTGCTGAACTACATTTACTAAACCCTCATTGAAGACCACAATTCTGTGCCATTCAGTTTTTTCCTTTTTTTCACCTGTTGATTTATCTTTCCAAGATTGGCTAGTGGCTAAACTCAGACGTGCAACACTTTTACCATTTACCATTTGTTTTATCTCTGGATCTGCGCCTAATCGTCCAATTAAAAGTACTTTATTTAAACTTCCTGCCATATTATTTTAAATAAATTGATTTGATTTAAACTTATTATATATCACAATTTGAATTGAATATTAATTATATTAAACTAAATCAACTAAAATTATGCTTAAAAAGATAGTTATTAAGGGCGCAAAAGAACATAATCTGAAGAATATTTCTTTAGAAATTCCCAAGGACAAATTTGTTGTGATAACAGGCCTGTCAGGGTCAGGAAAGTCTTCTTTGGCATTTGATACGATATATGCTGAGGGTCAAAGGAGATATGTTGAAAGTTTATCAGCATATGCAAGACAGTTTTTAGACAAAATGAAAAAGCCAAATGTAGACCTAATAGAGGGTTTAAGTCCAGCTATTTCCATAGAACAAAAAAATACTTCAAAGAATCCAAGATCAACAGTGGCTACTGTTACAGAAATTTATGACTATATGAGAGTTTTATTTGCAAGAGCAGGAATTCCATATTCTCCTTTTACAGGAAAGCCAATTACATCTCAAACAATTTCACAAATTGTAGACAAAATTAAAGATCTACCAAAAAAATCTACAATATATTTATTTGCTCCAGTAGTAAGAGGTAGAAAAGGTGAATATAAAAAAGAAATATTATCATACAAAAAAAGAGGATTTAGAAAAATAAAAATTGATGATAAATTATATGAAATAGACCAAGCACCTGAACTAAATAAAAAAGTTAAACATAATATTTCAGTATTGGTAGATAGAATAATTTTAAACTCTTCTTTAGGAAATAGATTAGCTGAAAGTGTTGAAACTGCTGTAAATCTATCAAACGGTTTACTTTTCGTAGAATATGAAAATGAAACTCTTCCAAAAAAATTCAGGAAAACTGAAAATATAATTTTTTCTACAAGTTTTGCATGCCCAGAAAGTGGTTTTACAATAGAAGAAATTGAACCTAGACTGTTCTCTTTTAACAGTCCTTACGGAGCATGTGAAGAATGTGATGGAATAGGTGTTAAATTAAACGTAGATCCAAATTTAGTAGTTCCAAATGAAAAAAAAAGTTTAGCTGATGGAGCAATAGTCCCTTGGGCAAAATCATCGTCACTTTATTATGCACAAACTTTATCTTCTCTTGCTAAACATTTTGAATTTTCATTAAATGATAGATGGGAAAAACTTCCAAAAAAAATTAAAAATATTATTTTATATGGTTCTGATGACGAGGAAATTAAGTTTTTATACGATGATGGATATGAAAAATATTCACATAAAAAAACTTTTGAAGGTGTAATAAATAATTTAGAAAGAAGATATTTAGAAACTGATAGCGATTGGAAAAGAGAGGAAATTGCACAATATCAATCTGATACTAAATGTGAAAGATGTAATGGTATGAGGCTAAAAGATGAAGCTTTATGTGTTAAAATAGATAAACTTAATATCAGTCAAGTCACAGAAAAATCAATTGTTGATGCTAGAGAATGGTTTAAATCATTAAATATAAAACTAGATCCAAGACAAATAAAAATTGCTGAGCACATTTTAAAAGAGATTAATGAAAGATTGGATTTTCTTTTAAACGTTGGGCTTGATTATCTTACTCTCTCAAGAGAATCTGGTACTTTATCAGGTGGTGAAGCTCAAAGAATAAGGTTAGCATCTCAAATTGGATCAGGCCTGACTGGAGTTTTGTATGTGCTTGACGAACCTTCAATTGGTTTACATCAAAAAGATAACGTTAAATTAATAAATGCACTTAAAAGATTAAGAGATTTAGGCAATACAGTAATTGTAGTTGAACATGATACCGAAACTATGGAAAATGCTGATCATATAATTGATCTTGGTCCTGAAGCAGGAAAAAATGGTGGAGAAGTTATTTCTCAAGGTTCTTATCAGGAAATTATTAAAAGTAATAATAGTATCACTGGAAAATACCTATCAAATAAATTTTTTATACCAATACCTAAAAATAGAAGATTAGCCAAAAACGGAAGATTTCTAGA
This sequence comes from uncultured Pelagibacteraceae bacterium, assembly GCA_902566785.1. Taxonomy (GTDB): domain Bacteria; phylum Pseudomonadota; class Alphaproteobacteria; order Pelagibacterales; family Pelagibacteraceae; genus Pelagibacter. The sequence goes on along the minus strand of CACFKI010000002.1, from coordinate 69,331 downwards.
AATAGGTGGAGCCAGTGGAAATAATTTAAAGAATGTAAATTTAAAAATACCTTTAGGGAGTTTAACTTGTATAACTGGTGTGTCTGGCAGTGGTAAATCTACATTAATATTACAAACTTTATATAATGCATTAAATTTGTCTTTAAATAATAACAAATCAAGAAAAATTCCTAAACCCTTTAAAAGTTTTAAAGGAATAGAATTAATAGATAAAGTTATAGATATAGATCAATCTCCAATAGGAAGAACACCAAGATCAAATCCAGCAACATACACTGGTGCTTTTGGACCAATTAGAGATTGGTTTACAGGATTACCAGAATCTAAAAGCAGAGGATATAAACCAGGAAGATTTTCATTCAATGTAAAAGGAGGTAGATGTGAAGCATGTGAAGGTGACGGAGTTATAACCTATGAAATGCATTTTTTACCTGATGTTTATATAGAATGTGATGAGTGCAAGGGAACTAGATATAATAGAGAAACATTAGAAATTAAATTTAAAGATAAGAGTATAGCAGATGTGTTAAATATGACTGTTGATGAAGGTTGCGAATATTTTGAAAATATTTCAAATATTAGATCAAAACTATTAACATTAAAAAAAGTAGGTTTGGGATATATTAAAATAGGACAACAAGCTACTACATTATCTGGCGGAGAAGCACAAAGAATAAAATTAGCCAAAGAATTATCTAAAAGATCAACAGGAAGAACAATGTATATTTTAGATGAACCTACCACTGGTTTACATCAACACGATATAAAAAAACTTTTGGAAATCCTTCATACTTTTGTAGCAACAGGAAATAGTGTTGTTGTAATTGAACATAATTTAGATGTAATAAAAACAGCTGATTATATTGTTGATATGGGACCTGAGGGTGGAGTCAAAGGTGGTGAAATTATTGCAGAAGGCAAACCTGAGGAAATTTGTAGTGTTAAAAACAGTTTTACTGGTCAATTTTTAAAACCAATGTTAAGTAATAAATACAAAAAAACTGCTTAATTTATGAAATTAATTAGTATATAGTAGTCTTATGAATTTTTTTTCATCACTGTCTAAAGTAGTCCATACATCTTTACTTTTATCTATATTACTATTTATCTTTCTATCATTTGGTGTAGGAGGTTTTGACATTGACACATATTTTTGGAGTTGGTTATTTAGATACTTTCATGTTGCTGCAGGAATTATGTGGATTGGTTTGTTATGGTATTTTAATTTTGTTCAAGTTCCAAATATGTCAAAAATAACAGACGAACAGAAACCAGCAATAACTAAAGTAATAGCACCATCTGCATTGTTTTGGTTTAGATGGGCAGCACTTACAACCGTTGTAACAGGATTAATTGTAGCATATTTAAACGGTTATGTTCATGACGCTATGGTTTTGGGAATTGGCAGCGGTGGTGGCAGAAATACAGCCATAGGTATAGGTATGTGGTTAGGTATAATTATGGCCATTAACGTATGGTTTGTAATTTGGCCAAGTCAAAAGAAAGTTTTAGGAATTGTTGAAGCAACAGATGAAGAAAAACCTATCGCAGCTAAAAGAGCTTTAATTGCATCTAGAACTAATACATTGTTATCTCTACCAATGCTATTATCAATGGTAGCAGCGCAGAATTTATATTAATCTGTATCCTCTTTAATTATAGTCTTTTGAGTAACATTTAACATCACTAATATTGGATTAGCAATATAGATTGAAGAGTATGTACCAATTATAACTCCAAGTATCATAGCGAAAGAAAATCCTTTTAATATTTCTCCACCAAAAATAAATATAGATAATAGAGCTAATAAAGTGGTAGCAGATGTTATTATAGTTCGAGACAATGTCTCATTAATTGAAATATTTGTTAAATCAAAAATTTTAATATCAGAATATTTTTTTAGGTTTTCTCTAACTCTATCAAAGATCACAACGGTATCATTCATTGAATAGCCTACAATAGTTAATACAGCTGCAACAATAGATAGGTTTATCTCCAAATTTAAAACAGAAAAAAAACCAAGAGTTATGACAACATCATGAAATATAGCTGCAATAGCTCCTAAACTAAATTGCCATTCAAATCTAATCCATATATAAATTAGCATCGCACCTAAAGATAGTGCAATTGCTAAAATACCAGATTTAAGTAATTCACTGCTAACTTTTGGCCCTACACTTTCAACTCTACGAAAATTAAATGAATCACCAATATCTTTTTTTAATTCATTTTTTAAATTTACTATAAAATTTTCTTCTAATTGTTCTTTTTTTTCAAATTTGATGATAAAATCATTTTCATTACCAAAGTTTTTAACGGAAACATCTCCTAATTCCATTTTTGTAAATGATTTTCTCAAATCGGAAATGCTAATAGTTTTATCTGTGGTTCTCAGCTCTATTAAAGTTCCACCTTTGAAATCTACGCCATAATTTAAACCTTTAAAAACTAAGAAAACTAAGGATAAAGCAATTAATAACAATGATACAAAATTAAATTGTTTATAAAATAAATTAAAGGGTATATTTTTTTTTTCCATTATAATAATTTTTCTTTGTTTTTATTTTTTGATACATAAATAGCAGTAATTAGTCTTGCAATAAAATAAACTGAGAATAATGTGGTAAGAATACCCACTCCCAAGGTTACTGAAAATCCTTTCACTGGACCAGATCCTAGAATAAATAAAATTACTGCAGCTATTAATGTGGTAATGTTTGCGTCTAAAATAGTAGTTCTTGATTTTGTATAACCACTATCAAATGCTAAAAGCTGGTTTTGTTCATTTTTCTTCTCTTCTTTTATTCTTTCATAAATCAAAACGTTAGCATCAACAGCCATACCAACTGTTAAAATTATACCAGCTATACCTGGTAATGTGAGAGTTGCTTCAAATAATGTTAATATACCAATCAATAAAAAAAGATTAAATATCAATGTTATATTAGCAATTAAACCAAAAAATTTATATTTTACTAACATAAACAAAATTACTAAACAAAAACCAATTACTAAAGAAATTAAACCTGAATTTATAGAGTCTTGTCCTAAATCTGGGCCGACGGTTCTCTCCTCAATAATATTTAGTGGTGCTGGTAAGGCACCTGATCTTAGGAGTAAAGCCATGTCTGTAGCAGATTGAAATGTAAAATCTCCAGTTATTTGTCCAGAACCACCAACTATAGGCTCTTGAATTGTGGGTGCGCTAATTATTTTATTATCAAGAATTATGGCTAATTTTTTTCCAACATTGTTTGAAGTTGCCTTAGCAAATTTTTTTGTTCCTACTCTATCTAAATTAAATGATACTACTGTTTGATTATTTTGAGTATCCATTCTAGGTTTGGCATCAATAAGATTTTCTCCGCTAAGTACTATACGTTTGCTAACAATTGCTTCTGTCCCATCTTCAAATAATAATTTTTCAGTACCAAAAGACTCTTCAGAATTATTGGTTACAAATTTAAAAGTAAGATTTGCTGTTTTTCCAAGTAGAGATTTTATTCTATCAGGATTATTTAAACCTGGAAGTTCAACTAATATTCTATCACTACCTCTTTTAAGGATATTTGGTTCGTTAGTACCAACCTCATCAACTCTTCTTCGAACTATTTCAATTGCCTGCTCTTGTGAAGAACTTTTTATAAGAACTAACCCATAATCTGATAATTTTAACTGAACATTATTGCTATCAATTGTTAAATTAAATTGATGTGTTTTAAATTTTGGAAAGTATGGGTTAATTTCACTATCTTTGTTATTAAAAATTTCCTCAATATTTGAGGCATCATTTTCATTTATTTGGAATTTGATATTTTTATTATCAACTATTTGAATATTTTTAAATTGAACATTTTTGTTTTTTAAGTATTTTTTTATATCAATTAATTTATTTTGTACTTGTTGAATTACTACAGGTTCATTATCAATTTCTAATAACAAATATGACCCACCCTGTAAATCAAGTCCAAGATTTATATTTCTTTTAAAAAAATTATCATCAAATGAAAAAAAATTGGATAATGCAAAATATGATAATAATAAGGTAAAAATTATTACTGATACTATTTTTAATTTTGAAAAGTATAACATTGATTTTAAATGTTATTTTTTTATTTCTGGATTATTCAATAATGCTTGTATTCCTGTTGCTTTAATAATTTCAACTTTTACATCATCAGATATTGATACTTCGACTTTATCGTTATCAATAACTCTTTCAACAGTACCAACTATACCACCCGCAGTTACAACTTTGTCACCTCTTTTCAAACTTTCAACCATTAATTTATGATCTTTAACTTTTTTTTGTTGAGGTCTTATTAGAAAAAAATAAAAAATAACAAAAATTAAAATTAGTGGTATGAACTGTCCTATTCCTGATCCTGACATAATAAATTATTTTTTATGATTGTTTATACTATCTAAATTATTAACACAACTGCTATTTGCTTTTAATAATATCTAAATTATTCATGTAAGGTATAAGAACTTCTGGAACTGTAATAGATCCATCGATGTTTTGATAATTTTCCAAAATAGCAATTAAAGTTCTACCTATAGCAAGCCCACTGCCATTTAAAGTACCAACAAATTCAGTATCATTTTTCGAGTTTTTGTACCTGGATTTCATTCTTCTAGCCTGAAATGTTCCACAAGAAGAACAGCTTGAAATTTCACGATATTTATTTTCTGATGGTAACCAAACTTCAATGTCATAAGTCTTTTCAGCACTAAAACCCATATCGCCAGCACACAATAATACTTTTCTGTAAGGTAATTTTAATTTATCTAAAATCATAGAAGCACAATTTGTCATTCTCTCTAATTCCTCTTCACATTTGTTATTTTCAACTATACTTACAAGTTCAACTTTATAAAATTGATGTTGTCTAATCATACCTTTTGTATCTTTTCCATAACTTCCTGCTTCCTTTCTAAAGCAAGATGTAGAAGCGACGAACCTTAAGGGTAGATTTTTAATATTGAGTATTTTATCTTTTACAATATTTGTAAGTATTACTTCAGCAGTAGGAATTAAAAATTTTCTATCATTTTTTTCATCAATTTTTAACTCAAATTGGTCATTTTCAAACTTAGGCAATTGTCCGGTTCCATACATTGAATTTTCATTAGCAATCAATGGAGGTGATATTTCCTCATAATCATTTTCTTTTGTGTGAACATCCAGCATAAAATTAGATAGAGCTCGTTCTAATAAAGCTAATTTATCTTTGACAAAAACAAAACGAGATCCTGTAGTTTTAGTTGAAACATCAAAATCAAGCATTTTTAAATGTTCACCTAATTCGTAATGAGATTTTGGTTTGAAATCAAATTTTTTAATTTCACCTTTTTTTTCAATTTCAATGTTTGAAGATTCATCTTTACCAGATGGAACATCTTTTAAAGGTAAATTTGGCAAAGATGATAATATGTCATCTATCTGAGATTTAAATTTTATTTGTTTAGCATTTAGATTATCAATTTCTAAAGAAATACTTTTTGATTTCTCAAATAGACTCTTATCTTTTGATTTAGAAATTTCTTTTTTTTCTTTCTCTAAATTTTCTTTTTTTTGAATTAGATTTCTATTTTCTTTATCTAAACTTAGTATATTATCAAATTTAATATCTACATTTCTTTCTTTGATTGATTTAACAAATTCATCAAAATTATTTCTTATATCTTTAAGATTATGCATTTTCTTTTTCTATTTTTTTTTCAATAATTTTCACTGAGAAAATTGATAACTCATACAATATTAATAAAGGAATAGCCAAACCTATTTGAGTGACTGGGTCAGGTGGTGTTAATATAGCAGCAGCTGCAAATATTATAACCACAACATATTTCCTTCTTTGTTTTAAAAAAGCAGAGTCAATTACATTTATTCGAGCTAGCAAACTTAAAACAACCGGTAACTGAAAACTTAAACCAAAAGCAAAAATTAATTTCATCACTAAAGATAAATATTCATTTACTTTAGCTTCAAGTTGTATAGGCAAGCCTGTTGCCATGCCACTACTTTCAAAAGATAGGAAAAATTTAAAAGCTAAAGGCATTATAAGATAATATACTAGCATACCACCTAACAAAAAAAGAACTGGGGTTACAATAAGATAAGGCATTATTGCTGATTTTTCATTGTCATATAAACCTGGTGCAATAAATTTCCATACTTGTATTAATATATATGGACTTGTTATAAAAAAAGCAGTGAAAAACGATACCTTAAGATATGTTAAAAAAGTTTCTTGTAATGCAGTAAAGATCAGTCTTCTATCTGTTCCATCTTTTTTGACTGCTTCAGCATAAGGATCGACTAGAAATCCATATATATGTTCTGAGAAAAAATAACAAATAACAAATAAAATTGCCAAAAATATTAATGAATTAATTAATCTTTGTCTTAGTTCGATAAGATGGGATACAAAACCAGAGTCTTTATTCTTTGCCATTGTCAACCTGACCCTTTTTATTATTTTCGTTTTTATTATGATTTTCAGGTTCAAAATCTTCAAGATTACTCACTTCATTTTGAACATTGCTAACATATCTTTTAACAGAACCAATCCACGAACCAATTTTTTTTAACATAAAAGGAAAATCTTTAGGTCCTACAACTAGAATTGCAACTGTTACTACTATTAAAATTTCAAACCAGCCAATTGTTGGCATTTGAATTAATTTTTGTTTGTATCTTGATTGTTTGTATCTTGATCTTCAGAAACATTTTTTGTTGTATCTGTTTCTATAGCGTCTGAGGCCATACCTTTTTTAAAGCTCTTAATTCCTTTTGCTACATCACCCATTAGACTAGATATTTTGCCTCTACCAAAAAGCAAGACTACTAAAATTACTACTATCGCTATTTGCCAAAATCCTATACTCATGAATATCTTATATCTTTATTATCGCATTTTTTAAAGAAAATTATTTTTTTTCGTCATCAGTATTGAGTGTGCTATTTAACATTTCATCAATATCAGAATATATATTTTCCTTTTTTTCATCTTGTTTTTCTTTGTAAAACTTACCTGTTCCAAATATATTTGCATCAACGTTTGAAGTGTCAATTAATCCAGCAGTACCTAATTCATCAATAGTTGGTAAATCTGATAGTTTTTGAATATTAAAATGGCTTAAAAAACTTTCTGTCGTTCCATATTGAATTGGTTTACCAGGCACTTCTTTTCTGCCTTGAGGTCTAACCCAATTAAGCTCCATTAAAATTTCTAAAGTATTTGTACCAAAAGCTACACCCCTTATCTCCTCTATTTCGGCTCTAGTAACTGGTTGATGATAAACTATGATTGCTAGCGTTTCTACAGCAGCTCGTGAAAGTTTTTTCTCTACAGTTTTTTGCTCAGACATTAATTTAGATAGATTTTCAGAAGTTCTAAAAGACCATTTTTTTGAAATACAAACTAAATTAATCCCTCTATTTGAATATATTTTTTGTAATTTCTCTAAAATATTTTGAACATTAATTTTTTTTGATATTTTAGATTCAATTGTATCTATATCGAGTGGTTCTGATGCTGCAAAAATTATTGCCTCAACTTCTCTTTCACCTTCACTTAAATTGCCAGGGAAATTAACTATATTATTTTTTTTTTTAATTTTATTCATTTTTTTCTTTTATAAAAACATCATCAAACAATTTATTTTGTTTTATAGAAATATTTCCTTCCTTAGCTAATTCAAGGGATCCAGAAAATATGCCTGACAATCCAGTTTTTTTTAGATTATTAGAACTATAAAAAACTTTAGGAACTATTTCATATATGCTTTTCCAATCTTTTAGGTTTCCAAATAAATTTTTTATTCTTTTTATCCCTTCTTCAGTTGTTAATACGGGAAGTTTTGGTATGTTCATTGTTTGAAAATCTTTTGTCATTACAATAGTAGAATAGGTTTTTAAAATTTCATAAAGAGTTAGAGAATATTTTGAACTATATATTGATTTAATATTCCCCTTCATTCCCCTAAAAAAAATATCTTTACCTAATCTTTTTCTTTTAAGCATTTGATCTGATAGCAATCTAATTAATTCTAGTTTTTTTAATTGTATTTTAAGTTTTTCAGCTACTTCTAATGCTTTAAATTCTTCTTCCTCAGATTCTGGTAATAATAATTTCGATTTTAAATATGTAAGCCATGTAGCCATTAATAAATATTCAGAAGCAAGTTCAAGATTAACATTCTCAGTATTTTTTATAAACTCAAGAAATTGATCAGCTAATTTTGTGATAGAAATAGTTTCAAGATCAACTTTTTGAGATTTGGCTAAATCTAAAAGAACTTCTAATGAACCATTGAAGTTATTTATATTTACTTTAAAATCCAAAGAATCATTCATGTTTATCATCTTATATAAATAATTTATTTAAATTAGCATTTTTTTTTCTAATAAAATCATTTATTGGTGGTGAATTTTTAGCAACAATAGTCATTTCTTTAAGATTACCATTGCAATGTAAAACTAAATTACAACCTGCAGTAAAAGCTTTGATTGTATTTTCTTTTAAAGAGAATTTAAGAGCTCTCATTGATATATCATCCGACATTATAATATTTTTAAAACCAATATTATTTCTTATTAATTTAATTACTTTTTTTGAATGAGTGGCAGTATTAAATTTATCTATAGAAGTATAAACAACATGTGCTGTCATTGCTAAATATGATTTTTTTTTTTTAAATGGAAGAAAATCAATTTTTTTTAATTTACTTATTTTATCATTAACTATTGGGACCTCAAAGTGACTGTCCTTTCTTGAAGGTCCATGTCCAGGAATATGTTTTATAACAGTAGCAATGCCATATTTATTAAATGTCTCAATACATAAATTACCCAATTTAGATATAATTTTCGGATTTGAGGAATAACATCTGTCTTTTAAAACTTTACTTGAAAATTTACTAATTACATCAAGGACTGGTACTGTATTTATGTTTATTCCTAAAAGTGTTAACACATAAGACAACTGTTTTACATATGTTGCAAAATATAAATTAAATCTTTTATTATCTTTTATATACATTTCACCAAAAAGTTTTTGACTAAATAAAGATGTATCAATAATTTTTGTTAATCTTGATACTTTGCCACCTTCTTCATCAATCATTATAGGATAATTTTTGTCTTTAAAAATTTTTTTAATATGATCTGTAAGGTTTTTTGTTTGTTTAATAGAATTAATATTTCTTGAAAAAAGTATAATGCCCCAGGGTTTATATTTTTTTAAAAAGGTAATTTCACTTCTATTTAATTTTTTTCCTTTTATACCAACTATAAATGATTTTTTATTTTTAATCATTGTTACTTAATAATTCCCAAAAAGAGAATTTTTTATCTTTTTTATTTTCATTATTATTTTTATCAGAATCTTTAATAATATCTTCTGTATTGCTCTCTAAAATTAATAATTTTTTACTATCTATTTTGACTGCTTCATCAATATTATTTAATTTTCTAAAATAATTTTTAGTATTTGTATCTGAAAAGTAATGATTAATTATTAAAAATACAAATATAGAAATTGAAATTATATAGATAGCTAATTTTATTTCTTTTAGCATTACATTTTTTCAGGAGTATTAACACCAAGAATATTCATTCCAGATTTAATTACTATAGATACCATTTTTAGAAATACAATTTTATCATCATTTATTTTGTCGTTTTCAATAAATCTTTTTTTTACATCTTCTTTTCCCATATTCCAATAACTGTGAAAATCAGAAGCTAACTCAAAAAGATAAACTGGTATTCTGTGAGGTTCAAGTTTGTTTGATGAGGTTTGTATGCACCTAGGCCATTCTGAGATCTTTCTCAATATATTAATTTCATCTTTGGTATATTTAAATGAATAATTTTTAATTTTAATTTTATTTTTTACATTTGAATTAATATTTCTAAAAACAGAAGATATTCTTGCATAGCAGTATTGTACATAATAAAGTGGATTATCTTTTGATTTTTCTTTTACTTTAGTAAAATCAAAATCTAATTCTACATCACTACTTCGGCTCAACATTATAAATCTTGTAGCATCTTTGCCAACTTCATTTAGTAAATCATCAACTGTTATATAATCACCTTTTCTTTTAGACATTTTAAAAGGTTTGCCATCTTTTATAAGTTTTACTAACTGACTAACTTTACAATCAAGTTTATTTTTTTCACCAGATAAAGCTTCAACTACAGAGGATATTCTTTTAATATATCCTGCATGATCAGCACCAAGGATATTTATTAACTTATCATATTTTCTATTTAGTTTTGTATTATGATAAGCAACATCACTTGCAAAGTAAGTCCAGCTTAAATCACTTTTTTGGAGAGCTCTATCCTTATCATCACCAAAATCCGTTGATCTAAATAATAATTGATCACGTTCTACCCATTCATTAATATTTTCTTTAAGTGGAGCTTTAATTTTTCCAGTATAAATAAAATTATTGTCTTTTAATTTATTTATAACTTTTTCAACTTCTTGATCGTTAACTATTTGGGTTTCGCTAATAAAATTGTCATGATTTATTCCAAGATCTTGTAAATTTTTCTTAATTAATCTTAAAGATTCTTCTACTACTATTATTTTTAATTTATCTTTTATTTTCTCATAATCGGAGAAATCCAAATCCTTTTTTTTAACAATAATATTTTCAGCGATATCTTTAAGATAATCACCAGGATATAAATCTTTATTATCAATTGGAAATTTTTCCTGAAACATTTTTTCACGTATTCTCAAAAAAACTGAATAAGTAAAATGGAATATTTGATTACCATGATCATTTATATAATATTCTTTCGATACAGAATTATTATTAAAAGTCAGAAGTTTTGATATTACATCACCCAATATAGCCCCTCTACAATGACCAACATGAAGTGGACCAGTGGGATTTGCTGAAACATATTCAACAAGAATTTTTTTTCCTTTTGAATTACTAGAGCCATATGTTTCTTCATTTTCAATTACACTTTTTGAAAATTCACTCCAAAATTTATTAGTAAATTTAATATTAATAAATCCAGGTTTGGAAAATTCAATTAGATCAATTTCAGGGTCACTTTTCTTAATTAACTCTATTATATTTTTTGATATATCAAGCGGTGACTTTGAATTTGGTTTAGCTAAAATCATTGCAACATTTGTTGAGATATCAAAGTCTAAAGATTTTGGAGTACTATCTACATTTATACCGCCTAAATTTTCAGGTAATAAAATAATTCCTTTAGAACTTGCATCATTTATAATTGACAAAATTTTTTGTTTATAATTTTCAAAAATATTCATTTTATTGATTTATAAATATTTAAAGCATATCTGTCAGTCATTCCAGATATATAATCAGCTATTGCCCTTTCCTTATTATTTTTGTTTATAAATTGCAAATATTTTTTTGGATTTTTATTAATATGCTTAAAAATAGTTTTTATAACTTTTTTTCCATGGTTATTATTTAAAAGAACCTTTTTATTATTATACATTTTGTATTTAAGAAAATATCTAATTTCATTTATGATTTTTTTGTATTTTTTTGAAAAATTAACTAAATGATAAGAAGAATTATAAACATCTTTAATATTTTTAATTTTATTTTTTTTTAAATTAAAAATTGTAGTATTCATTAAATCCTTAACCATAAAATTAATTGAGTCCCTTACCATTTGATAAATTATAATATTGTTATCTTTAGATTTAGTTCTAGGATAATTATTTATAATTTTTTTAAAAAAATCAATTTCCTTTAGATCATTTAAATTAAAAAGTTTTGCATTAAATCCATCCTGAATATCATGATTGTTATATGCAATGTCATCTGATATTGAAGCTATTTGTGCCTCTAAGGATGAATTTTTTTTAAGATCAATTCTATTTTTTAAATTTTTAATCCCAATTAATCGATTGATTAAACTAATATTTTCACAAGGACCATTATGTTTTAACAGACCATCTATTGTTTCAAGTGTTAAATTTAAACCAATAAAATTTAGGTATTTTTTTTCTAAAAACATTACAATTCTTAAAGTTTGTAAATTATGATCAAATCCACCATGATTAATCATACATTCATTTAACGCATCTTCACCTGCATGACCAAAGGGTGTGTGTCCCAAATCATGAGCAAGACTTAGTGTTTCTGTAAGATCATCATTTAAATTCAAGTATTTTGATATTGTTCTAGCTATTTGCGCAACCTCTATGGAATGAGTTATTCTTGTTCTAAAATGATCTCCTTCAGTATTAACAAATACTTGGGTCTTATGTTTTAACCTTCTAAAAGCTGTGCTATGTATTATTCTATCTCTATCTCTCTGAAATGGTGTTCTGTATTTAGACAAAGGTTCTTTATAAATTCTACCTTTTGTTCTATTTATGGCTAGATAATTATAACTTTTCATTCTTTAAAAATGGTAATTTGCTATTATATAAGTAATATCAGGGTTAAGTGATGATTAAAGAAATTAAATTTACTGATAATGCAATAAAACATATCAATGAAATCCTATCTAAAAAGGACAATGGTATTTATTTTAGAATCGCAATAAAAGGTGGTGGTTGCTCAGGTTTTCAGTATGATTTTTCATTTGATAAACATCCATCTGATGATGATTTAGTTCATAATAATATACTAATTGATAAAACCTCTGCGGATTTATTAAAAGGCTCAGAAATAGATTATGTTAAGGAATTAATAGGAGATTCTTTTAAAATAAATAATCCACAAAGTAAGTCATCATGTGGTTGTGGTGTTTCATTCTCAATATAAATGATTATAAGCTCCTGGAACGTAAATTCAGTAAGGGCTAGAATAGAAAATATAAAAGAATATCTCAAAAAATTTTCTCCAGATATTGTAATGATGCAGGAAATAAAAACTCAAGAAGAAACATACCCTTATGACGATTTAAAATCTCTTAAATACGAAAATTATGTTTATGGACAAAAAAGTTATAATGGTGTCGCAATTATTTCTAAAAAGAAATTAAGTAATATTAAAAAAGATATTTTTAAAGATAAAAATAAACAATCAAGAATAATCACAGCGGATATAAAATTAAAAAAAAAAGATATAAAAATTATTAATATTTATACACCAAATGGTAATCCAGTAGATACTGAAAAATATACTTATAAACTTTATTGGTTAGAAAGTTTAAATAAAAAATTAAAGTCTCTTTTAAAAGAAAATGAGAATATAATAATAGGAGGTGATTTTAATATTATACCTTCACCAGAGGATGTTCATAATCCAAAAGGCTATGAAGATGATGCATTGTTTAGATTAGAGATAAGAAAAAAATTAAGAGAAATTATAAACTTAGGATTTAACGATGCATATAGATATATTCATCCTGATAAAGAAGGTTATACATTTTGGGATTATACAAGTGGTGCTTGGCAAAAAAATAATGGTATGAGAATTGATCATTTCTTAGTGTCAAACTCGTTAATTGGAAATGTTAAAAATGTAAATATAAATAAATATCCACGTGGTAAACAAAAGCCATCTGACCATACACCTATAGAAATAGAATTAGCTTAAAGATTTAATTTTATTTACTAATTCCTCATTGATATTTCTTGGACCTTTATCTTCTCTGTTTTTATGACGTCTTTCGCCTGGAAGTCTTACACCTTCCATAGATTTCATTTTTTCAAAAAATTCATCTGCATGTTTGTTCCAATCATTTCCTGATAATTTATCTGGAGATATAGCAAGAATGAACTCACCACCACTTGGGGGTCCACCGTCATTATTATCTTTTGCAGCAGTTTCAAAACTAAAATTGTCTCCAACAAGAGCACCGGCCATTAATTCAACCATCATTGCAATTGCTGAGCCTTTGTAACCTCCGAAAGGTAATAATACACCGCCATCTGCAATTTCTCCTGGATCCGTTGTTTCTTTTCCATCTTTAGTTAATCCTGTACCAAGAGGAACTTTATGACCTTCTCGCTTAGCAACTTGAACTTCTCCCATAGCCATTGAGGCTGTAGCCATATCATAAACTACAGGAGTTTTTCCTGGTCTAGGCCATGCAAATGAAATTGGATTTGTTCCAAATAAAGGTTTAATTGCACCAGCGGGTGCAACAGCAGGTTTGTATGATGTACATGCAAAAGCTACTAACCCTTGCTCTGCTATCATTTCTGTTTCAGGCCACATAGCAGCCATATGATGTGAATTATTTATAGCTAAAACTGCTACTCCATTTTCTTTTGCAGCTTTTACTAATTCTGGAATACCTTTATTTAAAACTACAGGAGCTAAACAATTATTTCCTGAAACTTTTATTACACTTGGTGATATTTTTTTAACTTCTGGTTTACCTTTGCCATTTATTTTACCACTTTTAAGTCCTGTCACATAAGCTGGTAGTCTAAATAGACCATGAGATAATGAACCATCTCTTTCAGCTTTCATTATTAAATCTGCAAGTATTGATGCTGTTTCTTCATCACATTCATTTGCTAATAATGTTTTTTTAGCTAGGTCAAATATTGCATCTAACGTAAGGGAAACTGTACTCATCCCTTTATTAGATATTATTTATTACAAAAGATCAATTTTAAATTAACAACCTTTGAAAGATTTAGACATATTTTTAATTAAATCAAAATATAAATCTTTACCAGGATCTAAAGTTGCACCTAATGGATCAAGTACTCCAGTTTGAATATCCATATCTTTAGCCACAGCATTAATTATGTCTGGGTTAAATTGAGGCTCAGAGAATATACAACTTACCTTATCGTGTTCAATAATTTCTCTGATTTCTGCCAATTGTTCAGCACCTGGCATAACATCTGTATTTACTGTAAATGCACCTAATACATTAACATCAAATCTTTTTTCAAAGTATTGATATGCATCGTGAAAAACAATTGATTTAAAATCTTTATTTAGATCAGATTTTACTTTTTTCAAAAGTTTATCTAAATCTTTTTGAGCTTTTTTTAAATTCTTTTTGTAAGTTGAAGCATTTTTTTCGTCATTTTCAATTAAATGCTCAACCATTTCATTTAAAATAACTTTAGCATTTTCCGGATCTAACCAAATATGTGGGTCGTGCTCACCATGAGCATGGCCTTCGTGACCGTGTTCATCATGTCCATGTTCGTCATGATCATCTTCTTTATGACCATCTTCATCGTGCCCGTGGTCGTCATGATCATCTTCTTTATGACCATCTTCATCGTGCCCATGGTCGTCATGATCATCTTCTTTATGACCATCTTCATCATGCCCGTGCTCGTCATGACCTTCATGGCCATCAAAAATATTTCTTTCTCTAAACTTTAATTTTTCTAGTCCTTTAATCTCCATTAATTCTATTTTTTCAGCTTTTTTTGCTATTGAGTTAAGAGGTTTAACCAAAAAATTCTCTAAATCCTCACCTACCCAAAAAATTATATCTGCATTCTGTAACATTTTTGCGTGAGAAGGTTTAAGTGAGAAACCGTGTGGAGAAGAGTATCCATCAACTATTAAGTCTGGTTTAGCAACCCCATCCATTAAATAACTAGCTAATGAATGTATTGGTTTTATTGATGCTACTACCTTAATTTCAGCATTGACTGATGAAAATAAAGATAAGAATGATATTATTGTAAGAATAAATGGAAATTTTTTTAAGTTTTTCATAAATAAATATTTTGTTGTTGTTATAATATAACGCTGTGTAATAATATAACATAAATATGTCAAGTGATAAAATGAGCTCTGAAAACAATATCTTGGTAAAATTAGAAGACGCAGGTATACGTCAAAATGATAAATGGCTTGTACAAGGCGTATCTTTAGAAGTAGAAAAAGGTAAAATTGTTACTCTTATTGGTCCTAATGGATCTGGCAAAAGTACAACCGCAAAGATTGCATTGGGTATTTATAAAAAAATTGAGGGCAAAGTAGAAAAATTTACTGATAAAATTGGGTATGTGCCTCAAAAAATCTCTGTAGATTGGACATTACCATTAAGGGTACATGATTTCATGGTATTAACTGAAAATCTAAAAGATGAAGAGATAAATAAAGCTTTAACATTAACTGGTGTTTTAAATCTTAAAAAAAAAAATTTAGGAAATCTATCTGGTGGTGAGTTTCAAAGGGTACTGCTTGCTAGAGCTATTTCAAAAAAACCAGAATTACTAGTTCTTGATGAGCCAGTTCAAGGTGTGGATTTTACTGGAGAGATAGCTCTCTATAAATTGATTAAAGAAATATCTGATAAATTAAATTGTGGAATTTTATTAATTTCTCATGACCTACACACCGTAATGAGTGCTACAGATCATGTTGTATGTTTAAATGGTCACGTATGTTGCTCAGGATCTCCAATTGATGTTGCAAAAAATAATGAATACAAAGCTTTGTTTGGCGATCAAGCTTCTCAAATACTCTCTAGATACGAACATAAACACGATCATGTTCATTCAAGTGATGGAAGTATAAAACAAAAAAATTAATATGTTTGATGATTTTTTTATAAGAGCTCTTTTTGCAGGTATTGGTGTTGCATTTGTTACAGGACCTCTAGGTTGCTTTGTAATATGGAGAAGATTGTCATATTTTGGTGATACTCTTGCTCACTCTGCCCTACTTGGTGTTACTATTGCTTATTCTTTAGAATTTAATATTGCTTTTTCTGTATTTATAACTTCATCTTTAATAGCTTTAATTTTAGTTCAACTACAGAACAAAACTAATCTTCCTGGTGACGCTTTACTTGGTCTTTTAGCACATTCTTCATTAGCTGTTGGTCTTGTAGTTATTGGTTTTTTAACATTTATAAGATTTGATATTATGGGATTGTTATTTGGAGATATTTTAGCTGTAACAGTTAATGACATATATATTATATGGTTTGGTGGTGCTTTAATATTACTGATACTTAAATTAATATGGAAACCATTGTTTGCATCAACGGTAAATTACGAATTAGCTGAAGCTGAAGGTTTAAATCCTGATAGAGCTAAAGCTATATTTACAATTTTAATGGCAGCTATTATTGCTATATCAATCAAAATGGTGGGTTTATTATTAATTACAGGAATGTTAATCATACCAGCGGCAATGGCCAGAAATATATCTGATAGTCCATTAAAAATGGTAACATATTCAATTATTGGAGGTTTGCTATCAGTTTTAATCGGTCTATTTTCATCATTAGAATTTAATACACCTTCAGGACCATCAATTGTGGCTGCAGCTTTATTTCTATTTATACTTTCACTTTTAAAAATAAAACAAACGATTAAATTGAAAAATTGATGAGGAATCAGTAAGATGAGCAAAATGCATAAAGAACATACTCTTACAAAAAATCAGCAAATTATTTTTGATTTAATTGATAAGTCTACTGAACCAATGAAAGCTTATTCAATACTTTTTAATGTTCAAAAAAAAGGTATTAAAGCTCCGTTACAGGTTTATCGAGCCCTAGATAAATTAGTTGAAATAGGAAAAATTCATAAAATTGAAAGTCGAAATGCCTTTATTGCATGTCATAATTCAAGCTGTCAGGTAGCTAAAGCTACTGCATTTTCAATCTGTGAGATTTGTGAGAAAGTAACAGAAATAAGTAGCGCAGGTCTTTCTAAATACTTAGCTAATTTCAAAGACAAAGATGGTATGAAATATAGTAAATACAATCTTGAGTTTTTTGGATTATGTAAAAAGTGTAGATAATACTTTATTTTAATAAATTCTTAACATAACTGAAATAATAATAATGAAAGGAAATTTTATGTTTATAAAAAAATATCTAAAGTGGATCAGTACATTTCTTGTTTTAGTGGGAATACTTCTTACAAATTTAAATATATATCCATTAAATATATATTTTCATGGATTGGGAGTTGTTGGATGGACTATTGCAGGATTTATAAGCAAAGATAAAGCAATCTTAACAAACTTTGGATTACAAATTCCATTGTTTGTAATTGGTATTTATAAAGTTATTTTTTAAATGAAGAATATATTGTTCGTATGCACAGGTAATTCAGCAAGAAGTATTATTGCTGAAAGTATAATAAATAATGAGTATGACGATATGTATAAGGGTTTTAGTGCCGGAAGTAATCCAACAGGAAAAGTAAATGAAGATGTGAAGAATTATTTATTATCAAAACATTATGATCTTTCAAATTATAGATCTAAAAATTTTAATGAGTTTATTAATGGTCAAATTAAAATGGATTATGTTATTACAGTTTGTAATAATGCCAATAACGAAGTCTGCCCTATTTGGCCAAATAAAGATCAGATAATTCATTGGGATATAGAAGATCCTGTAAAATTACTTAATGAAGCAAATGATTTAAATCAAAAAGATGAAATAATTGAAAAAGTTTATAATAATATTCATAAAAGAATAAAGGAACTAATAAATGAAAAATAAAAGTCGTTATTTTCTTGCTGAACTATTAGGCAGTTGTTTTTTAGTAATGATTATTGTTGGCTCAGGTTTAATGGCTGAAAACCTAACTAATGACGTTGCTGTGATGTTAATTGCAAACACAATAGCAACAGGAGCAGGTTTATTTGTGCTTATTACAGTATTTGCTGATGTATCAGGAGCTCACTTTAATCCATTTGTAAGTATCGCAATGGCAATAACAGGTAAATTAAAAAAGAAACTATTACCCTACTATATCATTGCTCAATTGCTAGGTTGCTTGATTGGTGTTGGTTTAGCAAATTTCTTTTTTGAACATGAAATTTATGAATTATCTACTAAGTCAAGAGATGGAATTTACATATTTACATCTGAGGTAATAGCAACATTGGGGCTTATAATAATAATTTTCGGCTCCATGAAGTCAGGCAAAATTGCTGTTGCAGCTAGTGTTGGTCTTTATATTACTGCTGGTTATTGGTTTACTTCTTCAACTTCTTTTGCAAATCCAGCTGTTGCAATTGCTAGAACATTTACAGAGTCTTTTACTGGTATTAATTATTTAAATACTCCTTATTATATTTTAGCTGAGCTTGTAGGAATGTTAATTGCTGTATTTATTGTTAAAAAGTTATTTTTAGAGAAAAATTGAAAAATATAAAACTTACCAATCGAATAAGTTTAATTAACAAAAAATTTAAGAAAAAAGAGTTTTATCATTATCTTAAAACTTCTAATCTTTCATTAGTAATACCTAAGATTAAAGACAAATATATAGTAGTATCTCAAAAAAGAGTTCCAATTAACAAAATTAATTATGAGTTTCCTTCAGGCATAGTAGAAAAAAAAGAAACAACTCTGCAATCAGCTCATAAGGAATTAAAAGAAGAAACAGGGTATAAATCAAAATCAAAATTGAGTAAAATTATAACTTTTTATACTGAGCCTGGAAGACTAACCACTAAAATAACTGGTTATTTTACGAAAGACTTAATAAAAATTTCAAAGCCAGAAAAAGGTATTAAAATTCATCTATTTAATCAAAGAGACATATTTAAATTAATATTAAATCAAAAATTCAATAATAGTTCTCATATAGCAATGTTTTTATATCTAATAACAAATCTTAAAAATCAATAAACTACAGGTTGTATCAAATTAACTTTCAGATTTATGAATTATGTGATTAAATTAATAATCTAAAAATTTGGAGGTAGAGATGGGAAAAAAATTAAAAAAAAATGAGAAGAAAAAAACAAAAATTTTAAAAGCAATTGATAGACTGAAAAACAAAATTACGGCTAAAGAAAAAAAATTGTCAAAAGTTAATATTAAAATTGCTGGTTTAGAAAAAAAGGTTGCAGAAAAAAAAGCAAAAAAACTTGCTAAAAAAGCAGAGCAGTCTACTGCATCTATAAATAATTAATATCAAAAAAATAGTCTTTCCCCCTTCTTAGTTTAAGAGAAGGGAGAAAGTAGTTAATTAACAAAATTTAAAGGGGAAATATAATGATTTTATTTCAAATTTTGTTAAGTCTTTATAGATTAACTAAGTTACAAAATTATTTACTTATTGTTAAAGTTAAATGAATTTAAATAATACTTCTTATACAATTATGTACTTGATTTAAAATAAAATACGCTCGATAAATTTTATCGAGCGTATTTCTTAAGGGGTAGCTTTTAACTTAATTAACCAATTTTAGAACCATCATTTTTTTTGATAGCTACTATGGCAGATCTTGGAGCAGTTCCAGGTCCATCTGGCCAAATAGAATTACCTTTTTCACCAGGATGTTGAATACCAACAAACATAGTTTTATAATCTTGACTCCAAGTTAATCCTGTGACCTCTGCTTCATTAGGTCCTACAAGAAATCTTTTAATCTCTCCTGTCTTGGGATCTCCATACAACATTTGATTATTGCCCATTCCAGCAAAATCTCCTGTATTTGAATATTTTCCATCAGTTTGGATCCATAATCCTCCTTTAGAGTCAAATTTAATTCCATCTGGAGAATTAAACATATTATCTTTGTTTATGTTTTTAGATCCAGCATTTGCTCCTTTATGAACAGATGGATTTCCAACTAAAGCAAATATATTCCATTTAAAATTAGATGAAGCATGATTACCTCTATCTGCTGTCCATCTAACTATTTGGCCATAGTTGTTATTTACTCTAGGGTTAGGTCCATTAACAGATGTATCATCACCACCTGCATTTGGTTTGTTTCCTCTATTTTTGTTGTTTGTTAAAGCAACATAAGCTTCTGCTTTTAAAGGATTTGCTGCAACCCATTCAGGTCTATCCATTGTAGTTCCACCTGCAGCTGATGCTGCCATTCTAGTGTGAATAGCTATTTCAGCTTTAGATTTCATTCCAGTTGTTTTAGGTGTCAAAGGTAACCATTTACCTTTCCCATTATCGTTAAACTTAGCAACAAATAAATCTCCGTCATCTAATACGTTGGAGTTGTCACCGTTTTTATTATATTTTCTTGATGAAACGAATTTATACAAATATTCACCTCTTTCATCGTCTCCCAGATAAACAATAACTTCATTATTTCTACCAAGGACTACCTCAGCATTTTCATGTTTAAATCTTCCTAAAGCTGTCCTTTTTTTAGGTGTTGATGAAGGATTTAATGGATCAATTTCAACAACATATCCTGCTCTATTAGGTTCATTTGGTTCGAGATCCCAATTAAATCTATCATCAAATTTACCCCATGCGTAACCCCAATCCTTTGTTGAAATACCATATCTTTTGAATTCAGGTGGTATATCAGCATTAGGGTCTGTGTTAGAAAAATAACCATTAAAATTTTCTTCACAAGCTAGATAAGTTCCCCATGGAGTTTTACCATTTCCACAGTTGTTCCATGTTCCTAAGGACAATGTTCCCGTTGGATCAGAAATTGTTTTTAACAAATCATGACCTCTAGCTGGACCAGTGATTTCCATTCTTGAATCTGCAGTTATTCTTCTGTTATATTTAGAATCTCTTACTATCTCCCATTTACCATTTGCATTTGATATTTCAAAGATACTAACTCCATGACCAGCTTTACCTTTTCTAACATCATCTGCAGTTTCTGGTAATTTAGAACTTCTATTATCATAGATAATAGACCTATTCACATATTCATTATTGACTGCAATTATTGTTTTACCATCTTTTGTATAAAAAGTGTCCATACCATCATTGTTATCACCAAAGGCAAGTTCTTGACTTTCACCAGTACCTCTTGAGTAATGATCAAACCATTTACCTTTGGTAAATAATGGATCACCCCATTTAGCTAAAATTTCCCAATTATATCCTTCTGGCACCGTAATATCATCTTTTGTATCCGCTTTGATTGGCTTAAAATCTATAAGACCAGAAAATGCAGCTTCAGCATCTGTTGGACTTAATATGTTAAGACCAGAACCAAGAACAAAGGCTGATGCACCAAACATAGCACTATTTTTCATAAAGCTTCTTCTGCTCATGGCTTTTTTAAGTATATTGTCAAAATCTACCACTTCTGGTGGTGGATTGTTTATTTCATCATATTCATCAATTGATAAATTATGTATTTTAGAATTATTTATTTTCATTTTAATCTCCTTTTATTTGGAAATTTAATCAGAAAAATATGACAGAAAATTTAACTAATTATTTAATTTAAATTAAAATAATGTTACAAAAAAAAATATCACTCAATTAAAAATAGAATTAAATTTAATCTATCGTGAATTATTTGAGTAAATTACTCTTGATTCTAAAAATAATTCTCTAGCAAGAGCTTTAAATCTTTTAGTAACTTGTTTTGAGATTATTTCTTGATGCTGTGATGGAATTTTTAAAAATACAGCATTACCTCTTTTATATAATTTAAACTCCTCCAAGAATATCGTAGATATCGAGGTCAATGATTGTGAAAATCTCAATGCAGCTCCCACTTGTTTACTTGAAAAAATTTCATTATTATTTAAAAAAGTTAGATACTCCATTTTTGGATTATATTTGATACTGCAGTAGCGCCAATAACATGACAAAGCTAATTGTATTCTTTCTTTATGAGTCAATCTAAGTAAAGGAGTATTTATTGTTTCTTGAAATACCAATTCAGCTTTTTGAAATGCTCCTAATCCCCAATCCATATGACTTAATACACATGCCAGATATAATAATTTCTTATTAAAATGTTCATTGCCTTCAAAAACTGGCTGAATAAAATCATAATATTTTTTATAGTTCGATCCTAGATCACCTCTTTTTTTTGCAATATTCTCAAGTGCTTTATGAAAAATTTCTGATTCTTTTACATCTTTAAAATAGTCAATTGATAAAGAACCTTCACGCAAACCGCTTATAGAACAAATTATATTTCTTGGATTTGTAACTCTCATAATTTCATCAAGTATAATGCAACTATAAGGTAAATACGCTGTTCTAGATTTTGAAATATACTCAACTGTTTTAAGTTTAGATTTATTAAAAGATGAAATTTTTTCAACAAACTTAGATAAAACATTGTTATCAATACTATATTGATGAATTATATGTACCGGATGATTATTTTGAAAAAGATGTAATTTAAATAATGCTCGCCAGGTACCTCCAACTAAATATAGATTATTAAATTTCTTTTTTGAAAGCCATTTTTCTTCTCTTAATAATTTTTTGATATATTTTGCTAAATTTCTTTTTTTAACTATAGGATTATTTAATAATCTTAAAACTCCAACAGGTAATGAGGTTTTATTAGTAACTATATTATTTTCAACTCGAGCTAATTCTAAACTTCCACCTCCAAGATCAGCAACTAATCCATTGACATTTTCAAAGCCTATTTTTACTCCCTCAGCTGAGCATTCAGCTTCTTCTTCACCAGATAATATATTAATCTTAGTTTTAAAAAGTTTTTCAACTTCATTAATAAATGGTTTTGTATCAGTTGCTTCTCTTAAAACTGCTGTTGCAATGATTTTAAGATTTGTGATTTTTGAAACATTTAAAATTTCAGAGAATCTTTTTAAAACTTTTAAAGCATATTCGGTACCAGATCTGTGAAGTTTTTTGGATTTATCTAAATTTTTTCCAAGTTCACAAACTGCTTTTTCATTAAAAAAAGGCACACGAGAAGAACTAAAATCTTCATAAATTAGCATTCTTATAGAGTTTGATCCAATATCTATTATAGCTAATTTTGCCTGTTTTAATTTTAAACTATTTTTACTTTTAATTACTTCCACTTTTAATCAATCTTAAGTGCAGTTGTTTAGGCTGCATTTTTAGTTTAGCTTTACCTCTTCCAGATAAGCTCGGATTATTCATAAAATATTCATGAGCTGAAAAGGAATCGTTCTTACTATATTTAATTTTTTTATAATTACCATCAGCATTGAGCTCCCAGCTCTGACTGGTATCAAGATAATTTGCTAACATTATTTGATCTAAAATTTGCTCATGAACAGTTTCATTTTCAATTGGCACTAGAAGTTCTACTCTTCTATTTAAATTTCTCGGCATTAAATCGGCTGAAGAAATATATACTTTTGCATTTCTATTAGGCATTTTTTTTGTACCATTACTAAAGCAGTAAATTCTAGAGTGCTCTAAAAATCTTCCTATGATACTTTTTACAACTATGTTTTCTGATCTATCTTTTACTCCTGGTCTTAAACAACAAACACCCCTTACAAATAAATGAATTTTTACACCAGCATTCGAAGCTTCATAAAATTTATCAATAATTTCTGGATCTACTAAAGAATTCATTTTAGCCCAAATAGCTGCAAATTTTCCATTTTTAGAATTTTTAATTTCAGCATCAATATTTTCATTTAAGGTTTGTCTCATATTTACTGGTGAAATAGAAATTTTGTTTAAATTTTTTGGTTTTGCGTAACCTGTTACATAATTAAAAAACTTTTCAACATCTGATGCCATTTTTTTATCAGAACTAAATAAAGACAAATCAGTATAAATCTTAGCATTTACAGGATGATAATTGCCAGTTCCTAAATGAAAATAAGTTTGTATTTTACCTTGTTCTCTTCTTAAAACTAATGAAGATTTTGCATGAGTTTTATATTTGGCAAAACCATAAACAATTTGAACACCTACTTTTTCTAAACTTCTTGATAGTTGAATATTAGCTTCCTCATCAAATCTAGCTTTAATTTCAATTAAAGCAGTTACTGTTTTTCCATTTTCTGCTGCTGTTATTAAAGCTTTAACAATAGGTGAGTCTAAAGTTGTTCTATATAGAGTTTGTTTTATAGCTATAACTTTTTTATCATTTGCTGCTTGGTTTAAAAATTCAATTACTGAGTCAAATGTTTCAAAAGGATGATGAACAACTAAATCTTTCTTTTTAATAGTTTCAAAAAAATTATCATTGTATTCTTTTAATCTTTCAACTTCTCTAGGTGTAAAATGTTTAAATCTTAATTTTGGATTTTTTATTTTACATATTTGATCTATATCTTGAATTCCAACAAGGCCAGCAACATCATAAATATAGTCAGAATTTATTTCTAATTTATTAGTTATAAATTTTACCAATTCATTATCACTATTTTCAAGAACCTCTAAACGAACAATATCACCCGTTCTACGTCTTTTTAAAGCCAATTCAAAAGATCTAACCAAATCTTCTGCTTCCTCTTGAATCTCCACATCGCTATCTCTTATTACTCTAAAAATCATTTTTTTTTCTAAATAATGATCTGGAAAAATTTCATTAGCAAAAAAACTTATTACATCATCGAGAATAACAAACTTCTTATGATCTTTTGAAGACTCTATTTCAATAAATCTAGATAATGCTTTCGGTATTACAATTATTGAGTTTAAAATCCTTTTTTTATTTTTTTTTCTTAACTTCATTACAATTGCTCTTCCTTGATTGATTATAAATGGAAATGGATGTGCAGGGTCAATTGCTGATGGTGTTAATAAAGGGTAAATCTCTTCTTTAAATATTTCTAGAAGTTTTTTTTTATCCTTAGTATTTAAATTAACTGGCTTAACTAAACTGATATTATTTTTTTTTAATTCCATAATCAGTTGAATAAAAATTTTGTTCTGTTTTTTAAATAAATTTTTAGTTTCAAGTACTACCTCATCCATTTGTTCATCGGGTGTCAGACCATCAGAACTTAATGAGTCAACTTCTTGTTTTATTTGGCTATATAATCCAGCAACACGGACCATAAAAAATTCATCTAGATTAGACCCAGCAATTGATAAAAATTTTACTCTTTCATAAAGTGGATTTTCGATATTTTGCGCTTCTAAAAGAACTCTGTCGTTGAATTTTAACCAAGAAAGCTCTCTATTTATATATTTAGATTTCAGCTCTTCTTTATGTTGTTTTTTTAAAGCAGTCATATATTTAGATTTTATGTATCAATTATACGTCATGAGACACGCAAAATCTAGTTGGGATGATTTAAGTATTAATGATTTTGATAGACCGCTAAGTAAAAGAGGCAAGAAAAATGCAAAAACGATTTGTGAATTTTTTGTTAAAAAAAAATTTAAATTTGATTATGCATTAATTTCATCATCAAAAAGGACAAAAAAAACTTTTCAAATTTTGTCCAAGAAAATTAATAAACCAAAAAAAATTAATTTTTCAAAAGATTTATATTTAGTTGATGAGAATGCAATTACAAAAAAAATTAAAGAAATATCCAGTGAATATAAATCAATTTTGATTATAAACCATGAACCATCAGTGAAAAATTTAGTACGAAATCTTACAAAAAATCATAATACGAATAATTTTAAACTAATGAATTATAAATTCCCAACAGCTGCATTTGCAAAAATTGAGTTTGATATTAAATCCTGGAATGAAGTTGAGAAAAAAGGAGTTTTAAAAGAATTTATAAGACCCAAAGATCTTCAAGATTCTAAAGAATAACCAGCTGATCTCACTGTTCTAATTAAAGGTTTTGTATTTTGTATGTTAATTGCTTGTCTTAATCTTCTAATATGAACATCTACTGTTCTAGACTCAACATATATATCTTCCCCCCAAACATTATTTAGAAGTTGTTCTCTTGAATAAACTCTTTTTGGATTTTTGATAAAAAAATCTAATAGTTTAAATTCAGTTGGACCTAAAGTAATTTCTTTATCATTTCTGTAAACTCTTTTTGTAATCCGATCTATTTTTAAATCAGTAAATTCTACAATGTCTGATGATGATTGAGGTTTAGATCTTCTCAATAAAGATTTAATTCTAGCATTTAATTCTTTTTGACTAAAAGGTTTAGTTACATAATCATCTGCACCTGTATCAAATGCTTTTAATTTATCTTCTTCCTCCCCTTTTGCAGTTAACATAATGACAGGAATATCATTAAACTTATTATCTTTTTTTAAGTTTTTGCAAATTTCAACACCAGATAATTCAGGTAACATCCAATCCATTAATATCAAATCTGGCTGTTTTGATTTTATTTGTTTAAGAGCATCTTCTCCATTTTCTGAATGACTGACTTTATAACCTTCTTTTTCAAGATTGTACTTTAACAAACTAACAATTGATGCTTCATCTTCAGCTATAAAAACATGAGCTGACATAAATTATTTTTCTCCAGTTACAATTGGCACGGTGCCCTTAGGTCTGTCACCTTCTAAATATTCACCTTTAACTAAATAAAAAATTTGTTCTGCAACATTCGTAGTATGATCACCAATACGCTCAATATTTTTGGTCACAAACAACAAGTGAGTTCCATCCTCTAAATTTTTTTCATTTTCTTTAAGATATTTTATAACTTCTTGCATACAAAGATTTGTTAAATCATCTATTTGCTCATCACCTTCCCAAACATTTACTGCCATTGGCGCAGATCTTTCTAGATAAGCGTCTAATGTTGATTTTAATTGTTTTTGAACACTGGTAGATGCTCTATTTAATGAATCTACCAAGTTCTTTGGAAGATTTTCATTAAGTAAAAGTGTTCTCTTGGATATATTTTTTGCTAAATCACCTATTCTTTCTAAATCTGAAGACATTTTCAAAGCTGTTACTGTCTCTCTTAAATCAATTGCCATAGGTTGTCTCAAAGCAATTAAATTTACAACTTGTTGTTCAATCAAAGTTTCATATTTATCTATTTTTTCATCATCATTAATTACGGCTTCCGCAAAGTCGCTATTTCTTGTAGTAATGGCTTGAATTGCTTTACCCAAAGCTTCCTCACATGAGCTTCCCATTTTAATTATATTAGCATTCAGATTTTTTAGTTCTTCTTCGTAAGATTTAACTGTATGTGGTGCTTCAGGCATTATCCAAACCTCCCGGTTATATAGTCCTGGGTTTTTTTATTATCAGGATTCTTAAATATTTTATCAGTAGATCCATGTTCTATCAATTGTCCTAAGTGAAAAAAACCTGTATTTTGAGATACACGCGCCGCTTGAGCCATAGAATGAGTTACAATTATTATTGTGTGCTCTTTTTTTAACTCATCAATCAATTCTTCAATTTGTGCTGTTGCTATAGGATCTAATGCTGAACAAGGCTCATCCATTAATATAACTTCAGGTCTTACAGAAATTGCTCTAGCAATACAAAGTCTTTGCTGTTGCCCTCCAGATAATCCAGTTCCAGGTTCATGCAACCTATCTTTTACCTCCTCCCATAGTGCAGCCTTTTTCAAACTAGTTTCAACAATTTCATCCATTTCTTGTTTTGATTGAGCTATACCATGAATTGTTGGACCGTAAGATACATTTTCATATAAAGTTTTTGGGAAAGGATTAGGTTTTTGAAAAACCATACCAATTTTTTCTCTTAGTCTTACTACATCACAACCTTTATCATTGATATTAAAGTCATTAATTAAAATTTCTCCTTTAACACTGCAGATATCAATTACATCATTCATTCTATTAAGACATCTTAGGAAAGTTGATTTACCACAACCAGATGGACCAATTAATGCCGTGACTTGATTTTCCTCAATATCTAAACTTATATTAAAGAGTGCTTGTTTTTTTCCGTAAAAAACATCAACATCTTTTGCTTTAATCTTTATCATTTTAACTCCATTTTTTCTCAAACTTGTGTCTTATTATTTGCGCAAATAAATTCATTATTATTAAAAAGCCAAGTAAGACCATTATACATGCTGAAACTTTTTCTACAAATCCCCTTTCAGCACTTTCAGCCCAAATATAAATTTGAACTGGTAAACTTGCAGCAGGATCCATAGGTGATCCAGGTATCGTGTTAACAAAAGCAACCATTCCAATTAAAATTAGGGGTGCAGTTTCTCCTAAAGCTTGAGCTAAACCAATTATTGTTCCTGATAACGTACCAGGCATAGAAAGAGGAACTGTATGATGCATTGTGGTTTGCATTCGACTTGCTCCCATAGCAAGTGCTGCCTCTCTTATGCTTGGTGGAACCGCTTTTAAAGATGCTCTAGCAGCTATAATTATTGTTGGTAAAGTCATTAAGGACAAAGTGATACCTCCAACCAATGGGGTAGACCTTGGTAGTTGAAATATAGCTAATAAAACGCCTAACCCTAATAGACCAAAAACTATAGATGGAACTGCTGCTAAGTTATTTATATTTACTTCAATAAAATCAGTGAATCTATTTTTAGGGGCAAATTCTTCAAGATAGATTGCTGCTAGAACCGCTACAGGAAAAGCTATCATTAAACAAACAAGTATAGAAAAAATTGAGCCCATAAATGAACTTGCTATTCCAGCTAGTTCTGCTTCTCTTGAGTCAGCATTTGTAAAAAAGCTAATATTAAATTTACTTTCAACCTTACCATTTGCAACAAGTTGATCAAAAATTTTTAATTGATAATCGCTTACTCTTCTTTGGTCTTCAGGTAAATCTCTTGGATAATTACCTTTAAAAACTTGATCTAAGTCATCAGATGCAGTTAGGTAAACTTCTTTGGTTTTTCCTAATAAATTTGTATCTTTTAATAATTCTTGTTTTATCTCTCTTTCAAAGAAATAAGAAACCATTCTTTTTAATTGATTTTGTTGATCCTCATTAGCGTTAGGGTCTAAATTCCACATTGATTGAAGTGCTATTTCGTAATAGTCCGCATCTTCTATATCTTGTTTTGTTGGATTTTCATCTAACATCATTAATTCAGCATCAAAATTTACTGGAACAATGAGCCAAGTTTTTTGAAAAGCAGAATAGCCAGTTGAAAAAATTTTAAAAATAAAGATTGTTAAAAATAAAAGTGCCATAAAAATTGCACTTTGACCGTATAAGCGAAATCTCTGCTCAGCCTTGTATCTTTTATTTAATAATTGTTCTTTATTTTTATTCATATTTCTCTCTATATCTTTTAACTACTCTTAAGGCCACAATATTTAAACAAAGCGTTACTAAAAATAATGACATACCTAAAGCAAAAGCAGCTTGCGTTTTCGGGTCACCAAAAGCTTGGTCACCAATTAGAATAACTACAATTTGAGCTGTAATTGTTGAAGTAGATTCTAATGGATTTAAAGTTAAATTGGCTGCTAAACCAGAGGCCATAACAACTATCATTGTTTCTCCTATAGCTCTTGAAACACCAAGCAAAATAGATCCAACTATACCCGGCAATGCCGCGGGAAAAATAACTCTCTTGATTGTTTCTGATTTAGTTGCTCCCATAGCGTAACTTCCATCTCTTAAACTTTGAGGCACACTAGTAATTACATCATCACTTAAACTTGAAATAAATGGTATAATCATAATACCCATTACCCCTCCTGCTGCTAAAGCACTTTCAGCTGAAACTTCAAGACCCATTGAGGTTCCTAATTCTTTCAAAAATGGGCCAACAGTTAGGGCAGCAAAAAAACCATAAACAACTGTTGGTATACCAGCTAAAATTTCAATTAAAGGTTTTGCATATT
Organism: uncultured Pelagibacteraceae bacterium; assembly: GCA_902566785.1. Classification (GTDB taxonomy): domain Bacteria; phylum Pseudomonadota; class Alphaproteobacteria; order Pelagibacterales; family Pelagibacteraceae; genus Pelagibacter. The sequence goes on along the minus strand of CACFKI010000002.1, from coordinate 38,999 downwards.
GTCTAACTTTAATTGATGCATATTCAGCTAAATAAATTCCACTCATTAATCCAATTGGGATAGCAACGCACATAGCTATAAATGCAATAAAAAATGTGCCTGCAAAAATAGGGACCGCTCCAAAAGTATCAGAATACATTGTCGGATCTAAAGCCTCGGAAGAATCTCTAACAAATGCTTTTGCTGGATACCAGTGAGTTCCAAAGACAAAATCAAATAATGGAATTACTTTAAAAAAATCTATAGTTTGAAATATAAGTGAGAAAACTATTCCAACAGTAGTTAATATTGCGGCTAATGAAGCTGTAAATAAAACTGCGTTCAAAAATTTTTCAACTGGTTCTCTTGTTCTAGAATTAGATGAAATTCTTTTATAAGCATAAGCAACAGAGGCAATGATTGCAGATAATACTATAACAACTTTTGAACTTTGAGCTATTGATCGAAGACTTAAATATTTTTCAGCTGAAGCTTCAATAAAAGGTGTAATTTCTCCAGTGAATTGACCTCGAGACAATGCTTTTGTTTTTTCGTATATTAAATTTAATTCATCATCAAGATAACCTTGATTTGAATAATCACTTAAGATTAATAGTTTTACAATTGAGGGCTCGAAAATTGCCCATAAAGAAAAAATTATAAAGGCTGGTATTGCACACCAGATTGCAAGATAATAACCATAAAATTGTGGTAATGCAGTTAATCTTTTTTTTGTAGATTGAATTGTATATGCTTTTTTGCGTCCAAAATAATAACTTGTGAAACCTAGAAGAACAATAAATGTAAATAATATTAAGTTCAAAGAATCTCCTTTATTGAGGACTGTACTCTTAATTTAAAAAAAAGGGGTCTAAAAAGACCCCCTTTTTAATCATTTGTTAACAGAGGAATAATTAATTACCCATAGCAACTAGATCTTTCGCATTAGTTCTAGTTGTTCTGTATAACTTTTTATCTAATGGTACTAAACCAATATCAGCTAAATAACCACTTTTACCTATCGCTTTAGTTGTAGTGAACTCTTTTACAAATTCATGCAAACCAGGGATCACACCAACGTGAGCTTTTTTCACGTAAAAGAATAGTGGTCTAGCAACTGCATAACTGTAATCTTGAATTGATTCAAGTGAAGGCTGTCCACCATCAATACTTGCTGCTTGCAATTTATCTTTAGCAGCTAGGAAATAACTGAAACCAAAGAAACCGAACATATCTTTATCTTGAGTTAGCTTTTGGATGATTAAACTATCGTTTTCTCCTACTTCAATAGCAGCACCATCTTCTCTGTAAAGTTTTTGAGGTTTTTTGTATTTTTTATTTCCAGCTTCAAAACCAGCTTTATAAAGAGCTTTAGCTTCTTTAGTCATACCTTTTTTCATCACTAAAGAATTCCAAGCATCTCTAGTTCCTGATGTTCCTGGTGGGATCATCACTGAAATTTTTTGTTTTGGTAAGCTAGGGTCAATTTGGTCCCAAGTTTTATAAATATTTGGAACTAATTTACCATCAACAACCGTATGAGCAGCTAGTGCTAAATATAATTGTTCTTTAGTAAAGTTTACTGGTTTTGCATCTTTGCTGTAAGCTAATGTAATACCATCGTTACCAATTACGATCTCAACGATTTCATTTACACCATTTTTCTTACATAGAGCTTTTTCTTTATCTTTCATAGCTCTTGATGCGTTTGTAATATCTGGATGTTGTTCACCTACACCAGCACAGAATAGTTTAGCTCCACCACCAGTACCAGTAGACTCGATTACAGGAGTTTTAAAACCTGTACTACCAAATCTTTCAGCAACAACTGTTGCATAAGGGAATACCGTAGAAGAACCAACTATCTTAATTTGATCTCTTGCTTGAGCAACAGTTGCAATTGAAAGCGCAACTAAAGAAGCAATTACTATAGTTAGTTTTTTCATTATCTTTAATCCTTTCGTTATTTATTAATTAAAAGATGACTGACTCGTATAAATTTATTGAATCTTTAATATTACAGAATTGTTACACTTTTGTTAAAAAGGTAACTTTTTAGTTGTATTTTTTTGATATAATTAACTGATCAATATCAGTTTCTAGGCCACCGATACATGAAACAGGGTTTACCTGTTCACTAAGAGCGAGTTCATTGCTTGGACGTAAAGTTATTTCTAATTTTACTAAGTTTACTAATTCTTCTCTAATTTCTTCATCATATCTCCAGCTAGGCCATGAACTTGGGGTTGAAAATATAGAGGTTAAATAACTTGTAGCCATAGTATATCTGTAATTACTCAAATTTTCATTCCTCAATAAAAAATCTCTTACAGAATTAAAAATATTCCTACATCTAAAAGAATCTGAAAAATAATTTTCCTTCTTGAGATTTTCATTCATAGGAACAGAAACAATTAAATCAATTGAATTTTTAGAATACGAGGTAACTACGTCTGTATAATATTCAGCTTCAGTAACTTCTAAATGATCTTTTATAGAAGGAAATGAGGTTTTTAAATCTGCTTCTAATCTAAAAATTCCAATATCAAAAACTGTAAGTTGCTGATTTCTTAATAATGTTGTGATATCTTTAGAAAAAACACTTGTTGTTATAGAGCTTAACACAAAAGCAAAAATCAAAATATTATTGAATATTTTAACCATATAAAAAATTAATTAAAAGATTAACATTAATCAAGTAAAGAATTGTTAAAAAAACCTTCTAAAACTATTACAATATAATACTTTTTAAATTTAAGTTTTCGTTGGTAAATAAATTTGAATTTCAGTTCCTTGGTTTTCCTCACTTAGAATCTCATAGTGTCCACGATGTTGAGTAACTATATGTTTAACAATAGCTAATCCTAAACCAGTTCCACCAACCTTATTACTTTGTTCAAAATCTACTCTAAAAAATCTTTCTGTAATTCTAGAAATATATCGTTGAGGAATACCAACACCTTCGTCTTTAATACTGATCATAAAACTTTTTTCTAACAATTTACCATCGCTAATTTTGCTTGATATAAAAATAGACTTGTTTTCATTTGAATATTTAATTGCGTTATCTAAAAGATTAGAAAAAACAGTTTGTAATTTTTTTTCATCTCCAATAACAATTGTTGGATTTGCGAGAGATAAATTAATATTTAATTTCTTTTTTTTTAAAACAACCTCAAAATTGCTGATGATTGTTTTGAAAAGATCATTTATATCAACTGAAGAGTTTGGCCTTATGTGTTCTTCTAATTCAATTCTTGTGAGTATTAAAAGATCATTAATTAAATTTTCCATTCTATTTGATTGATCAGTCATTATTTTCATAAATTTTTTTTTAGCCTTTTCGTCATCAGACGCTGGACCTTCAATAGTTTCTAAAGATCCTTTTATCGCCATTAAAGGTGTTCTTAATTCGTGGCTTACATTAGCGACAAAATCAGTTTTAAATTTTTGTGCTTTTGTAATTTCAGTAAAATCTTTTAAAAATAACACAACAGAGTCTGGTTCAGTAAATAAATGAGTTGGGCCAGGAATAATATAAATTTTATAAAATTGATATGATGGGAGGTCTATTTCAATATCAATGTTTTTTGTTTTATTTTCAACGATAGCTTTTTCAATATTTTCTATTAATTCTGGTTTTCGAATTACAGAAGATATATTTTTATCAATTAAACTACTTCCAAATCTTTTTAATGCACTTGGATTAGCATATTTAATTATATTAAATTTATCTAATGCAAAAAACTGATCCTCAAGTTCATCAATAATTACTCTTTTAGTTTTTTCTTCTCTTTTATTGATTATTGTGGCGGTATTTATTGGTTTGTTTTTTTTTTGATTAAGTAAATATAGAAGATAAATTATAACAACTATAAGTAGAATGACAAAATATTCCATAAATTTAGATAGGTTAATTTTGCATCATTAAACTTTTTAATGCAAACAAATTAAGAAAAATTATCTAATAATTTGGTGAAACGTTATTAAAAAATATTTTTGCTGTTTCTTCCCAAGTGAATTTTTTTGCAAATTCAAGACAATCTTCTCTATCAACTTTTAAAGCTTTTTGGGCTGAAACTTTAAGATCATCATCTAAGCAATTTATTTTGGAGCCTTCAAATATATCTATAGGACCTGGAACAGGATATGCAGCTACAGGAGTTCCACAATTCAATGACTCACAAACTACAATTCCAAATGTATCTGTTTTGCTAGGAAATACAAAAACATCAGAAGATGCAAAATGTGATGCTAATTCACCATTTGTTTTTTCTCCTAAAAAAATGTCTTTAGGGAATTCTTTTTTTAATTTTTTTAAATCGGGTCCTTTTCCTATAATTATTTTTGTACCTTCTAAATCACATTCTAGAAAAGCTCTTATATTTTTCTCAACTGCAACTCTTCCAACATAAATCCAAATAGGTCTTTTATGAGGTAAATCAATTTTTTTCGGGCTCTTAAAAGCTCCATGATTTCCTCCTCTAGTCCAAGTAATCATTTTATTATTATCTATACCTATATCTACTAATTCTTTTCTCATAGATTCTGTTGTTACTAAAATTCTCTCAGCCTTGTTATGAAAATTTGCTAAGAATTTTTCAGCCCATTTTGCAGGTATAATTGGAAAATATAGTTTAAGATATTTATCAAACCTTGTATGGAAACTGGTAGTAAACTTTAGATTATTTTTTAAACAATATCTTCTTGCCATAGTTCCTATAGGACCTTCAGTAGCTATATGAATTGCATCAGGTTTTATTTTCTTTATTAAGTTACCAACTCTTGGCCAAACATTTATAGATAATCTAATTTCATTATATTTCGGCATCGGAATAGTTAAAAATAAGTCAGGTGTGATATATTCTATGGTATGACCTTGTTCTTTTAATACGTTGCCTGTTTCATGTAAGGTTCTTACGACACCATTTACTTGTGGAAAATATGCATCTGTAGCGATTAAAATTTTCATTAACTATGAAGCTTTTTTTAAGTCTTCAGTTTTAATTGGTTTAATTATTTCTTTAGGTTCTAAATATTGTTTTCTTATTTTGTCCCAATATAATATTTCAAAACTACCGTCATAATTTTCGGCTAATGCTGTGCAAGACTCTACCCAGTCTCCACAATTTAAATAATTAACCCCATTAAAATCTCTATCTTCAGCATGATGGATGTGGCCACAAATAATTCCATCAAATTTTTTTCTTTTTGCATAATCTGAGACTGTTTTTTCATATTCTCCAATATATTTGACTGCGTTTTTGACTTTATACTTTAAAAATTTTGCAAGAGACCAATATCCTTTTCCTCTTAATCTTCTAAAAAAATTAATTATTAAATTTAATTTTAACAATAAATTATAGGCTATTGATCCAAGTTTAGATAACCATTTAGCATATTTCATAACACCATCCCAAGCATCACCGTGAACGACTAGATATTTTTTTCCAGTATTTGTTTCATGAATAACTCTATTAACCATTCGAATGTCACCAAAATGCATTGGAATAAATTTTCTTAACATTTCGTCATGGTTACCCATAATGTAGAAAACTTTAGTACCATGTCTTGCTTTTCTTAAAATTTTTTGAATTACATCATTATGTTCCTGTGGCCAATAAAAACTTTTTTGCATTTCCCAAATATCTATAATATCACCAACTAAATAGAGATTTTCAGATCTTGAGTTTTTAAAAAACTCTAAAAGTTTATTTGCCTGACAACCTTTGGTGCCTAAATGCACATCAGAAATAAATATACTTTTGTATTTAAGTATATTAGGCATTTAAAAAATCATTTTTTAACACAACTGTAACACGAATCATTTAAATGTTATCTCATTTGAATGTTACAAATTTGTTAAAAATTTTTTAAGGATTAATTATGTTATATTGTATGATTTACAATCTAAGCTCTTCTTCAGGAAGAAAATCAAAGTTCATAAATAGAGTTTTATCTAAGTTAAAAGAAAACAATTCTGTAGACTACTTTGAGACTAAAACAATAAACCAAGCAAAAAAGATTTTTAAAGATTTTAACCAAAAAAATTATGATCGACTAATAGTAGCTGGTGGAGATGGATCCGTTTCTTTTGCGATTAATCAATTAATAAAAAATAATTTTAATTTTAAAGATGATTTTGCCTTAGGTTATATACCTGCTGGGACTGCAAATTTACTTCAGGCTGAATTATCAATGAATAAAAAAGTTGATGATATAGTAAATGTGTTAGTTTCTAACAATTATAAATCCTCTAATCTTGTAAAAATTAACGAAAATTATTTCTTTTTAATGGCCGGTATAGGATGGGATGCAAAAATTGTTCATTCAATTAATTCAAAAATAAAAAAGATTCTTGGTAAAATTATATTTGGTATCAAGGGTTTTCAACATTTCTTATTTATGGATAATAAAAAATTAAATGTTAATTTTGATGGGCAATTTTATCAAGCAGACTGGATATTATCCTTAAATACAAAATATTACGCCGGTCATCATAAAATAAATAAAACAAATATTTTTGAAAATAAATTAGTCACCTATATATTTAAGGATTTAACTAGGATCAATTTGTTATATTCTATATTTTTAATTATTATTAATGGCGACTTAAGTAAAAACAAAAATGTTATTACTACTTATTCACAAAACATCACTATTGATAGAAATGATTTAATACCCGTTCAAATTGATGGGGATAATTTTGGTTCATATAAAAAAATCCATTTAAATCTAACAAATAAAAAAGTGAATTTTCTTGTGAAATAATTATTACGAAATAATATTAATAATATCTTTTTTACCAATTTTTACAGGATTATTACCAAGTCTTAATAAGTTTATACCTTTTATAATATCATCTGAGCTTTGCTTAATATTAATATTTAGTGTTTGAAGATTATCCTCTAATTTTGCTTGTTTTTTTATTAATGATATTTTGGAAGTAAAATCATTAATACCCTGAACATCAAATAGATTAAATATTAAATCAAATCTTTTTTTTAAGTCAAAAGAAGTTTCTGATTTATCTTTGTTTTTGTAATTAAATTTAAAAAATCTTTCAAAAAATAAGCCTACAGCATGACCATGACTTACATTGAATAAAGAGGTAAAAGGATATGAAACAGCATGAGGTGCAGTTGTTTTTGATATGTTGATTGCCATACCTGCTAAATTTGATGCAATAGCCATTTCAGTTGCATTTTTTAAACTTGGATCATTTAAGAAAGAAATATAACTATTTATTGATACTCTTAATGACTTAGAGGCGTATTCAACACTCTGATCATTTGATTTTTTAGAAACCAAAGACTCTAAAGCTTGAGCAATAGCATCAAAGCCTGCTGAAGCTTTAATTTTTTCAGGTGCAGAAATTAAAAATTCAGGAATTAAAAAAAAGTTATCTGGTATTAATAATTGGCTTTCAAAAGAATGTTTAATTCCATCAACATAAATAACTGCATTTGAAGTTACTTCAGCTCCAGAACCAGCAGTTGTTGGTATAACTGCTAATTTGGTATATTTTTTTTTAAATGGGTAGGAATAATTTACAATTAAATCAGCCAAATCAGGACTTATATCAACAACATTAGCTATCTTAGCATAATCAATTACCGCACCTCCACCTACCGCAAGAATTAAACTTGGTTCAAAATTTCTTATTTCTTTAATTATTTCAATAAGCTCCTCTAAAATTGGAAGATCTGAATTTTTATAAAAAAATTTTATTTCTTTCTTATTTAAATCTTTTTTAAAAAATTTTTCAGCCCCAGAGGTAGTAAAAGATTTTTTTCCACATAAAATAAATATCTTTTTAAAACTAGTATCACTAATAAATTTTTTAATATCTTCAATAGAATTGACCATTATTTCATAAATTGGTTTTTTATATTAATCAAATTTTTGGGTCTTGGTAAATTTTTAATTTTACTATTTGTGACTTTAACTTCTAAGAAATTTAAACTATTCCCAGATAGAAATTTTTTAAGTCTTTTCTTTAAATTTTTATTATCATTAATTCTATAAAATCTTTTAAACCCCAGACTTTTAGATAAATTTTCGAGATCTATGTTTTTAACATAGGTGCTTTGACCACCTACTGAGTCATGAGTATTGTTATTTAATAATATATATTTAAAGTTTTTATTTGCAAAATTACCAGCTGTTTTAATAGAGCCTAAATGCATTAAAAATGAACCATCTCCATCAATACAAATCGTCTTTTTATTGTTTGATAATGAGTATCCTAGCGCTACAGAGGAGGTGTGGCCCATACCACCAACCATATAAAAATCTTTGGATTTCTTAAGTTGATATTTATTCCTTATATACATTATTTCTCTAGAATTATATCCGGTGCTAGAAATAATTTTTGATTTATTATCTAAAATTTCAAGCAGAACTTTAAAAAAATTTTCTTTATCAACTTTAAAAAAATCTTTTTTGTTAATTTTTTTATTATTTTTTTCTAAAGTGTCCTTTTCGATTAAACAAGCTACGATAGATTTATTTTTTTTTGCGTTTTTTATTTGTTTATCAAATTTTTTTAGATCTTTATAGCTTCTAATAATTGTATATTTGATATTCAAAAGCTTAAGAAGCTTTTCTGTAATTTTACCCTTCACATTGTGTTGTGGTTCATCTTTAATTTTTGGTGATCCTCTCCATCCGATTATCAAAATTAATGGGATTGCGTAAACTTTTGGATGAGCTATAGAAATCAAAGGATTTAATGCATTTGATAAGCCAGAATTCTGCATATAAATACATGGAATTTTTTTAGTAGATAAATAATGACCAATACCAATTGATACAGCAGATCCTTCATTCGATGCTATAATATGACTTTTTTTACTTTTACTTTGTAATTCAAATGAAAGTTCTTTGAGCACACTATCAGGAACACCAGTAAAAAAATTACTATTATTTTTGTTTAATACACTAATTAAAGAACTAATTTTAATCATTTTTAATCAGATTGATGATTTCTTTAATTGGAATTATTTTTTTATCAACTTCAAGGGCTCTTCCTTTTTGTAAAATAGTTTTTGCAACATTTTGCATAGCAGGATAAGCAGCCCTTAAAAGTTGATTTGCATAAATGACTAATTTAAAACCATTTTTAATTAAATCTTTCTCATAAACTTTTGAATAAGTTGATGGAACTGAAACTAAAGGAATATAGTTTCTGCTTTTTTTAAATGCTTTTGCAAAAGTAAAAATTTCAGACGGAGTTTTTTCTTTGCTATGAATTAATATAGCATCAGCTCCTGCTTTTGAATAGATTTCAGCTCTATTTAATGCATCTTTTAATCCTTTGCCAACAATAAAACTTTCTATTCTTGCTATTACAAGAAAATCATTTGATCGTCTTGATGAACAAATTTTTTTAATCTTGTTTGCAAAAGTTTTAGGTTTATCTTGTTGAGTGCCAGCTTGATCTTTAAATAGTGAATTTTTCTTTAATCCAATTTTATCTTCCATTATAATTGCAGAAACGCCAGATCTTTCTAATGATTTAATCAAAAAAGATAAATGCTCGATTTGACCTCCGTTATCAGCATCAAAAACTAAAGGTTTAGTTGTTACATCCATCATGTCATTTAAAGATGAAATTCGAGATGAAAAATCTAATGAAGAATTATCAGGCTTACCCTTAGTAGCAGAGTCCGTCAAACTTGATGACCACATGCCATCAAATTCCAAAAATTTATTTTTATCATTAACTTTAAGATTTTCAATAATAAGACCTGTCAATGAATTGTGGGACTCTAAAATTCTAACTATTTTTTTAGAAGATAATAATCTTTTTAATCTTGAAACTCGATTTTCAGGTAAAGAAGCTAATTCCAAAATCTTATTTTTAATTTTAAACGAAGAGATATTTTTTGTGTATTTTGGTTCAATTAACTTCCCAGACCATTTTTTTAATGTTTTAATAACTTTAGCTCTCGTTTTTTTTCTATTGTCATATTTCCAATCATCGCCATGTACAAAAAAATTTGGTTTAATCTTGTTTAAATTATAACTGTAGTCCTCTGTTTTTTGAGGAACGACTTTTGACACATATTTTAAATTTTCAACCAATAACTTTCTATTTTTATAATCAAGTATGGGAATAGATTTATAATTAGCTATAGCTTCATCAGTTAAAAGCCCAACTATGACATCACCGTACTTTTTTGCTATTCTAAGTATATTAATGTGACCTTCGTGTAAAAAATCTACAGCCAAAGGAACATAAACTATTTTTTTTTTCATATTTTTTTAAGTAACGTTTTTATTTTTGACGAAGAAATATTTTTTGTATATGTAAATTCCAATACTTTACCATTCCATTTTTTCATAGTTTTAATTAAATCACTTCTAACTTTAGATTGAATATTTTTTTTCCAATCATCGCCATGAACAAAATATTCAAATTTATATTTTTTTGCAAATTCAACATATTTTAAACCATTTAACGGAATAATCTTTTTTACACATTTTATTTGATCTAAAACTTTTTTTCTATTTTTATAATTAATAATCGGTTTTTTTCTTTTATAGCTTTTTATGCCAGAGTCAGTCATTAAGCCAACAATTACATTACCGTGTCTATTTGCTTTTAATAAAATATTTATATGACCATAATGTAATATATCAGCAGCCATAGGTACAAATACTAATGGTCTATATTTGTTCAATGATAAATACATTTGTTGAAGTTATAATTTATATATATATATATGTAAGTTTATAACTGTTCATAATACTTAAATTATATGATTTCAAATATTAAATTTAGAAAATTGCTAAATGACCTAAAAAGAAGACCTGAGGATGCAGCAAAAGATCTTAATATTACTAAAAAAGAAATTCTAAAATTCTTAAATAATAAAAAAGAAATATCCCACAAGATACTAAATAAAGCTACAAAAATTTGGGCAGTTAATCATGGAGATTTTTTTTCATTTTCTGATGATACTCAAAATGGTTTCAAAATAATGAGATCAGATAAATCTAATAAATCTAAAAGAATAATGATTAGAGGAAAAAAACCATATTATCTTTACAAAGATACGGTAATGAGCAAAGTCTCCCCTTTTAAACCTGAGTTAATTACAGAATTAGTTGTTGTTGAAAATGATAATCCGAATAATCCTAAAGTAAAATTTAATAATGGACATTTTCTTCATCAATTTACATACTTTATTGGACCAGTTAATTTTTACTATCTAAAAAATAATAAAAAAAAAATAGCTAAAATGAATACTGGTGACTCTATGTATATAGCACCTTATATTCCTCATTCATTTACAACAAGAAAAAATAAAAAAAATGAATTAGGAAAAATTTTAGCTCTTACATATTCTGATCAAATTGATAATGAAACATTAAATGAACTAAATGTATTAGGTTTTGATATAGCAAATAAGTATAGAATTGATCTTACAAATAAAAATAAAGCTTTCTGGGGAAATTTAGATATTTTTTTTAATAATTCATCTATTGCCTTAGATGAATTCAAAAAAAAAACTAATATAGATTTAAATAAATTAAAAAAAAAAAAGAATATTCCAAATTTAAATATTCTAAAAAAAATATCTAATTTTTTGAATATTGGTTTAAGAGATTTACTACCTCCAAAAGAAAGAATTGAGGTAAAAATTCAAAAATATTCTCAAAATAGAAACTGGTATTTTCCTTCTAACAAAAAAAAGGATTATCTATTTGTTGAATTAACAAATATACCCCAATTGCCTTATTCTAGGGGTTATGAATTCCATATTTTGAGTAATCATAAAATAAATCGAACTTTAGAAGTTCCATCACATCAATATATTTACAATATTGGACATACGAATGTTCAGGCAGTTATAAACAAAAAAAAAATAAAAATTAACCCCGGTGACTCTTTATATATAAAACCAAATTTAAAACATTATTTCAATCAAAAAGGGAAATTACTTATATTAAGACTCGGAGGAAGAATATCGGGTGATAGACTTTATCAACTTTCAATGCTTTCAAAACAAAATTTGTTTAAGACTATAGATGATATTAAACCTTGGTTTAATAAATAAATTATTATCTATTAACAACTATACTCTGATTTTTTTTTATTACTTTTTTGCTTATTTATTTTTCTCATTATTTTGACTTAACCCTTCCATATACATCTTTAAAACGAACAATGTCTGTTTCTTTTAAAATAGAACCAATTTGAGCTTCTATTATTTTAACTGGTTTTTTAAAAGGATTTTCAATTCTATGAATTGATCCTAGAGGTATAAAAATAGTTTCATCTGGTTTCATAATAAAATTTTTATTATTTAAAGTAATTTTAGGCTTACCATGAGTAACGACCCAATGTTCTGCTCTATGATGATGTTTTTGAAGGCTTAATATACCTTTAGGTTTTACATATAATTCTTTAATTAAGAATTCCTTACCATTAAATAAGTTAACATAACTGCCCCAAGGTCTATGGAATACATTTTTCTTTTTAAAGTATTGTCTTTTATTTCTTCCATACATCTTACAGATTTCTTTCCAAGATCCTAAATCAGACCAAGGAATATCTAATTTGATAGCATTAATGTCTCTAGTTTTTTCTAGTATTGCATAGTCAAAAGACTTAGCTGTTGCTTTGGTAAAGGTTTGTTTGTTTAAATAATATACATTACTTTTGTATTTTGCTTTTGTTACAGCCTTATTGCAGTTTCGGTAAATATTTGGCTGGTATTTTTTGAAATTATTAATGATTGAGTCTTTTCTCAAATAGAACATTCCAGAATTCCAATAACCTTTTTTACTAATTATTTGTTTTGCTTTGGCTTTTTTGGGCTTTTCTACAAATCTAGATACTTTGTTATTTTTTGTTAAAAAATAACCAAATTCACTAGAAGGCATTGTGGGTTTAATCCCAAATATAAAGATATTATTTTGAGTGAGTTTCTTTTGATTTTTTTTAATTGATTTATTAAACAAACCAATCTTCTCTATCAAATGATCAGCTGCTAAGAAAATTAAAGGTTGTTTATTTGGAATATCTTTAATTAAAGCAGTGCTTAATATAGCTGGTGCTGTGTTTCTTTTAGCTGGTTCTAAAACTATCTTAAATTTTCTTATTTTGTGTTTCTTCAGGTGTTGTTTTACTTGTCTTAAATATTTTGCATTTGTGCTTATAATTGGCGCATCAAAGATAGAGGCTTTAACTCTTTCTAAAGTTTTACCTAATAAAGTCCAATTGCCAAAGTCAATAAACTGTTTAGCTTGATGTTTTTTAGCATTAGGCCAAAGTCTTGTTCCTGCTCCACCACATAAGATAACAGGTCTAATTTTCATTAAATATCTGCGTATGTTTTCACTTCGTTTTTACCACCTGGATGTGTTGGAGCACCTAAATAAGCTGGTCCAACAGTTTGTGCATATTTCCAAAGTGTTCCATTTCCAAAATTAATCTTTTTAGGTCTCCATTTCTTTCTTCTCTTAGCTAGTTCTTTTTTGGATAATCTCACATTTATTGTTCCCTTCTTTGCATCTAAATCAATTATGTCACCATTTCTTAATAAAGCTATCGGACCACCTACAGAAGCTTCAGGACCAACATGGCCTATACAAAATCCTCTTGTAGCTCCAGAAAATCTTCCATCTGTTATAAGTGCAACTTTTTCTCCTTTACCTTGTCCGTAAATTGCTCCTGTTGTTTGAAGCATTTCTCTCATACCAGGTCCACCCTTTGGTCCTTCGTATCTAATAATAATAATATCACCATCTTTATACTTTCTATTTTTAACAGCTTTATAAGCTTCTTCTTCGGTATCAAAACATCTTGCTCTTCCAGTGAATTGCAATCTTTTTAAACCAGCAACTTTAACAATAGCTCCTTCTGGTGCCAAGTTTCCTTTCATTCCAACAACACCTCCATCTGGTGATAAAGGATTATTATATTTTCTCATTACTTTTTGCTTAGAATTAAATTTAACATTTTTCAAATTTTCTTTCATAGTTTTGCCAGTAACAGTCATGCAATTACCGTGAATGTATCCACCTTCAAAAAGAGTTTTTAATAACATTGGAACTCCACCAGCTTTCCACATATCTTTAGCAACATATTTTCCACCAGGTTTTAAATCTGCAAGGTAAGGTGTTCTTTTAAAAATTTTAGCAACATCCATTAAATCAAATTTAATTCCAATTTCATTTGCTATAGCTGGCAGATGTAAAGCTGCATTAGTTGAACCACCCGTTGCTGCAACAATCGTTGCTGCATTCTCTAAAGATTTTTTTGTTACAATATCTCTTGGTCTAATATTTTTAGCTAATAAATTCATTACTGCTTTTCCACTTTCTAAAGCATATTTATCTCTTTTGTTATACGGGGCAGGTGTTCCAGCAGAATAAGGTAATGCAAGTCCAATTGCTTCAGATACGCAAGCCATAGTATTTGCAGTAAATTGTCCCCCACATGCACCAGCTGTAGGGCATGCTTTTAATTCTATTTTTCTAAGTGCATGTTCAGAAATTTTACCAGCAGAATATTTACCAACACCTTCAAAAACATCTACAACCGTTATATCTTTACCATTTAATCTACCTGGTAAAATTGATCCACCGTAAATAAAAACACTTGGAACATTTAATCTAACCATTGCCATCATTAGACCTGGCAAAGATTTATCACATCCTGCTAAACCAACTAATGCATCGTAGCAGTGACCTCTAACGGTTAACTCTGTTGAATCAGCAATAACATCTCTTGAAATTAAAGAAGATTTCATTCCTTCATGTCCCATCGCGATACCATCAGTTACTGTAATTGTACAAAATTCTCTTGGTGTTCCTCCAGTTGCTTGTACACCCTTTTTAACAGATTGAGCTTGTCTCATGAGGGCAATATTGCAAGGAGCAGCTTCATTCCATGTTGATACAACCCCAACGAATGGTTTAGCAACGTCTTTTTCAGTTAAATTCATTGCATAATAAAAAGACCTTTGTGGAGCTTTATCTGGCCCTAGCGAGGTATGTCTACTTGGGAGCTTTTTTTTATTAAATTTTTTCATTATAAACTTTCAATTGTTAAAGAAATTTTTTCAATATCTTTTTTTAGATTACTATAGTTATTTTTTTCTTGTTGAACAATATCTTTTGGCGCTCTTTGAATAAAGCTTTTATTATTTAATCTTTGAGATATTTTATCTATCTCAGCTTGGTACTTACTTTGCCTATTTTGCAAATTTTCTTTAATAGTGTTTAAATCTACATTTTCATCAAAATAAATTTTAAATAAATCTCCAGATATAATCAATGAAGCTGAGGGTTTGTTTTGATCTTTCTTAAAGAAATTATTAATTCTACCCAACTTTTTCATTATAATTTCATTATTCATAACAAAGGATTGATTGCTTTTTTTAATATTATGTATGGATATATCAACAAATGAACCAGGACTTACATTAAGTTCATTTTTAAATGATCTAATGTTAGAAATTATATCAATTATTTTGTTAACTTGGTGAAAATCGTTATCTTTCTTTGATTTACCCGAAATCCAATTCGATAACATGAGAAAATTTTTACCATTTTGATCAAATTTATTTAATAACCATATTTTTTCAGTAACAAAAGGGATAAACGGATGCAGCAAAATCAAAATTTGACCAAATATGAAAGTTGATACCTCTTTAACCTCAGTTTTTGACTTTGTATTATCAGAATAAAGTATTGTTTTAGATAATTCTAAGTACCAATCACAATAAGTATGCCATGCAAAATGATAAGCGTTCTTTGCAGCCTCATCAAACCTATAATCTTTAATATTTTTTTTAATTAAATTGGAAGCCTCTAATAATTCAGAAAGTATCCATTTATTTATATTAACTTTAGGTTTTGGAATTTTTTTTGAAATTTTTAAAGTGCATTTGTTTTGTATTAAAAAATTATTTGCATTCCATAATTTATTTAAAAAATTTCTATAGCCTTTAACTCTTTCTTCAGAAAGCTTAACATCTGTTCCTGGTGAAGCCATAGATAATAAAGTAAATCTTAAGGCATCAGCGCTAAACTTTTCAATTAATTCAAGTGGATCAATTACATTTCCTTTAGACTTAGACATTTTTTGTCCTTTTTCATCTCTCACAAGAGCATGAACATAAATATCTTTAAATGGTTCTTTGTTTAAAAATTCCATTCCAAACATAGCCATTCTAGCAACCCAAAAAAATATAATGTCAAATCCTGTTACCAATACAGTTGTAGGATAAAATTTTTTAAGATAATCATTTTTCTTTGGCCAACCTAATGTTGCAAATGGCCATAGCCCAGAAGAAAACCATGTATCTAAAACATCAGGATCTCTAGTAAGTTTTACATCTCTTTTGTAGAATTTTCTTGCTGATTTTAGAGCATCTTTTTCATTTAACTCTACGAAAATTTTATTGTCAGGACCATACCATGCGGGTATTTGATGACCCCACCATAACTGTCTAGAAATACACCATGGTTCAATATTGTTCATCCATTGAAAATATGTCTTTGACCAATTTGTAGGAAAGAAATTTGTTTTTTTACTTTTGACAATTTTTTTTGCTTTAACTGCTAATTTTTTAGCATCTGCAAACCATTGTTCAGTCAAAAAAGGTTCAATAACTGAATTGGATCTATCACCATAAGGTACTTTATTTTTAATATTTTCTTCTTTAACAAAAAAATCTTTTTCTTTAAGTTCATATAATATTTTTTTTCTAGCTTCAAATCTGTCTAATCCAACATAGGATGAAATAGCATTATCGTTTATTTTACCCTCTTCAGTAAAAATATTAATAATTTCTAAATTATTTCTCTTACCTACATCATAGTCATTGAAATCATGAGCTGGGGTAATTTTTAACGCACCAGTTCCTTGTTCCGGATCAGCGTAATTATCAGTAATAATTTTTATTTTTCTGTTAACTATTGGAATAACCGCAAATTTATTTACATATTTTTTATATCTTTTATCTTTTGGGTTTACTGCAATAGCAGTATCTCCTAACATGGTTTCAGGTCTAGTAGTAGCTATTGTTATAAATTCATTAGATCCATCAATTGGATACTTAATATAATATATTTTTGAATTAACTTCTCTTTGATCTACTTCCAAATCAGAAATTGCTGTTTTTAAAACGGTATCCCAATTTACAAGTTTTTCAGCTTTATAAATTAGTTTTTTTTTGTACAAATCTACAAATACTTTAATGACAGCCTTTGATAAATTTTCATCCATAGTAAAGGCATTTCTTGACCAATCACAAGAACATCCTAGTTTTTTTAATTGATTAATAATTATGTCTCCATACTGACCTTTCCAATCCCATACTTTTTCTATAAATTTTTCTCTGCCTAAATCATCTTTTTTAATATTTTCGCTACTTAATTTTTTTTCTACTAATGCCTGAGTTGCAATACCTGCATGATCAGTTCCAGGTTGCCATAAAGTCTCAAAATTGTTCATTCGATGATATCTAATTAACAAATCTTGTATTGAATTATTTAATGCATGCCCCATATGTAAACTTCCTGTTACGTTAGGAGGTGGAATTACAACAGAGAATTTCTTTTTATTTTTGACTGGTTTAAAGAGATTATTTTTTTCCCAATACGAGTAGATTTGATCCTCAGTTTCTAAATGTGAATATTTATCTAAACTCATACTATTTAGTTTATAATTTAATAATATTAATTAACAATATTATTAGTTATTTAATAATAGACTAATTACTAATATTTAATATACAGAGGTGATAATATTAAATATTTTATATATTATATGGCCACGTGGCGGAATGGTTACGCAGAGGATTGCAAATCCTTGTATCCCAGTTCGATTCTGGGCGTGGCCTCCAAAAAAAAATCTTGTTTTAATTATGAAAAAAAGTAAGTTGAGGTTTTTACATTCCTCGGTAGCTCAGTTGGTAGAGCAGTTGACTGTTAATCAATTGGTCGCAGGTTCGAGTCCTGCCCGAGGAGCCAAAAATTAATCCTGATTATCTTTAAACTACTTTTGAAACTCCAGCTGAAACAGATTGTAAACTTTTATTAAATTTAATTTTCTGTTCACTTGAAAGTTCTGAGTATATCTTTATTAAAAAGTTATAATTAACAGTCATATGACCTTCTTTAGTCCTTTCCAAATTAATTAAATATTCAGAAAAATCCTCAAAGAAATAACTTATAGGAACTTTTAAATAATTTGATAGTTGCAATAACCTTATTGAGCTTACACCATTAGTGCCCTTCTCATATTTTTGAATTTGTTGAAATGTAACATTAATAGCCTTAGCTACTTTAGTTTGTGTTAAACCTAGAGCTAATCTTCTTAGCTTAAGTTTATTCCCAAGATGTTTGTTAAAATTATCTTCCATTAAGACCCCTCTTAAATTTTATTTTTATAAGCTCAATTCAACTAAGTTTTTAAAGATACTGCAACAGATAAATTTATTTTTTTAATGAGAATTTCCAATTTATGAGAAATATGTCAAGATCAAATATAACAATTCTGGAATGAATAAAATATAATGATTCTAAAGTATTTGGCTTAAAAATAGTTTAGTTCTGTCACTTTTTGGGTTTGCAAAGAATTCCTTAGTTTCAGCTCTTTCTACTATCATTCCCTCATCCATAAAAATTACTTCATCTGCTACTTCTTTAGCAAAGCCCATTTCATGAGTAACAACTATCATTGTCATTCCAGCTTTTGCTAGAGTAACCATTGCATCTAATACTTCTTTAATCATTTCAGGATCTAATGCTGAAGTCGGTTCATCAAACAACATAATTTTAGGTTCCATACATAAAGCTCTTGCAATTGCACATCTTTGTTGTTGACCACCAGATAATTGACCAGGAAATTTATGTGCTTGGTCGTCTATTTGAACTTTTTTTAGTTGATCTAGAGCTAACTCCTCTGCTTTTTTCTTTGGCATTTTTTTTACCCATATTGGAGCTAAAGTACAGTTATCTAAAATTGATAAATGAGGAAATAAATTGAATTGTTGAAAAACCATTCCAACTTCAGCTCTTATAGCTTCAATATTTTTGGTATTTTCTGATAATTCGTTTCCATCAACAACAATTGTCCCTTTTTGATGTTCTTCTAATCTATTAATACATCTTATTAAGGTTGATTTTCCAGATCCTGAAGGTCCGCAAACAACAATTTTTTTATTTTTTTCTACTTCAAGATTAATATCTTTTAAAACCTGGAAATCTCCAAACCACTTATTCATATTATCTATTTTTATTATAGGTTGGGACATTTTTATCTTTCTGTTTTATATTTAGCTTCTAAATTATAACTATATTTACTCATAGCATAACAAATTATCCAGAAAATTATAGAAGCAAAAATATATCCTTCCATTGCAAAACCTAGCCATTCTGGGTTAGTTTTTGCTAATGCTAACATTCCTGCTATTTCGGCCAGTCCCACAACAAAAATTAATGGTGTATCTTTAACTAGAGCTAAAAATGTATTTGCAATACCTGGTATAACTAATTTCAATGCTTGAGGTAAAATAACAAATATATGCATTTTCCAATATCCCATTCCTAATGATTTAGCAGCATCGTATTGACCTCTTGGTAAAGCTTGTAAACCACCTCTTATAACCTCAGCGCAATAAGCAGCTTCAAATAAAGTAATTGCTATTATTACTCTAACCAATTTATCCATAAAAAAATCTTCTGGTAAAAACATGGGAAACATTACTGATGACATAAATAGAACTGTTATCAATGGTACACCTCTCCAAAACTCAATGTAACCAATTGAGATATATCTTACAGTAGGTAAACTTGATCTTCTTCCAAGTGCGAAAATCATTCCTAACGGAAAACAGAAAATTAAACAAAAGAAAGATACTATAAATGTTAATGAAAGACCTCCCCAAGCTCCTGTTTCTACCCACTCTAATCCAAAAGCTCCGCCTGATATTAAATAATATATAATTAAAAAAGCAATAATTGGATAAATTATTACATAATACAGAGCCAAATATTTTTTTAACTTTTCTGTAGCAAGTAAACCAGCCATTCCAAGAACAATTACTAATATGAACGCTGCATTTATTCTCCAGTGCAATTCATTTGGATACATTCCATACATGAATCTTTTGAACCAAACTTTGATATATGTCCAACAAGCACCTGTACCTGTACAAGCTTCTCTGCTATCACCAGAAATATTGGCATCTAATATCATCCAGCTCATTGATGGAGGTATTGCTTTTATAATTAAAAAGATAATTAAAAGAGTTAAAACTGCATTAAAATTAGACGTGTTTACATTTTTATTTAAAATATCTAATTGTTTTAAACCCGTATAATCACTTCTTATTAAATAAAGGCCTATTGTACCTAAAATTAAAGGTAAGAAAAAACTTATCGATCCAGGTAAAAAATTAGTAAAGTTTAATTTAAAAAATGAATTTAAGGTAACATCAATCAAACTGATTAATATTAAAAATGACCCTAGATACAAGTTTGTAGTAAAATTTTTACTAATCATTATTTTTCCTTAATTTCAATTTTTTTATTATACCAATTCATTAAAGCAGCTATCGCTAAACTTAATGATAAATAAGTAAGCATAGTTATAGATACAATTTCTATAGCTTTACCAGTTTGCATCAATGCTGTACCAGCAAACACAAGTACTAAATCTGGATAAGCTATCGCAGCAGCCAAAGACGAATTTTTAGTTAAATTTAAATATTGGTTTGTTGTTGGTGGAATTATAATTCTTAAAGCTTGAGGCATTACTACTAATTTTAAAATTTGATTTGGATTTAATCCTATTGAAGCAGCAGCTTCTTTTTGTCCTTTTCCTACACCTTGAATTCCTGCTCTTACACATTCAGCTATGAAAGTTGCTGTATAAAGAGATAAAGCTAGAGTAAGAGCTATAAGTTCTGGTGGAAGACCAACACCTCCTTCATATGTAAAAGATGTAATAGATAATTGCTTAATGACTGGTATTTCAAAATCAAGAGAAACGCCACCTACTAAAAACGATAGAAGAGGCAATATTACAATTAAACCTAAAGATATATAAAATACAGGTAATTGTTTACCTTCATTTTCTTGTAATTTTCTTGCGTAAGTTCTAACAATTATAATTCCGATAATTGCTAATACTATAGAATATAAAAAAATATTTAAATTTTCCCAAATCATTGCAGGTATGTAAAAACCTTTTATTGTTAGATAAGAAACACCTAACAATGGTTCTGCGTCTTGGGGTAAAGGTAAGGCTCTTAATGCTGCATAATACCAAAAAAATATTTGCAATAATAAAGGAATATTTCTAAAAAATTCAACATACCATGCTGCTGTGTTTCTGATCAAGTAATTTGAAGATAAACGGGCAACACCTACAATCACACCAATGATGGTACAAAATATAATCCCTAAAACTGCTACCAACAAAGTATTTAATAATGCAGCAACATATGCCCACCAATAAGGATCTAAACCATCGTATTCTACAAGACTAAACTGTATGTCAAAAGACGCCTCTTGTTTTAAAAAACCAAATCCAAAATCAATACCTCTATTGTCCATATTGACTTGGGCATTTAAGGTAAAAAAACCAAATATTAATACGACTAATAAAAGGGTTAAAAATTGTGGAATTAATCTTTTAAATTTGTTGTTCATTAAATGTGATATTAAAAAAAAGGGCTAGATAAATCTAGCCCTTTTTAATAATTATTAACTTAAATTATCTTGATGGTGGAACGTATAAAATACCACCTTTAGTCCATAATTCATTTGGACCTCTATCTGGTAAAATACCAGTGTCAGCTATATTTCTCTTATAACTTTCACCATAATTTCCAACTTGCTTGATAATTCTTAAGTTCCACTCGTTATCTAAACCGAATGCAGCACCCATTTCACCTTCAGCACCAACTAATCTTTTGATTGCTGGGTTATCAGAAGTTTTCATTGAGTCAGCATTAGAAGAAGTAATACCATATTCTTCAGCTTCGATCATAGTATTTAAAGACCATCTAACGATATCTTCCCATACTGCATCACCTTGACGTACAACAGGACCTAAAGGTTCTTTTGAGATCGTCTCAGGTAAAACTATGTGATCGTCTGGAGAGCTTAACTTAATTCTTTGTGCAGCTAAACCAGATTTATCTGTAGTGTATGTATCACATCTACCAGCATCATATGCAGCTACAACTTCGTCAGCTTTTTCAAAAGTTACTGGAGTATAAGAAATTCCTTTAGAATTAAAGAAGTCTCTCATATTTAATTCAGTAGTTGTACCTAAGTTAGTACAAGCTGAAATTCCATCTTTGAATTGGCTTGTTGAAGTTATACCAGAACTTTTTCTAACCATGAAACCTTGACCGTCATAGAAGTTTACACCAACAAATGTAAGCCCTATATCAGCGTCTCTAGAAAGTGTCCATGTAGTGTTTCTTGATAAGATATCTATTTCTCCTGATGTAAGAGCAGTAAATCTTTCTTTAGCACTTAATGGTGTGAATTTAACTTTATTTGCATCACCAAGTACTGCAGCAGCAACAGCTCTACATACATCAACGTCAACACCAGTCCAATTTCCCGCTGCATCAGCATTAGAAAATCCTGGAAGACCTTGAGAAACACCACACCTTACGAAACCTTTTTTCTGAGTGTTTTTTAGAGTTTTTGATTTCTTAGCAGCCATTGTTTCTGTTGTGAATACAAACAACATAGCAACCATAGCAACAAAAGAAGTCAATTGTTTTATAAGTTTAAACATTTTTTTCTTCCTCTTTTAGTTATTTATTTGTTAACAAATATTCAAAATTCATTTTTGAATATCTTAAGTAAAGCAGAAAGTTAGTGCATCAGCAATGGTAAAAATATCTTTATTTTGGGTATTTATGGCGCGCCCTGAAGGATTCGAACCTCCGACCCACGGTTTAGAAAACCGTTGCTCTATCCAGCTGAGCTAAGGGCGCATTAGAATTTTAGTATAATTAATACAACAAATAAGCAATAATTAAAGAAATTTAAATTAATTTTTTATAACTAAGGTCATTTATAGATTGGGCATAATCAATCCAGTTTTTAATTATAATCATATCATTTAAGGAATTACCCTTTAGAGTTTCATGTGGATTCAACTCTTTAGATATATTTTTAGGGTAAAATTCGTTAACAATTTTTTCTTTTTCAAACCACTCATCTTTATAATTTAAAAAAGATTTTGATTTTGTATCTATAACTTTGTAGTTGGGATATGAACTAGCAAATTCAGAGCAACCTCTTTTTACTATTATCCTATGATCTATATTTAATGATGAATTAATTAATACATTAATTTTATCTTTTAAATTCTTTGCTTCGTCAACCGATTTACAATATATAAAACCCTTATAGCTACCATCTATATTTTTCCTTTTTTCAACCATGCATTTTTTTATATTTTTAACAAATGTTATGTTATCGAAAAGGAAATGTAATTTAATAAGATCTACAACCGTAAAAGTATCGACTTGTACCTTAAAACAACTAAAACAATTTTTTGGAATTATATTATATGTATTGAAAGCAGTGTGGTATCTTGGACAATCCAGAGGTTTCAAATTATTTCTAAAAATTTGTGTAAAATCAAAAGTAATTTTGTAATAATTTTTATCTATCATGTTGAAATTTTTACTGAGATAATCTTTTAAAATTTCATTACTTAAAACTTTCTTAAAACTAAAAGGTAACTTTAAACTATATAAAGATTGATCAAGTTTTATAATTTCATTATCTATATTAGACTGAGGCTTAAAAAAAGTTAAAGATTTGATTAAATTAATTTTAGATTCTTTCTTATTAGGTTCTAGTTGTAAAGATTTTAAATAATTTTTAATTGATAGATCATATTGTCCTAAATCGTCATAACATTTTGCAATATTAAAAAATAAATCAGAATCCTGGTTATTTATTTTTTTTGACTTTTCAAAGATTTTTAATGCTTTATTAAAATTTCCCAGAGAGTATTCTGTAATTCCTAACAATTTATAAGCTATATAAAAATTTGGATCTAATTTAATAGAATAGGCAAGAGAAAATAACGCTTTTTTAAATAATCTATAAAATAAAAATAACTCACCACAAACTAAATTTATTTCTTTATTTTTAATTTTCAATTTAGCAAGTTTATTTGCATAAACTAACGCTTCTTTAAAATTTTTTGATTTATAATTATTTAATAAACCATCGATTTCTATATTTAAATTTAATTTTTCAGACATTACCTAAAAAAAAACTTTTTAATAATAATTAATAAAGTAATTATTTCAAATCTCCCTATAGCCATAAAAAGAATTAATATAAGCTTCGTATACAAATTTAATTCGTGAAAATTTAAATCACTTAAACCGTACATTTCTGAGGTTGTTGTGTTCATTAATGTTAAGATTCCTACTTTAAATGAGTTTTCAAAGTTTAATTCACTAAATGTTAATAGAATAGTTAATAAAAAAAGAGAAATAACAAACGTAATCAATGTTAAAAAATATTTGTGAATATCTTTTAACTCAACATTTCTATCGAATAATTGGAATTTATTAGTAAAAACATAGTTTGGTTTTGTATAGGACAAGATTTCATTTAAAGAAAATTTTAATAATGCAAATAACTTAACAAACCTTATACCCGAACTTGTTGAAAAGTATGAACCACCAATAATTACTAATATTAAAAAAAATATATATAAATTCCCTGATACACTTGATAAAGATATACCTATATTTGATATACTGCTCGTTATTGAAAATAAAATTAATGAAAAATTATAATCAAAGTTAAGAAATATTAAAAAAAATACTGATATTAAGCCTAAGTAAATCAATAAATATATGTCCTCTGCAAAAAAATTTAAATTCTTTTTTTTAACAAAAAATAAATTGTAAGTTAAAAATAAACTAAAAAAGGAAAACAACATTAACAAGGAAAATACTATTTGTTTTAAATTTGTATTTAAAATTATATCTAAATTATTGAATGGTAAAAAACCTCCTGAAGATATTATAGTCATAGACAAATTAAGAGAGTCAAATGTTCGAATATTAATAATATTTAATGAAAAAAAAATAAATGTTGTCAAACAAAAATACAGAATGAAAATTTTAATATACTGTTTAAACGACTCTAGATTATTTAATGATATAAAGTTAGTTAATGAATTTTTAATTCTATCGTCAAATATATCGATTAACAATATAATCGCAAATAAGAAGTAAATGCCCCCAATCCATTGAGATGTGGATCTCCACAATATTAAGCTTTCATCTAAATGTTTGATATTTTCAAAAATACTAAATCCGGTTGAAGTAAATCCTGAAATTGCTTCAAAATAGCAATTTAAAAAAGAGATATTATAAATGCTTAAGTAATAAGGAATAGATATTATTAATGGTATTAAAAAGTAGCCAGATATAACAGTTATTATCTTGTGATAAATATTAATTTTTAAAATCTTAATTTTTAAACTTAAAAGACCAAATCCTAAAATTAATGAAATTATTAAAGTGTAAATATATGTATCTATATTAAGGTAAATATTAAAGTAATAGCAATAGGTAATATTAATTAAGGAAAAAAAAGAAATTAATAAAAAAAAAAAGCTAAGATAATTAGTTAATAATTTACTCATTAAATAGATGATAAACTAAACATACTTTCCACAGTTTGCAATTGGTCTTTTTTTGCTAGTAACACTACAGAATCATTTTTTTTAAAAATAAAATTAGATCTTGGTATTATAACTTGGTCGTCTCTTAAAATTGCACCAATTTTAATTTCTGTAGGCAAATTACTTTCTTTGAGTTGTTTATTAATTAATTCTGAGGTTTCGATTATTTCTGCTTCAATAACTTCATAATCACCATTTAGTATTGTGTAAGCGTTTTCAATTGTACCTTTATGTATATGTTTTAAAATACTTGAAACTGTAGTTTTTCTTGGATCAATTAAATCATCAATTTTTAAAGATGATTGCAGTAATGAATAGTTAGGCTTATTTGTCAAAGCCATAGTTCTTTTATTCTTGGAAAATTTTTCAACAATTACACTAACCATTAAATTATCCTCGTCATCATTAGTTAATGCAATAACAGTCTCTACATCCTCTAAATTTACTTCAGCTAAAATATCCTCATCTAAACCATTGCCATTAATTACAATTGTATTACTTAATTCATTTGCTAAGAATTCAGCTCTTTCTTTATTTTTTTCAATTATTTTCAATCTCGCATCCTCAAATGTTTTTTCAATATTTTTTGCAAGATGTAAACCAATATTACCGCCACCAATGATTAATATTTTGCTAGAAATTTTTTCGTTATGACCAAAAGCTTTCAATGTTTCATTCATTTGAGAAGCATTGATAACTACATATGCTTTATCATTAAATTTCATAAAATCATTTTTTTTTAAAAAAATAAAATTTTCATCTCTAACTACGCCTAGAATATTTGCATTTAATTTAGGAAATTTTTTTGTTAAATCATTAAGTTTGGTATTTGAAATTGGGCAGTTTTTATCAATAAAAATTTCTAATAGTCTAATTTTATTATCCGCAAAAGGAACATTGTCTAATGAACCAGGTGACTCCAATTTTCTTTGTATTGATTTTGCTATTTCAAATTCAGGGGAAATAATTACATCTATGGGCAAATTTTCTTTATTATAAAGTGTTGAAAATTTTGGATCTAAGTAATCTTGAGATCTTATTCTTGCAATAGTTTTTGGTACTTTAAAGATTGAATACGCTATTTGACATATAAGCATATTAATTTCATCATTTCTTGTTACTGCAATTATCATGTCAGCTTCAGAGGTGTTTGCTTTCTCTAGAATGGTTGGAAGGGTAGCTTTACCTACAATTGCTTTTACATCAAGCGACTCATTAATTTTTTGAATATCTTCACTAGACTGGTCAATTACAGTTATTGAATGATCTTGCTCTGTTAAACTTTTAGCAATTGCAAACCCAACTCTACCAGCTCCACAAATAATTATATTCATTAATTTAAGTCTTTAACACCTAATAATTTAAGTTTTCTATGAAGTGCAGATCTTTCCATGCCCACAAATTTGGCCGTTTTAGAAATATTACCTCCAAATTTTTTTAACTGATTAATTAAATATTCCTTTTCAAAATTTTCTCTAGCCTCTCTTAATGGAAAATTAAGTGTTTCATTGATAGTGAATTTATCATTTTCACTTTGTGTTAAAGACTCCTTAATGATGTTCAAGATTATATCTTGATCACCGCCTTGGGATAATATGGCTACTCTCTCAATTAAATTTCTTAATTCTCTAACATTCCCAGGCCAAGAATAGCTCAATAAATAATTGTTATTCTCAATTTTAAAAGTTTTAATATTATTATATTTGCATATGTTTTCTATGAAATAGTTTGCCAATAAAGGTATGTCCTGAAGCCTATTAATAAGTGGAGATAAAGATATATTAAAAACATTTAATCTATGAAATAAATCTTCTCTAAAATTACCATTTTTTATTTCATTTTTGATATCTTTGCTTGTTGAGGATAATATTCTTACGTCTACTTTAATATCATGCGTTCCATTAATTCTTTTAAATTTTTGATCAATTAGAATTCTTAGGATTTTAGATTGTGTCTCTAAAGGTATTTCTGTGATTTCATCTATTAATAATACTCCACCTGTTGATTTTTCTAGGGCGCCATAGGAAATAGAGCCATCTTTTTTTTCTTCTCCAAATAATTCTTTTTCATATGAATGAATATCTAATAGTGCTCCATTTAAAATTACAAAAGGACCATCTTTTCTTTTGGAGTTTCTATATATATTCCTTGCAACTAATTCTTTACCCGAACCAGTTGGACCTGATATAAATACTCTACTTTCAGAAGTAGATATTTTTTGTATCTGCTCCTTAATTGAAGTTATATTTTCACTTTTACCTATAATATCAAATGTATGAAATAGTTTATTTTTCAAAATTGAATTTTCTTGTTTAAGATTAATATTTTCTACAGCTCTTTTTATAAAATTAAGGAGTCTATCTTTATCAAAAGGTTTTTGGATAAATTCAAAAGCTCCAGATTTTAATGATTTTATAGCCATATCTATATTCGCGTGACCAGAAATTATAATTACAGGTATATCACTATTTTTTTTTTTTATATGTAATAGAAGTTCAATTCCATCATTATCACCCTTATCTAATTTAACATCGATAATTGCAACATCTGGAAGTTTTTTATCTATTTCAGTTAATGCCTGATTATAGTTTGCAGCCATTCTTGTTTTGTATCCAGCCTCAGTTATCAATTCATCAAGAATGAGTCTTATATCCGAGTTATCATCAATTATTAAAATTTCAAATGACATATTTAATTTATTTAGGTAATTGAATTTCTATTTCTGCACCATTTTTTGTATTCATAAAATTTATTTTTCCATCATGATCATTAATAATTTTATTTACTATAGATAGTCCTAGACCAGATCCTTTTTCTTTAGTAGTGAAGTATGGTTTTATTAATTGCTTTGCATTGTTTTCTAAAAATCCGATACCAGTATCAGATAAATTAATGCTTATATAATCTTTTCTCTCAACAATTACTATATCTATTATTTTATCAAAATCTCTTGATTTTATTGATTTTTCTTTAATACTTTCTATTGAATTTTTAATTAAATTAAAAAAAACTCTACTTATTTGTTCATTATCAAACATAAAAAAAAGAGGCTTTTGGTTTTTAAGATTGAAATTAATCAAAATTTCTTTTGAAATATTTTTTAAAATTTCAATATTATTATTCACCACCTCAATTATATTATTTTTTTTCATCAAAGGTTTTGGCATTCTAGCAAAATCTGAAAATTCATTTACTAAAGTTTCTATTTGTTTAATTTGTTTGAGAATTGTTTGTAAATTTGAGTTATATTTATCTCTGTTTGCCTTATTAATTTCATCCGAATATTTTGACTTTAAATTATCAATTGTTAATTGAATTGGTGTCAAAGGGTTTTTAATTTCATGAGCTAATTTTCTAGCTACATTTTCCCATGCTTCATGTCTTTCTGAATTAAGAAGTTTATCTTGTTGAAATTTTAACTTTTCTACCATTGCATTAAAATTTTTGTTTAGTCTTTCCATTTCTATATCAGCTTTAACTTCTGGAACTTTAGTATCAAGGTTTCCTTTACCTATTTCGGATGAAGCAGATATTAAATTATTAATAGATATAAAAAACCTAGATGAAAATCTTATAGCAATTGTGATAGATAAAAATAATAATAGAGTGACAATAATAATATATATTAGTGCAAATGAAATTCTAATTCCAGTTCTTTGATCCTCTACAGTATAATAAAAATTTACGGCTTCTTCTGACTCCTTTAAATATGTTGAAATATTCTCATCCAAAAACTTAATAACATAAAGAAATATATCCTTGGTTGATTGAACCTTTATTATTGCAGCAGACTTATTTTCAAAAGCATTAATGATTTTTAATGGTCTATTATCATTCTGCACCATATTGAAAGCTTTATCTTCAATTTGAGTTTTTATATTTGGAGGAGAAGAAAGAATTATCTTTTTGTTAATATCTAGTAAGTAAATTTGATCCAATCCTCTTAAAATTCTTTGAGTATTTAAAAAGTTTTGAAGCACTTCTTTATTTGTTGATAAGTATTTTATATTTTTTCCAAGATCAAAAGAGACAAGCACAATATCAGATTCAATCTTATTTCTTTTTTCATCTACATAGTCACGAGCTAACTTATAGGAGTTATTCACTGCTAAAGTGATTTTTTTATCAAAATACTTTTCTAAAGCAAAAGAGAATAGAAATAATGAAAAGATAGAAATAAGTAATGATGGAATTAATGTAAATAATGAAAAAAAAATAATATATTTTCTATTTGCAATTGAACCTCTTACACTAATATTGTTTTTAATAGAATTTTTAATTTCTATAAAAATTATTAGAAAAAATATTAGTAAAAGACAAATATTGGATAATAGTAAATAATTTAGATTAATTTCATTTAAAATAATAAAACTTTTATCTATAAAAGTTAAAAAAGTTAAAAAAGAAACAGCTAAAGTTAGTATAAATATTATAGATATAAAAATGTTTCTTTTTAAAAAAGCTAACATAGATTAAAAATATAGTAAAAAATTAGAAAATAAAGCAATGAAAATGTTTTTTATAATACTGGCAGCGGGCAAAAGTAGAAGATTTAAGTCTAAATTACCAAAACAATTCAATATTTATAAAGGTAAAATGGTATTAGAACATTCAATAAATAAGGCTATTAACTCAAAAATTTTTGAAAAAATAATATTAGTGATAAGTAAATCTCACTTAAAATATGCCAAAAAATTTAAAAATAAAAATGTACATATTGTTTATGGTGGTAAAGAAAGATCAATCTCATCGTTGAAAGCATTTGAATATATAAAAAAATTTAAGCCTAATAAAGTATTTATACATGATGCTGCAAGACCAAATTTTTCTATTAAATTAATAAAAAAACTTTCAAAATTTGTTAAAAAACATAAAGCTGTTGTTCCATATATAAAACTTGACGACTCTATCAAAATAAAAAAAAAATTATCTTACGAAAATTTAGAGAGAGAAAAAATAATTTTAACCCAAACACCTCAATGCTTTGATTATCAAACATTAAAAAGAAATTATAATAAAAAAAATTTAAATATAACTGATGATGTTTCTATTTTATTAAATAATAAAATCAAAGTAAAATTTATACCAGGAGAAAGAGATAATTTTAAAATTACATATAAAAAAGATTTAAAAAATGAAAATAAAAAAATTTATTATGGAATAGGTTTTGACATTCACAGATTGGTTAAAAATAAAAAGCTTTATCTTGGGGGCGAAAAAATTCCTTTTCACTCTGGATTGGAGGGTCATTCAGATGGTGATGTAATTTTACATTCAATAATTGACGCTATTCTTGGTGCAAGTAGAAAAAAAGATATTGGTTCTTTATATCCTGATAATAAAAAAAAATATAAAAATATTAGGTCTCCATTAATGTTGTTACCTATAGTTAGAAAACTTTATCAAAATAATTTTTTTATAAATAATCTTGATATAAACTTAATTTGTGAAAAACCAAAAGTATCTAAATATAGACATAAAATTATAAATTCTTTATCCAAATTGTTAAATATAAATAAGGATATAATAAATTTAAAAGGCAAAACTGTGGAAAAATTAGGGTTGATTGGTAAAGAAAAAGCAATAGCCTGTGAGGTAATAATTTCAATTATAAAATATGAATAAAATAATTTTTTTATTTGTTACAATGTTTGGTATCGGAAAACTAAAAAAAATTCCAGGAAGTTACTCGTCTCTTGTAACAACTTTTTTTTTATTTTTTTTATTTCATATTTTAAAAATAAATCCTAATATTGTATTAATTTGTATTATTTTAATATTTTTTATTTCTCTATATGCAGTAAATATTTATATTAAAAATTTAGACAATAAAGATCCAAAGGAAGTAGTAATTGACGAATTTATTGGACAATCGATACCGATATGTATGTATGAGATTGCGCATGAAGGTACCAAAGAAGTAAGTAATGTATTAACATTTTATTTTATAATGTTTATTTTATTTAGAATTTTTGATATCACAAAACCTTACCCTGCTAGCTATTATGATAAAAACTTTAAAAATAGTTTTGGGGTCATTATGGATGATGTTTGTGCTGGGTTATATGTTGTAGCAGTTCTTGTATTATACATGGTATTTAGCTCATGATAAAAGTTTCTTGTAAAACTGTAAATTTCCTGAAAAAAAAACGATTAACAGTATCATTTGCAGAGTCTTGTACTGGTGGATTGTTATCTAGTGCTATTACATCTGTAAGTGGATCCTCAAAAGTATTTAAATTAGGTTTAATAACTTATTCAAATGAAGCAAAAATAAAAATTTTAAAAGTCCCAAAAAAAATAATTAAAAAATATGGTGCTGTTAGTTATGAGACTTGTTTATACATGGTTAATAATCTCAATAAATTAAGTAAAACTAAAATATCTTTATCAATAACTGGTATTGCAGGTCCCAAAGGTGGAACAAAAACAAAGCCTGTTGGTCTAGTGTTTGTTGGGATAAAAAAAGGAGATAAAACTTTAGTAAAGAAATTTATATTCAGAAATAAAAAAAGAATTTCTATTCAAAAAAATACAGTTAAGAAAGCATTAAATCTAATTTTAAATATTGCCAAATAGACTCTCTGCCCTTTTTTGGAATGCATCTGCAATTTTATCTAAACCAAACTGAAATGATTTTGTCATTATAATATTTAAAAAATGATTTTTAAGTTCAAAATCAACATCAAATGAAACTTCAGTTGTATTTTTAATTTGTTTGAAGTGCCATTTATTTTCTAAATGCTTTAATGGACCATCAAGATTTGTTACATATATTGAATCTTCTTTTTTGTTAAATTTTACGTCGCTTTTGTAAGTATCTTTAAAAGGACCTTTCCCAATAGTTAAATCTGCAATTATTAAGATTAAATTATCTTCATTTTTTTTTTCATAAATTTTTGATCCTAAACAGAATGGTACAAATTCAGGATACTTATCAATGTCAAGAACAAGATCTATTAATTGATCTTTATTACATTCTATTAATCTTTTAACTGATGCTTTGGGCATTAGTTTGTTTAAATCTTTCTTTTTGGAGTAATTCAAAATCCTCATCTGCATGATAAGAAGATCTTGTTAAAGGAGATGAAGAAACAAGTAAAAAACCTTTTGATATAGCAATAGTTTTCAACTCCTCAAATTCATCAGGACTATAATATCTTTCTAAAGGGTGGTGTTTTTCGGATGGTTGCAAATATTGTCCTATTGTTAAAAAATCAACATCTGCAGATCTTAAATCATCCATAACTTGAATTATTTCATCTTTATTCTCTCCCAAACCAACCATTAATCCCGACTTAGTAAAAATATTTTTATCAATTTTTTTGACATTCTTAAGAAGATCTAATGAGGCAAAATATCGAGATCCGGGTCTTACTTTTCTATAAAGCCCTGGAACGGTTTCAATATTATGATTAAAAACATCTGGTTTTGCATCAACAACGGTTTTGTAGGATTCTTCTTTTCTTAGAAAATCTGGTGTTAATATTTCTACTGTAGTATTTGGATTTTCTTTTTTTGTTTCAATTACAACATCACTAAAATGTTTTGCCCCTCCATCAATTAAATCGTCTCTGTCAACTGACGTGATAACTGCATGTCTGAGATTAAGTTTTTTTACTGCATTTGCTATTTTTATTGGTTCTAAGGGATCAAGTTTTTTTGGCTTTCCAGTTATTACATCACAGAAAGCGCATGCTCTAGTACAAATATTTCCCATAATTAAAAAAGTAGCATGTCTTTTACTCCAACAATCAGTAATATTTGGACAATTTGCTTCCTGACAAACTGTCTTAAGATTATACTGGTTTACGATAGTTTTAGTTAGAAAAAATTCTTGTGAATTTGACAATCTTGACCTTATCCAGGGTGGTTTTGGTTTAATAGGGTTTATAGGTTTATTTACTTTTTCAGGGTGTCTAATTTTCATCTTTTTTAATAATATAAATTTTGTCTTTTTTTTTTCCAAAAACAAACTTTTCTCTAATTAATATTTCTATATAATCAAGGTCTAATTTTTCTGTTAATAAAGAATTTTTATGTTCCAGATCCTCAATTTCATTTAATAATATATCTTTGTCTTTGTTTAAGTTAATCATGATATTCTTTTTTTCAAGATATGAAATTAAACCTCTTTCTCCATCAAAGAGGTTAAAAAAGAAATATAAAAACAAGGCTGTAAGAATAATTATAAAATAATTTTTTTTTATTTTAGAAAACATTAATAAATATTATTCATTTTTGACTTATTGCCAAGCATCTCCTCTATTCTAATCAACTGATTATATTTAGCTACTCTTTCAGATCTAGCAAGGGATCCAGTTTTAATTTGATTTGAGTTTGTACCCACGGCTAAATCAGCAATAAAGGTATCTTCGCTTTCACCAGATCTGTGAGAAATTATTGTATTGAATCCTATCAATTGAGCAAATTTTATGACTTCCAATGTTTCTGTCACGGTGCCTATTTGATTTAATTTAATCAATATTGAATTTGATGATTTATTAAGAAAACCTATCTTGAGCCTTTCTAAATTTGTTACGTATAAATCATCTCCTACAATTTGAGTAAATTTTATTTTTCTCATAAATTTATTCCATGAAATCCAATCATTCTCTTCAAATGGATCCTCTATAGACTTAATTTTGTATTTTTTAATTAAATTTAAATATTTCCTAATAGTTTCGTCTGGTGAAACAAATTTTTTATTGTGAACTGAATATTTGCCTTTTTTATACAATTCATTAGCTGCAACATCTAAACAGATACAAATATCTTTACCATTTTTAAAACCAGAAATTTTGATTGCTTTTAAGATTAATTTTAATGCCTCCTCGTTACTATCTATCATTGGAGCAAAGCCTCCCTCGTCACCTACCGAGGTAGATTCACCTTTGGATTTAATCAATTTTTTAAGATTATTAATTACAATAAAACAAATTCTTATACTTTCTTGAATTGATTTTGCTTTATCGGGCCTGATCATAAATTCTTGAATTCTCAAACCATTATTTGCATGAGCTCCTCCATTGATAACATTCATTAACGGATAAGGAAGTTTATAATTATTTTTAACTAAAAATGTTTTGAATAACGGTACATTTCTTATTTTTGCAGAAAGCTTTTTTACTGCCATAGAGACAGCTAGTAATGTATTTGCTCCATATTTTTTTTTTTGTTTTGTTCCATCAAGATTTATCAAAATGTAATCAACTTTTTCCTGATTGTGTAAATTCTGATTTTTTAATTTTTTTGAAATAATGGTATTTATAGATTTTACAGACTTTAAAACACTCTTGCCAAGATATTTCTTGTTTTTTTTATCTCTCATCTCATAAGCTTCGAAAGAACCCGTAGAGGCCCCAGAGGGACATATAGCTGAAGCACTAATATTTTTACAAAAAACTTCAGCTTCTACTGTTGGATTACCTCTACTATCAAATACTTGTCTTCCTATAACCTTAGTTATCTTTGCCATTATTTTTTTTTATAAGACTGTCTATCTCAACAATTTGAGAAATCAAAAGTTCAAGATTTTTTAAAGGAACCATATTTGGTCCATCAGATGGTGCATTGTCAGGATCTTGGTGCGTTTCTAAAAAGATTCCTGCTATACCCACAGCGGTTGCTGCTCTTGATAAATATTCAACAAATTCTCTTTGTCCACCACTTTTTTCACCCAAACCTCCGGGTTGTTGAACAGAATGTGTCCCATCAAAAATAACTGGGTAACCATTTTTAGACATTATAGGTATAGATCTCATATCAGAAACTAAAGTGTTATATCCAAAGCTTGCACCTCTTTCGGTAACAAGGATATTTTCATTACCAGAGTCTGATATTTTTTTTGTTACATTAACCATATCCCACGGTGCTAAGAACTGACCTTTTTTTACATTTATAATTTTATTTGTTTTGGCAGCAGCAACTAATAAGTCTGTTTGCCTACAAAGAAATGCTGGGATTTGAATTATATCAACATGTTTTGATACTATAGAGCATTGCTCAATATTGTGTACATCGGTAAGAACTGGTATATCTAATTCTTTTCTTATTCTATCAAATATAGGCAACGAAGTTTCTAAACCTGCTCCTCTTTTACCACTCAAGCTTGTACGATTAGCTTTATCAAAAGAGGTTTTATAAATAAAACCAATATCAAATTTTTTTGCAATATCACTTATTTTTCCTGCCATATCCATAGCATGTTGCTCTGTTTCCAGTTGGCAAGGTCCTGAGATTAAAGATATTTTTTTGTTATTAGAAATCTCAAAATTCTTACATTTTACAATTTTATTTATCATTTATAGATTTTTGCAGCTTTGATAAAAGATGAGAATAAAGGATGTGGTGACAAAGGTCTAGATTTAAATTCAGGATGAAATTGAACTCCTATAAACCAAGGATGATCTTTTAATTCTATTATTTCTGGTAGTTTATTATCAGGCGAAATACCTGAGAAAATTAAACCCTTTTTTTCAAATTTATGTTTAAGATTAATATTTACTTCATATCTGTGCCTATGTCTTTCTTGGATAGATTGATTTTTATAAATATTTCTAATTTTTGTATTTTTTAAGAGATTTGCCTTATAAAGACCAAGTCTCATTGTTCCACCTAAATTTTTGTCAGTACCCTTAATTATTTTACCATTTTTATTCCATTCATTAATTAAACCTACAACTGGATAACAATTTTTATTTAATTCAGATGAACCTGCATTATTAATTTTAAGCACATTTCTTGCAAATTCTATCATAGCCATTTGCATTCCAAAACAGATGCCTAAAAAAGGAATTTTATTTAATCTTGCATATTTAATGGCAGCAATTTTTCCCTCAGTACCTCTTTTACCAAAACCACCAGGTATTAAAATTCCTGATACATTTTTTAATTTATTTTTAATTTTATTAGAAATAATATTATCTGACTCTATTCTTATAAGTTTTACTTTTACATTGTTATATAAGCCGCCGTGAGTTAATGCTTCATCGAGGGATTTATAGGCATCTTTCAAATTTACATATTTCCCAATTATCGCAATATTAATTTCAGTTTGAGTTTTTAAAATCGTATCTGTTATTTTTCTCCATGGTCTTAAATTAGCTTTATTTTTATTATTAATTTTAAAATGTTTTAAAACCTGTTTATCTAATCTTTCTTTAGAAAAACTAATTGGTGCTTCATAAATTGTTTTAACGTCAACGGTTTCTATTACATTGTCTATTGGAACATTGCAAAACAAAGATATTTTTTTTCTTTGGTCTAATGGTATAGATCTTTCTGATCTACAAATAACTATATCTGGCTGTATACCTAGGCTTCTTAATTCTTTTACCGAATGTTGGGTAGGTTTAGTTTTTATTTCATCAGATGCTTTCATGTAGGGAACTAAAGTTAAGTGGATAAACAATGTTTTGTTTTTTCCATTATCATTTGAAAATTGTCTTATAGCTTCTAAGAACGGTAAACTTTCAATATCACCTACGGTGCCGCCAATTTCACATATAACAAAATCTTCATCAGTAATATCTTTTTTAATAAATTCTTTAATTCTGTCAGTTACATGTGGAATTACTTGAACGGTTTTACCTAAATAACTTCCTTTTCTTTCTTTAAGAATTATATCACTGTAAATTCTACCAGTCGTTATATTATCTGATTTTTTCGAAGATATATTTGTAAATCTTTCGTAATGTCCTAAATCTAAATCTGTTTCTGCGCCGTCATCAGTTACAAAAACTTCCCCATGTTGAAAAGGGCTCATTGTTCCTGGGTCAACATTTAGGTATGGATCCATTTTTCTAATTCTAACTTTGTAACCTCGGGATTTTAATAAGTAGGCAAGAGATGCTGATGCCAAACCTTTTCCTAAAGATGAAACCACGCCGCCAGTGACAAAAATATATCGCGCCATGGAATTATGTTATAGCTTGTAAATATAAGATTGAAAAGTATTTAATTGTTATTTTCTGGAATTTTTGGGGCTTCGCCTTCCTCATTTTCCTCAATTTTATCAAGAACAGATGTGCTTGGGGTTAAATCCCCTCTCGAGACTATAGTTAGAGCTAAGCTACATATTATAAATAGAGTCGCTACAATAGCTGTAGCTTTTGTAAAAAAATTACCTGCAGATCTAGAGAACATAAAATTATCTTGTGAAACACCAATACCTAGTGCTCCACCTTCGGATTTTTGAACCAATACAACAATCACCAGTATAATTGCTAATATTATATTTATACCCAATAAAATATTTTCCATGAGGACTAATTAATAGTTTTTTTTATGATATCAATAAAATTCTTACTCTTTTGAGAAGCTCCACCTATCAAAAAACCATCTATAGAACCTATTTTTGATAAATTTTTAATGTTTTTTGGATTTACAGAGCCACCATATAAAACTTTATTATTTTTAAGTTTATTTTTTTTTATTGTTAAACTTTTTATATATTCAATGGCTTTATTAAGTTCTTTTGATTTAGGTATTTTGCCAGATCCTATTGACCAAACTGGTTCATAAGCAATTATTATATTATTTAATTTTGTCATATTTTTTAAACCACTCATAATTTGTTTTCTTAAAATTATTCTAGTTTTACGATTTCTTTTTTCTTTTAAAGTTTCCCCAATGCAAAAAATAACTTTTAAATTTTCTTTTAATGCAGATTTTATTTTTAAGTTAATTATTTTATCAGTTTCGCCATTGTGTCTATTTTCTGAGTGGCCAAGAATAATATACTTGCAACCGACTGACTTTACCATCTTAGCATTAACTGAACCAGTAAATGGACCAAAATCTGAATTGTGATGACAATTTTGTGCACCTACACTAATTTTAGAGTTTTTTAATTTTTTAACCAAAGGCCTTAACAGGGTAAATGGAGGACAATAAATTATTTTTATATTTTTTAATTTCTTTGATTGATTAAAAATTTTTACACTTTTTATTGAGTTAATTGAGCTTAAATTTCCATACATTTTCCAATTGGCTACAAAATACATATTATTGTTTGTCATTATTTAAAATTTAATTTATAGATTTGTTTTTTATAGATCAATAAATTTAAATAACTATGTTAAATCAATTAAGAAATTTTTCAAAAGGAAAATTAGCAGCTGTATTGGTGGCAATTATTATTATACCGTTTGTTTTTTGGGGTATGGGTAGTGTTTTTAGTGGTGGAAATACAAATAGTATTGGTAAGATAAATAACCACAATATTTCTACAAAAGATTTTATGGACTATATTAATAAGTCTAGAATAAACCCTGAGATTTTAAAAGCAAACATTGAT
>CACFKI010000001.1 GCA_902566785.1 uncultured Pelagibacteraceae bacterium | reverse complement strand
CAAAAATTTAATTAATTTAGAAAAAAAAATTCAATCTAAAATCAATAATCTTAATTATACAGACTATAATCCCAAAATAATAGCAGTTTCAAAAACATTTAAAATTGATCATATAAATCCTCTTATTGAACATGGTCATAAAAATTTTGGAGAAAATAAAGTTCAGGAGGCAATAGAAAAATGGACAGAAGTGAAATCAATAAATAATAAGATAAAGCTACATATGATAGGTAAATTGCAATCAAATAAAGTAAAGTTAGCTGTGAAATTATTTGATTATATTCATTCATTAGATAGTGAAAAACTTGCAAAGAAAATTTCCGAAGAGCAAAAAAAAATTAACAAAAATCTTAAATTATTTATACAAATCAATATAGGAAATGAAGATCAAAAATCTGGAGTAAATTTAAAAGATATTCATGACTTTAATAATTATTGTAAAGAGTTAAGCTTAGATGTAATTGGAACTATGTGTATTCCTCCTGATGATGATAACCATAAATTATATTTTTCTCAAATGCAAAAAATAAATTCTGAACTTAATTATAACGAACTAAGTATGGGAATGTCCAATGACTATTTAAGCGCCTTAGAGTTTCAATCTTCTTTTTTAAGGATCGGAAGTTCAATTTTTGGTCCAAGAAGTTAATTAATAAAAATTTTAGTCTTTTTATTTATTAATTTTAAGAGTATTAAAAAATCCTTTTTTTTTAAAGCTATACAACCCGCTGTAGGTTTATAGTCTTTGGTTAAATGTAAAAAAATTGCACTTCCTTTATTTTTAATAATTTTTTTTCTATTATAACTAATTACAATTAGCAGGTCATATTTATAATCTTTCCTAAAAAGTTTTTCATGTTTTATATTTTTTTTGTTTACAATTTTTTTGTTATATAAATTACTTTTATTATCTGTACACCAACCAAAATTTCTTTTGATCTTTTTAGTTTGTAATTTAGTGACAGGCTTAGAAACTTTATCCTTTCTATAAAATAAGTTTTCTAAACTAAAATTACCTTTAGGTGTTGAGAGATCACCTTCTATTTTATTTTTTTTTACACCATTCTTTCCAATGCAGCACTTAAATCTAAACTCATCAATGAGAAGAGTATCTTTATTTTTTATTATAATTGTCATAAATTATCATCTAATGAATAAACAAAGTCTTATTATATTTAATATACCAGTTTTATTTAATATTCTTAAAGAAATAAAAAATACTTTTAATTTTGATTTATTTGAATTTAGAAACTTAAAAGAATTAGACAATATAGATGAAGTAAAATACGGCAATTATTTGATTTTAACAAATTCTAAGATTCCAGAATATTTTAACTCAAGATCTATGCATATGAATAAATCTCCTGAAAAAATAAATGATATTGTTGAAAAAATTAATGTTAATTTACTTAAAAATAAGTTTTTAAATCAGTCAGAGATCATTATAAATAAATTTCAATTAGATCTAAACTCTAGAACGATTTCATATAAAAATAAAATATTAAAATTAACAGAAAGAGAAATTGACATAATTTTATATTTAGGCAAATCTAACAATAGTCAAAAAATAGAAACTCTTCAAAAAGAAGTCTGGGGTCATGGAGCTGAACTAGAGACGCATACTGTTGAAACACATATTTATAGATTAAGAAAAAAAATAAAAGAAACTTTTAATGATGATAAATTTATTATCAGCACAGAAGAGGGTTATAAATTGTCATGAGAAAAAGAAATTTAATTGCTAGGGACCTTCATACAAAAAAGTTCAAGCCAAGAGTGGTCAAACCAAAAAAAGGTAAAGGCAGTTTTAAAAGGAAAAAGAAATAAAAATTTTTTATTTCTTTAAAGTCTTGCTCCAATTTGTTGAATAACTTTGGAGGACATTTCAGTACCTTTTTCCAAGCTTTCTTTCGTTGTTAAATTATTTACAATACCATGTAAAAAACCTGCAGCGAATAAATCCCCAGCCCCTGTTAAATCAACAATTTTTAAATTCTTTCTAATTCCACACTCAATGACTTCTTCACCATTTATACCAACTGCACCTTTTTCACCTCTTGTTACTACAACAATTTTTCCAAGCTGTTTAGAAAAATCTATTACTTCATTAAAATTTTTTGCACTTATAAGTGACATTATTTCTTGCTCGTTTGCAAAAGTGATATCAAGTTTATTTTTAACTAATTCCAAAAAGTGAGGTTTATGTCTGTCAACACAAAATTGATCAGATAAAGACATCGCAACTTTTTTTGCATTCTTAATTGCTTTTTCAAATGCTTTTTTTGGATCCCCCTCGTCCCATAAATAACCTTCCAAAAGAATAATTTCACTATTGTTAACTGCATCAGAGCTTACATCGTTCTCATTAATTTTACCTGCTGTACCTAAGAAAGTACACATAGTTCTCTCTGAGTCTGGTGTAACTAAAATTAAACAAGTACCAGTCGGAAGTTCTTCCTTTTTCTTGTTATAAAAATATTGAACGTTCTCTTTATTAAGACCTTCTTCATATTTAGCTCCTAATTCATCATCACTAATTTTTCCAATAAAACCAACCTTGTTACCAAGTTGTGATAAGCCTACAATAGAGTTTGCCACAGAACCTCCCGAAACTGTTTTTTCAATTTTTAAATTTGAAAGTAAATTTTTAAACTCATTTTCATCAAATATAAGTTTCATTGTGCTTTTGGTTAAATTATTTTTTTTAATAAAATTGTCCTCTACTTTACAAATAACATCTACTATTGCATTTCCTATTCCTAGAATTTTCATATTAAGCTTTCTTAGTTTTGATTGGTTTTTTTCTCTTAGGATAACAAGATGTACAAATTTTACAAGTTATTCCATAACATTCTCTCGCCTTACAGTACTCTCTTCCATAATAAATGATTTGAAGGTGTAATTTGTTCCAATATTTTTTTGGGAAAATTCTTTTAAGGTCTTTTTCTGTTTCTACAACATTTTTTCCATTTGTAAGGCCCCACCTTTGTGCAAGTCTATGAATGTGCGTATCTACAGGAAATGCTGGATATCCAAATCCCTGGGACATGACAACACTTGCTGTTTTATGACCAACACCCGGAAGTTTTTCTAAATCCTCGAACGTTTTGGGTACTTTTCCATCATATTCTTCAATTAATTTTTTTGAGAGATTATAAATACTTTTAGCTTTAATCCTAAAGATACCAATACTTCTAATTAATTTTTCAATTTTCCTTCTTCCAAGTTTAACAAAGTGTTCAGGTTTATAATAATTTGGATATATATTTTTTGTAACATTATTAACATTTAAATCTGTACATTGTGCAGACAACAAAACAGATATTAATAAAGTAAAAATATTTTTATGTTTCAAAGGAATTGGTATTTTTGGGTAAGTTTTATTTAAAACTTTAATAATAATTTTTGCTCTTTGTACCTCATTCATTATTTGAAGTTTAAAAGATCACGCATAGAATAAAGACCTGGCTTTTTTTTATTTAACCATTTTGCTGCAGCAATCGCACCCTCAGAATATAGAGCTCTATCAAACGCCTCATGATTTAGGGTAATGATTTCTTTCCCACTTGAGAATTTTACTTCATGTTCTCCAATAATTTCTCCTTTTCTGATTGAATTAAAGTTTATCTTTTTTCCATAAGGAAATTTTTTTTTATTAAGATATTTTTTACCAACAATTTTATAAAAGTTTTTCTTTTTTCCATTAGCAATTCCTTTTCCTAGCATTAAAGCAGTTCCTGATGGATGATCTTTTTTATATTTGTGATGAACTTCAAATATTTTACTTAAAAATTTGTTGCCAAGAGATGCTGATGCAATTTCTGTGATATACATTAATAAATTTATACCCAGGCTCATGTTACCAGCCTTCAAAATTGCTATTTTTTTAGAATATTTTTTAATTAAATTTTCTTCTTTTTTAGTAAATCCTGTTGTGCCGATTACGACTTTTTTTTTTAATTTAGATGCAATTTTAAGTACTTCAAAAGTACATTTTGGCACTGTAAAATCTATTATTATATTGGATTTATTGAATGCTCTTTCAGTATTTAATTCTGGTTTTATTAATCCTATTCTTTTATTTACAAGAACATTTTCTGTAAGAGAAACTATTTTTAAAGATTTATCTCTATTTGCTGATCGTATGAGTTGTTGCCCCATTCTCCCCATACATCCAGTAATAGTTAGGTTAATTTTACTCATTTAGTAAATTTTAATATTAAATTAATATACTAAAAATTAACAAGGTTAAAAATTATTTTATGAAAAAACCTCCATATTACTATAGAATCCCATTATTAATGGCTATACTTACAATTCCTCCAATCGGTGCTACTCAGTTATGCTGGTATTTTTTTGGAAAACAAAGAGGTTTTGATTGTGGTATGATTGTTGGAGTAATAAGTGTAATTATTGCTGCATATTTGATGTATGAAAAAGGATGGAGAGAAGAAGATGATGATTACTAAATTTAATTTTTTAAAATGCAAGCTATAATATTCATATCATTATCATTAATAATAATTTTATTTGTAATTTATCTTGGAGTTTCTGCTGTACAAAAAGGATTAAAATCTAAACAAAAATTAAATGAAGAAAAAGACAAATTTTTAGATGGTGATGATTCGATTGAAATTAATATTTCTGAAGAATTGAATAAGTTAAACGATCTATTTCAATCAGGCGCAATTACAGAGGATGAGTTTAAAAAAGCTAAAGAAAAAATCTTAAATCAATAAACTAATTTTTCCAAAAATTTTTAGCTTTTTGAAAAAATTTTTTAATACTTGGGTTTGATTTTTCATTTTCAATATCTCTAAACTTTTGAAGTAATTCTTTTTGTTGTTTATTTAAATAAACAGGTACCTCAGTTTTTACTTGAACATATAAGTCCCCATAGTCTCCCCTTCGCATGAAAGGCATTCCCTTACCCTTAAGTCTAAATTGTTTACCATTTTGTGTACCATCTGGGATTTTTATTTTTGCTTTACCACCATCTATCGTTGGTATTTCAATTGTCGTTCCAAGAGCAGC
Source organism: uncultured Pelagibacteraceae bacterium (assembly GCA_902566785.1). GTDB lineage: Bacteria > Pseudomonadota > Alphaproteobacteria > Pelagibacterales > Pelagibacteraceae > Pelagibacter. Next base: position 121,171 of record CACFKI010000001.1, on the reverse strand, counting down.
ATCTGTTATAGATATAGGAAATTCAAAAAATAGATTTACATCTGATCTTTTAAACAAATCATGTCTTTCAACGTTTATGAATAAATATAGATCACCATTACTAGCACCCCTTGATCCTGCTTCTCCTTTTCCTGCTAATCTTATTCTTGTTCCATCATCAACTCCTTTTGGAATTGTTACAGAAAGTCTTTTAGATGCTTGTTTTTTACCTTGTCCACTACAACTTGAACATGGATGTGTAATCATTTCACCAGAACCAGCGCATTGAGGACATGTTTGCTGAACAGTAAAAAATCCCTGACTTGAACGAACCTGTCCATGACCACCACACATTGAGCATGATCCGGCATTATGTCCAGGTTTTGATCCTGAGCCACTACAAGTATCACATCTTTCAGAAGTAGAAAATTTTATATCTTGTTTTTTTCCAGAGTAAGCCTCCTCTAAACTTATTGATAAGTCATATCTTAAATCAGATCCTCTATTGTTAGATCTTCTTGATCTTCTACTACCCCCAAAACCCTCTCCAAAAAAATCTTCAAAAATATCAGAAAATGAACCTGAAAAATCAAAGTTTCCAAATCCACCTCTTCCTCCACCACCATTTTCAAATGCTGCATGTCCAAAATTATCATAGTTTTGTTTTCTTTCAGAGTTAGATAGGACATGATAAGCTTCAGATGCTTCTTTAAATTTCTCTTCTGCTGTCTTGTCGTCTTTGTTTTTATCTGGATGGTATTTTACGGCTAGTTTTCTATAGGCTGATTTTATTTGATCCGCAGAAGCATCTTTATTTACACCCAAAACGTCATAATAGTCTCTTTTTGCCATAACAAGTTATAGACAAACAGTTGTTAGTTTAGGCGCTCTTTTCTTTATTTTCGTCTTTTACTTCTTCAAAATCTGCATCAACAACGTTATCGTCTTTCTTCCCTTCATCTTTTGCATCTTTCGGTGCATCACTAGGTTTCGCACTTTGCTGTGATTTATAAATTGCTTCACCTAACTTCATAGAAGCTTGAACTAAATCTTGAGTTTTCTTTTTAATTTCCTCAACATCAGTACCTTTTAACGCATTACGCACGTTTGCAGATGCATCTTCAATAGCTTTCTTATCAGCATCAGAAACTTTACTGCCATGCTCTTTTAAATTCTTTTCAGTAGAATGAAGTAATGTTTCTGCTTGATTTCTTGAATCAACAGCTTCCCTCTTTTTTTTATCTACTTCTTTATTTGCCTCAGCTTCCTTAACCATTTTGCTTATCTCCTCATCACTTAAACCGCCAGAGGCTTGAATTTGTATTTTTTGTTCTTTACCAGTTCCTTTATCTTTAGCAGAAACATTGACTATTCCATTAGCATCAATATCAAATGTAACTTCAATTTGAGGCACTCCTCTTGGGGCTGGAGCTATTCCCACTAACTCAAAATTACCAAGTATTTTATTATCAGATGCCATTTCTCTTTCACCTTGTAGAACTCTAATTGAAACAGCAGGCTGATTATCTTCTGCAGTTGAGAAAACCTGGCTTTTTTTAGTTGGTATAGTTGTATTTTTCTCAATTAATTTTGTAGACACACCTCCTAAGGTTTCAATACCTAACGATAATGGAGTAACATCTAATAGCAATACGTCTTTAACATCACCTTGAAGAACTCCAGCTTGAATAGCGGCCCCCATTGCAACAACTTCGTCTGGATTAACACTTTTATTTGGCTCTTTTCCAAAAAAATTTTTAACTTCCTCTATAACTTTTGGCATTCTAGTCATTCCTCCAACAAGAATTATTTCATCTACTTCACCAGCTGAAAGTCCTGCGTCTTTTAAAGCTGTTTTGCAAGGTGGAATTGTTCTTGATATCAAATCTTCTACTAAAGCTTCTAATTTAGCTCTAGTCATTTTAAGATTAATATGTTTTGGGCCGGTTTTATCAGCAGTTATAAATGGTAAATTAATTTCAGTTTGTGTAGCCGAAGATAATTCTATTTTTGCTTTTTCTGCAGCCTCTTTTAATCTCTGTAGTGCAAGTTTATCTGATTTTAAATCAATTCCATTTTCTTTTTTAAACTCACTTAATAAATATTCAACTATCGTATTATCAAAGTCCTCTCCACCTAAAAAAGTATCACCATTTGTAGATTTAACCTCAAATACTCCATCGCCTAATTCTAAAATTGATACATCAAACGTTCCTCCACCAAGGTCATACACAGCAATTTTTTTATTAGCTTTTTTATCTAGACCATAAGCTAGTGATGCAGCAGTTGGTTCATTTATTATTCTTAAAACCTCCAGACCTGCAATTTTTCCAGCATCTTTTGTAGCTTGTCTCTGGGCATCATTAAAGTAAGCTGGTACTGTTATTACTGCTTTAGATACTTCTTGCCCTAAATACTTTTCAGCAGTTTCTTTCATTTTTTGTAATACAAAAGCTGATATTTGAGAAGGTGAATATTTTTTACCTTTAGCTTCAATCCAAGCATCTCCACTATCTGAAGCTACAATTTTAAAAGGAGCTGTTTCGATATCTTTTTTTACAGTAGAATCATCGAAATTTCTCCCAATCAATCTTTTGACAGCAAAAATTGTATTTTCAGGATTTGTTACAGCTTGTCTTTTGGCAGGTTGACCTACTAATTTTTCTTCTTCGTCGGTAAAAGCAATGACTGATGGTGTCGTTCTTGCTCCTTCAGCATTTTCTAAAACTTTCGGCTGTGTACCTTCCATTATTGATACACATGAATTTGTTGTTCCTAAATCTATACCTATTACTTTGCTCATTATTGAGATCTCATATATGTGTTAATTTTATTAGTACAAGCTTGTAAGCAGTTATTTTTCATCATTTTTTGCATGTTTTTCTATGTTTTTCTCTGATTTTTCAGTTTTTTTTTCACTTTCAGTAGTTTTTTTGGATACAGCTACCAAGGAAGGTCTCAATAATCTATCTTTCATCATAAAACCCTTCTGAATTTCCTGTACTACGGTACCTGGTTCTTTATTGTTATCCTCTATTTCCAACATTGCTTGATGTAAATTTGGATCTAGTTTCTGATCTATTGATTTAATTTCTTCTATTCCATTTTTTTTAAAAATTGAGACCATATCGCTATAAATTATATTTAAATGATCAACTGTTTTTTTTAAAATTTCTGTATTTTTTAATTTTTCATCATTTTCAAGAGATGCTTTTGACCTTTCTAAATTGTCCAAAAGATTTAGAGTTTCTTTGGCAAAATTAAAACCTCCATAATTGAAAGCATCATCTCTTTCTTTCTCATATCTCCTCCTTTGATTTTCCATTTCCGCAAAAGTTCTTACCAGTTTATCTTCCAACTCTTTAATTTGTTCCTCTTGTGAGATTTCATCTTTTAAGCTATTTTCCTCTTTTAAATCTTCAGACTTATCTTGATTTAAATTATTTTGATTTTCGGAATGTTTCTCACCTGGTTTAGTTTCGGATTTGTCTTGTAAATTTTCTTTTTTTTCCATAGATACTTATATGGTATGAAAATTAAGAATTTCCAGGTTAAAAAGCAAAAAATCTCAAAAATATTAATAGGTTCAAATAATAAAGGAAAAATAAAGGAAATTTGTGATCTATTACCTAAAAAAATTAAGGTTTTGGGCACAAAAGATTATAATTTAAAAAGTCCTAAAGAAAATGGAAAAACTTTTGAGGAAAATTCTTTAATCAAAGCAAATTATTACTCTAAAAAAACAAAAATGATTTGTTTAGCGGATGACTCTGGTATTGAAATTGATTTATTAGACAAAGCACCTGGAATATATTCTGCAAGATGGGGAGGTAAAAAAGGAAATTTTGCATTAGCTATAAATAAAGTTTACAAAGAATTAAATAAAAAAAATAAAAATTGGCATCATAAAAAAACAAAAGCAAGATTTATATGCGCTCTTACAATTTTGTGGAATTCAAAAAAATATATTACTGTAGTAGGTAAAGTTGAAGGCTCAATCTCAAAGAAAAAAAGAGGAAAAAATGGGTTTGGTTATGATCCAATATTTATTCCAAATGGATATAAAATTACTTATGGTCAAATGCAATATTCAAAAAAAATTAAAATAGACCATAGGTATAAGGCTTTTAAAAAAATTAGAAAATTTTTTTAAAGTCTTCACCTTCAGCAGAATAAAAATTTAGAATATGGTTGATTTTATTTTTATTTATCTCAAAAATACCAATTTTACCTTTAAACTTATTTTTCTTGTAAAAAATTTTCTCATCTATAATAAAATCATTTTTATAGATCAGAAAATAAATTAATCCCACTAGATCGTAGCTTACAAAAGATATTTGATTTGGTTCTTCGTCAAAAATATCAAAGTATTCTTTTTTATATTCCTCATAGTTATCTCTATTAATAGAGGGAAAATAAAATGGATGTAGGGATTTTTCATTTATCAAAGATCTATCAAACCATTGATTAAGACCAATATAATTTATTCTTTTTGAAGATATATCTGTGTAAAGTAGTGAAGTCGCAACACTTTTTAAACTTTCATCAAAATCTGCGATTATTACAGAGTCAAAGTTTATTCCCCCTATGGTATCTTTTTTCATTAAATTTTCAATTTTTTTCTCTTTGTTTGGGTCATCTGAATTTTCTATTCTTTTAATTTCATCTAATAAATTTTGTTTTCTTTGAGGGTATCTTGTTAAGTTTTCAATTTGTGAAGTTAATTTAGTAGGATCAGTATTATAAATAAATTTATCTTTAAGTTTTAATTTTGTTTGTTTAATTGCATTTTCTATCTCTAATTTATAATCTGAGTCCGGTATCAAAAAAATAGTTCTTTCTAAATTAAATTTTTTTTTAAATTTCTTAATTGTATTAATTTGAGATTCAGCATTTATACCGGCTGAAATCACATTTGATGGAGTTTCTAAAACTTTATTTGATAAAGTTAAAAAAATCATTTTATTTAATTCATTTAAATAAATTAAATTTTTATAAAATAAAGGACCAATTACAATTTGGACATCATTATCTCTAAGTTCTTTTGCAACTTTTAAAGTAATTTCAGGATTTCCTTTAGTATCTTTAGGCACAATTAAAACATTATCATTATTAATTTTGTTAATTGCTAATTTAGTTGCATTTAAAATCGATTTACCTATTGACTTATATTCACCTGTAAGAGGAACCATTAATCCAATTTTAATGTTCTCTGATGAATAAGCTCTCTCATGGGTCAAAATAAGTGAAAAAAATATTGTTATAAGAAATTGACTAATAATTTTCATTTTAATGGTATTATTATATTTAATATAAAATAATGAATCTACAATCTAAGAATAATAAAAGCAATCTAAGAACTGGCCTTTATATCGTTTCTACACCTATAGGTAATATGGCTGATATTTCATTTCGTGCTGTAAATATTTTAAAAAATTCTGATTTAATTTTGTGTGAAGATACCAGGGTATCAAAAAAACTTATCTCTAAATATGATATAAATTCTAATTTAGTTTCTTACCACAAGTTTAATGAAAAAAAGAATATAGAAAAAATTTTAATTGAACTAAAAAAAAATAAAATAATTTCTATAATTTCTGATGCTGGCACCCCAACAATCTCTGATCCAGGGAAAATTCTTGTGAATGCATGTATTAACGAAAATATAAATATATTTCCTATACCTGGATCATCCGCAGTTACAGCAGCAGTATCAGTAAGTGGTTTTTCTGAAAAATATTTTTTTTATGGTTTTTTTCCTGAAAAAATGAGTGAAATTAAGGAAAATTTTAAAAATTTAGTTAACTTAAATTTTTCAATTGTATTTTTTATATCAGCAAAAAAACTCAATAAAAATATTAATATTATTAAAGAATTTTTTCCAGATAGAAATATTATAATTTGTAAAGAAATCACCAAATATTATGAAGAGTTTTTTAGATACAAAGTTTTAGATCTTAAACCTTTTAAAAATCTAAGAGGTGAAATTACTATAGTAATTTCTGAGCTAAATAATAAAAAAAAAGCTTCGAATAATCTTAACGAATCAGATAAAAAAAAAATTAAAATGTTAATAAAAAAACTATCAACAAAAGAAATAGTTAATTTATTAAGTCAGGAAAAAAATATTTCAAAAAAAGAAATTTATAATTACTGTTTAGATTTGAAAAAATGATAGCAAAAAATTTAAAATTCCTTTTTATATTTTTAATTTTATCGGGGTGTGTTGGCGCTTCTTCAAAGGGTGTTTTTGGAACAGGAGTAACGGTGGCCCTAGATCCAAGGACATTGGGTACCCAGATTGATGATGGAATAATGGATAAAAATTTAGACGCTAGATTATTGATTTCAAATAAAAGTTATATTTTAAATATTAATACACAAGTACTAGACGGTAGAATATTTATTACAGGAAAGGTTGATACACCTGAAGAGAAATTGCAAATTACAAAAATAGCATGGGAAACTGAGGGTGTGAGATCAGTAAGAAATGATCTTAAAATTAAAGAAGAATTTAACTTTAAACAATCAGCAAAAGATATTTTAATTACTTCACAATTAAGATCTGCAATTATATTTAACAAGAAAATTAAATCAGCAAATTATTCAATAGATACTTATAAGAAGAAAATTTACATATATGGAATTGCAGAGACTGAGGATGAAAAAAATGAGGTGATCAAAGAAGCAAAAGAAATCCTTGATGTTGAAAATGTAGTTGCAAGTATTTTACTTGTTGAAGATTTAAGGATACAAAAAAATTAATTTTTTTTAGTATAATCAATTATTCCAGCAGAATATGCAGCAACAGATGCAAGATTTAGAATATCAGATGTAGAAGATCTTAATGGAGCAATCTCAATAGGTTCTCCTAAACCAATTAAAAGTGGACCAATTACTTTTGCACCCCCAAGTGTTTTCATAATTTTATAAGAAATTGCAGCACTATGTTGACCAGGCATTATTAGTATATTCGCCTTCCCTACTATTTCTGAAAAGGGATATAAATCTTTGTACTCCTCACTTAAAGCTACATCAGGCTGCATATCACCGTCAAATTTAAAATCTACTTTCTTTTTCTTCAAAATTTCAACAGCATCTCTTATGTGTTTAGTTCTGCTAGTGATAGGTTGACCAAAAGTTGAATGAGATAGAAAAGCAACTTTTGGATCAAAACCAAAAAGCCTTACAACTCTTGCAGCTGATAAAGCAATATCAGCCATTTGTTCAGATGAGGGATATTCATGAACAGTTGTATCTCCTATAAATACTGTTCTTCCTTTGTTTACAACCATATTTAAACCAAACATTATTTCTCCAGGCCTTGACTTTATGATCTTTAAAACTTTTTGAAGAGATTGACCATATCTCCTTGTATTACCTGTAACCATTGCATCAGCATCACCACAAGATACCATGCAAGATCCCCATACAACCCTATCATTTCTAACAAGTCTATCACAATCTCTTTCTAAAAAACCTTTTTCTCTGTGAAGTTTTTCAAAAACAAATTTTTTATATTTTTCTCTTTTTTCTTTATCTGTAGAATTAATTATTTGAATATTAAAGTTTTCGCTGTATCCAATTTCTTTTAATCTTTGTTTGACTACCTTTTCTTTTGCGACTAAAATTGGGGTACCAAAACCACTTTTTTGAAAAGCTATTGCAGCTTTTAGTGTATTTTCATCCTCTCCATCAGCAAAAACTACTCTTTTTTGATTTCTTTTTATTTGTGAGTTAATACCTTGCATAATTGTTACAGAAGGGTCTAATCTTTGCTTAAGTTGTTCAGAATATATTTCAAAATTTTCAATTTTTTTTCTAGCAACTCCACTCTTTATTGCTGCCTTTGCAACAGCTACAGGTATAACGCTAATTAACCTTGGATCGAATGTTGATGGTATAATATAATCTTTTCCATATTTAGGTCTTTCACCTCCCATAGCTGCTGCAACTTCATCTGGAACTCTCTCTTTAGCTAATTTTGCTATCGATTTTACTGCAGCAACTTTCATTTCTTCGTTAATTGTTTTTGCTCTTACATCTAGAGCGCCTCGAAATATGTATGGAAAACCAATAAGATTGTTTACTTGATTTGGATAGTCAGATCTTCCAGTTGCAATAATAGCATCACTTCTAACTTCTTCAACCTCCTCTGGAGTTATTTCAGGATCAGGATTTGCACATGCAAAGATAATTGGATTTTTAGACATTTTTTTTACCATATCTTTTTTGAGTATACCTGCAGAAGATAAACCTAAAAAAACATCACAATTTTTAATTGCATCATTTAATGTTCTATTTTTTGTATTTATAGCAAACAAGCTTTTCCATTTATTTAAATTATCTCTTCCCTTATAAATAACTCCTTTCCTATCAATCATAGTAATATTTTTTGACTGAACACCTAATTTAACAAACAACTTTGTACAGGCCATGGCTGAGGCGCCAGCACCATTAACTACAACTTTAATTTTTTTTATATCTTTTTTTGCAATATCAATAGCATTTAATAAAGCTGCAGAGGTGATAATTGCTGTACCATGTTGATCGTCATGGAAAACAGGTATATCTAAAATTTCTTTAAGCTTTTCTTCTATTATAAAACAATTTGGAGCAGCTATATCCTCTAAATTAATTCCACCAAAACTTTTTGAAAAATTTTTTATAGATGAAATTATCTCTTCTGGATCATTGGAGTCTATTTCTAAATCGATCGAGTCTATATCTGCAAATCTTTTAAATAAAACTGCTTTACCTTCCATAACTGGTTTTGAAGCTAGAGCTCCAAGATTTCCTAAACCTAGTATTGCTGAACCATTGCTTATTACAGCCACCAAGTTGCCTTTTGTGGTATAATCATATGCTAGATCTGGGTTTTTTGAGATCGCTTTTACAGGTGCTGCAACACCAGGAGAATATGCTAGTGCCAAATCTCTTTTTGTTGTCATTGGTTTTGATGAAATTATCTCAATCTTTCCTGATTTTATGCTATTATGAAACTCTAGTGCTTCTTTATCAGAATAATGTTCAATTTTATTTTTTTTCATTTCTTATAATTAGATATACAAATTAGGTAAATTTAAGACTAATATGATTTATGAACCTAATTAAGTCAACCGGTACATTTAGTTTCTTTACTTTAATCAGCAGAATATCAGGGTATCTAAGAGATATTTTAATTGCTATTTATTTAGGTGCTGGGCCAATTGCAGATGCTTTTTTTGTAGCTTTCAGAATTCCAAATACTTTTAGAAGATTATTTTCAGAAGGAACTTTTAATGCTGCTTTTGTTCCAAGCTATAAATCAGAATTAAATAAAGGGAAAAAAATAGGAGAAAAATTTGCTAATAATGTTTTAAATATTTTAATTGTTTCGCTTTTAACAATTGTATTTATCATCGAAATTTTTATGCCTTTGTTTGTTTCAATTATCGCCCCAGGATTTAAGGCGAATTCAGAAAAGATAGAACTAGCTATAACTCTAACTAGAATTACTTTCCCTTTTTTATTTCTAGTGAGTTTGTCATCATTTTTTTCTGCAATCCTAAATTCTCATAATAAATTCGCAGCAGCTTCAGCTACACCAATAATCTTGAATATTTTACTAATAATAGTTTTGTTTTTTGGAAAAGTTTTATCAGATAAGTTAGTTTATTTTATTTCTTATACTGTTACATTTGCTGGATTAATTCAATTATTATTTTTAATTTTTTTTGTTAAAAAATATTTTATTCCAAAAATTTCATTTAAGTTTAATTATAACTCTAGAATTAAATTATTTTTTAACAAATTATTTCCAAGTATATTTTCATCTGGAGTAACTCAGATTAATATTCTGATAGGAACTATTATTGCTTCCTTCCAAGCAAACGCAGTATCTTATCTTTACTATGCAGATCGTATATATCAAATCAATTTGGCGGTAGCAGGTATTGCAATTGGTACAGTATTACTTCCTAATTTATCAAAATATATTGATAACAAAAATAATAAAAAAATTAAATTAATACAAAACAAGTCTTTGGAATTGAGTTTGTTCTTAAGTCTTCCAGCAACCGCAGCACTTTTAGTTGCATCTACAGAAATTACCTCAGCACTTTTTGGTTACGGTTCTTTCGATCAATTAAGTGTTCAAAATACAAGTGCAGCATTATTTTATTTTGCTATGGGCATGCCTGCATTTGCTTTTATAAAAGTATTTTCTAGTTTTTTGTTTGCCAGACATAATACCAAGACACCATTTTATTTTTCTTTGTTGTCGGTTTTAATAAACATATTTATTAGTATATATTTTTTTTCTTCTATTGGTTTTATTATTATTCCTATAGCAACTACAATATCTTCATGGATTAATTCTTTTTTACTGCTTTTTTATCTAATGAAAAAAAACTATTTTTCTTTTAATGAAATATTTCTTTTTAAAGTTTTGAATATTACATGTCTATCTATTTTTTCAGCGTTTGTTTTTTATCAATTAATTAAATTTTTCTCTTATTATTTAATTTATGAAAGTGAAATTAAGTTACTAGTAATTGTTTTGTTAGTAATTTTAACATTAATAATCTATATAATTACTTCTATCATGACAAAAGCTTTTAAAATTTCAGATATTAAATTAAAGTACTAGTATGTCTAAAAAAATATTTTCTGGCGTTCAACCGTCTGGTAATTTACACCTTGGTAATTATTTAGGAGCAATTAAAAACTTTGTAAATTTACAAAATGAAAAGAACAATCAATGTGTTTATTGTGTAGTTGATTTACATGCAATTACAGTTAAGCAAAATCCAAAAGAATTAAAAGATAGTATTAGAGAGACAACAGCAGCATTCATTGCAAGTGGATTGGATTATAAAAGGAGCATTATTTTTAATCAATCGTCCGTTCCATCTCATAGTGAAGGGTCTTGGATTCTAAGTTGTGTAGCTAGAATGGGTTGGTTAAATCGTATGACTCAATTTAAAGAAAAGGCAGGTAAGGATAAAGAAAAAGCAAGTGTTGGATTATATATTTATCCAATATTAATGGCATCTGATATTTTATTATACGACACAACACACGTACCAGTGGGAGAGGATCAGAAGCAACATTTAGAATTAACCAGAGATATAGCGCAAAAATTTAATCTTGAATTTAATTGTCCAGATTTTTTTACTGCGCCAGAGCCTCTAATTCAAAAAACATTTGCTAGAATTATGAGTCTCAAGGATGGAAAAAAAAAAATGAGTAAATCAGATCCATCAGATTTGAGTAGAGTAAATTTAAATGACTCAAAAGATGTAATTATAAATAAAATAAAAAAAGCAAAAACAGATGATAAAAGTATGCCAGAAGACAATAAAAATTTGAATAAAAGACCAGAAATTGAAAACTTATTGGGAATATATTCCAGTTTGGCTGATCAAAAAATAGAAAAAACAATAAATGAATTTTCAGGAAAAAATTTTTCAGAATTCAAAACCAAACTTTCCGAAATGGTTGTCGAGAAAATTTCACCTATTTCAACAGAAATTAATAAACTACAAGAGGATAAAGAATTTATTGATAAGATATTAAGAGATGGATCAGAAAGGGCCAATGAAATAGCTTCAAAAAAGGTTAATGAATTGAAAAAAATTGTAGGTTTTTAATAAATGGCCTTTTATTTAAAAATTTTATAACTATATATAAACTATGTTTATACAAACAGAAATTACACCTAACCCAAATTCATTAAAATTTTTTCCTGGCAAAAAGGTATCAAACGACACACCTTTGGAAGTAACAGATAAAAAAATGACTAACAACGAACTTGTTAGAAATATTTTATCTATAAATGGTGTTACAGGAGTTTTTTTGGCAGGTGATTTTTTATCAGTAAATAAGGAAGAGAAAATTGAATGGGAAGATTTAAAACATATCATCATATCTTTGATAAATGATTTTTATTCTAAAGGAGCAGAACTTGTAATTGATAAAAATAAATTAGAAGAAAAAACTAAAAATTTCACAGAAATAGAAAAAAAAATAATAAATATTTTAGATACAAAAGTAAGACCTGCTGTAGCTAGAGATGGAGGTGACATTAAATTTAAAGAATTTAAAGATGGAGTAGTTACAGTGAATCTTCAAGGTAGCTGCTCTGGTTGTCCAAGTTCAACCATGACACTAAAACAAGGTGTTCAAAATCTATTATGCCATTATATACCTGAAATTAAAGAGGTAATAGCGGTCTAATTTATTTTAAGAATCGTGTATAATTAAAGTAATGAAGTCAAAAAAATTTAATTTATTAAAAATTCAAAAAATACTTTTAAAAAATGGTTATAAAATTCAAAAAAATTCTTCTTTAATAAATTTAAAGCCTTTTAAAAGTTTAACTTATACAATTTTAACTAGCTTTGTATTAATTTTTTCTTTTGGGATTATGCCAAGTATAATTAGTATATCTTCAAAATTTTTGTCTAGTCCATCGATCGTAGAAAATAACTCAAAATTAAATTTTGAAAAAGTTTTGGATGGAAAAGAAATTGATCTAAAGAATGAAGACGAGAGCGATAAACTTAAAGTAACAGATTTATTTTTAGATATTTTTGAATTTGAAAGTGTACCAGAAAATACTGTTAGATTTAGTGCCTCAACTCTAGAAGAAATTTATAAAGACAACGGATTTAATCTAAATGAAATTAGAGACAATAAAATTGTGAAACCTGTAAAAATAGATTTACTACCTAAGGAAATTAAACAAATTGAAAACACAAAAAAAAGAAAAAACTTGTTTATACAAATTGTACTACCTCTTATTCTTGAAGAAAATACAAGAATAAAACTTGAACGTAAAAAACTTTTTACAGTTCTGAACAAAAATAATAATACAGAGTCGGAGATTAAATGGTTAAGAAGTAAATTTAAACAATATGGTGTCGTTAATAGGGATTTAACAACTCTAAAGATTCGAATGGATGAAATTCCAGTTTCAATGGCAATAGCACAGGCAGCAAAAGAAACTGGGTGGGGAACTTCTAGATTTGCATTAGAAGGAAATGCATTATTTGGACAATGGACATTTAGTGGAGAAGGAATTAAGCCAAAAGGTGCAGATATTGGTGATACTCACAAAGTAATGAAATTTAAAGTTTTACAAGCTTCAGTAAGAGCATATCAAAGAAATCTTAATACTCATTCAAGCTATAGACAGTTTAGAAAAATGAGAGCTATTCAAAGAGATAACCTAGGTACCCTTAACAGTTTAGAGCTAGTAAATTATTTAGATAAATATGCTGAGACTGGTAAAGAATACACAAAAATTTTAAAGAAAATTATTGAACAGAATAATCTAACTGATTTTGATGACGCTAAGCTTTTACCTAGTAGTCAAAAAATGAAAAAAATCATTTAATTTTCAATAGAGAATTGAATTCCTAACCATCTCCATCCATCATCATCATTTAAAGAGCAGTTAATTCTTCCTCTTCTAAATTTAAATTTATCAACAAAATTTATTTGTAACTTGTTTTCTTCTAATTGAATTTTAGATTTTTTCCATTTTTCACCTTCATCAGAGAAACAATTAATATTTTTAATGTTTTTCTGATTTTTAAAGAATTCAATGCTTAAATTAGGTGGATTATTATCTTTTTTTATATATTTATCTTCAGGTTCAATTTTTTTATATTGCAGAGGTAATAAACGAATTAAAAACTTGAATCTTTCTAAGTCTCCATATTTTTCATTAATTGGAAATCTTGGAAGTTCATACCTATTTTTATTAAAATCTATTACTCCTGAGTGTTGACCAAAAGCAAACTTAAAATTTTTAGCAATATAATCTCTTTGTTCTTTGCTATATTCACCAAATGGATAAGAGAAATAAATAGGATTATACCCTAAGTTTTCTTTAAAAATTTTTATTGATTTGTTTATATCTTTTTTAAAATCCTCAAATTCATAATTAATAAGGTATTCATGTGAATGAGAATGATTTCCTATATATCCAAATTCAGATTTTTCAATTTCTTTAATCTGTTTCCAATTCATATATCCGTTCTTTCCTATTGGTTCAGTTGAAACAAAAAGGATGAAAGGTATTCTATTCTTTTTTAAAAATGGCCAGGCATTATTATAAAAAGATGAAAAAGCATCATCTATAGTTATTAAAATTTTTTTTTTTTCCTTATTTTTTGTAAAATTTAAACCAAAATTTTCTATACTTTCAAATTCTAAATTTTCTGATTGAATAATATTTATATGTTTTTCAAAAATATCCATTTGTATATTTGTAGAAGGATATTTGTTCTCATTAAACCTATGATACATTAACGAAACCGTTCCTTTATCCTCAATAAAATATTTACTAAAATCGTCATCTGCAATAGAATTAAAAGAAAAAATAAATATTATGAAAAATTTAATAATTGATGCTGGAAAAGATAAAATATATTTTAATATCATCTTGAATAATAAATCATATACCAGTGAATACCTTAACAATAGAAAAAATTTTGATAAATTAGTAATATTGTTATTTGAATTTTTAAACTCTAGAGGTATAAAAATTAACGAAATCGCTAATATTTTTGTAAATCAGGGTGCTGGAAAATTTTCTGGTATAAGAGCATCATTAGCAATCGTCAAAGGACTTCAATTTGCAAACAATTTAGATATATATGGCTTTAATTCTGATCAAATTAGGGGCAATAACTACGAAATATTAATAGATTTATTTAAAAATGGTCTTTTAAAAAAAAATTTGATTAAACCGCATTATTCGAGTTAAAATACAAAAATGTCATCATCGATTGAAGAAAAATGTATAGCAAAAGGGGTTAAGCTAACTGAGCAGAGAAAAATAATTGCCAAGGTCATATCAGAATCAAAAGAACTTTATGGAGAATCTGATCATCCCGATGTTGATGAGTTGTATAATAGAGTATCTAAGTTGGATCCTAAAATCAGTATTGCAACAGTATACAGAACTGTAAAACTTCTTGAAGAGTCTGGCATACTAACCAAACATGATTTTAAAGGTGGGAAGGCAAGATATGAACAAATAAACGAAAGTCATCATGATCATCTAATAGATATTAAAACTGGAGAAATTATTGAATTTGTTGATGAGGAAATAGAAATTCTACAAAAAAAGGTTGCAGATAAATATGGATATAATTTAGTTGACCATAAATTAGAATTATATGGTGTAAAAAAAAAATCTTAGTTGATGGAAAAAAAAATATTCATTAAAACTTTTGGATGTCAAATGAATGAGTATGACTCCAATAGGATTTACGATACTGTAAAAAAAATTGGTTATCTTAAAACAGAGAATAAAGAAAATGTAGATTGTTATATAATTAATACCTGTCACATAAGAGATAAGGCAAAAGAAAAAGTTTATCATGAAGTGGGCAGAATAAGAGAATTATATAAGTCAAAAAATAAACCAATAACAATTATAACTGGTTGTGTAGCTCAAGCTGAAAATGAGGAAATGTTAAAAAGAGAGCCCTATATAGATATGGTTGTTGGTCCACAATCCTATCACAAACTCAATAATTTAATCAAAAACTTTGAAATAGGTAAAAAAATTGAAGAAACTGAATTTGATGTAGTAAATAAATTTAATTATTTAGATAATACTAAAAACGGAGATACTAATATTTCTGCGTATCTTACTATTCAAGAAGGTTGTGATAAGTTTTGTAATTTTTGTGTAGTTCCTTTTACAAGAGGACCAGAGTATTCAAGACCATTTGATAAAATTATTTTAGAGGCTGAAGAACTAGTTAAAAATGGAGCAAAAGAAATTATTCTGCTTGGTCAAAATGTAAATGCATATTCCTTTAAAATTCAAAGTAAGGAATATAGGCTATCAAATTTAATTAATACTCTAGAAAATTTTTCAGAGATAGACAGAATAAGATATACCACTTCACATCCAAGAGATATGACGGACGATTTAATTGATTGTTATTCACTAAGTAAAAAATTGATGCCCTTTGTCCATTTACCAATTCAAAGTGGCTCAAATAAAATGTTAAAGCTTATGAATAGAAAACATACAGTTGAAACATATATAAAAATTTATGAAGTTCTGAAAAAAATAAATCCTGAAATTGAATTTTCAAGTGATTTTATTATCTCTTATCCAGGGGAAGATGAAAGTGATTTCCTAGAAACTTTAAATTTTATAAAAAGTTTTAGATTTATAAATTCATTTTCATTTATTTTTAGTCCTAGACCTGGAACTAAAGCTTCCACTTTAAAACAAGTAGATTATGAAATTTCAAAAGAAAGATTAATTAAAATTCAAGAACAACTTTTTTTGCACCAATTAAATATTAATAAATCATTTATAAATAATTCAGTTGATGTACTTGTAGAAAATGAAATAATTGGTCAAAATAAATTATTTGGTAGAAATAAATATATGAATTCTGTGATTTTTGATGGAAGTAAAAAAGATGTTGGAAAGATTATTAAAGTAAATATTGAAAAAGTAAATCAAAATACTTTATTTGGAAAAACCACAAATCAAAGAGAGCTTTTAAATTGAGTAATTCTACTCAGAAAAAATTTAAATCTAACTTAAAGTATGTTTACGCAGATAATGATACTTTAAGTATAATTTTTCAAAATAACGAAAATCTTTTAGGAGTAGTTGGAGAGTTTAATAACAATCTTAAGGAACTAGAAAAACTTACAAATATAAGCATTTATTCAAGAGGTAATTCAATTCTGGTAAAAAGTACTCCAAAAAATAATGAAATAGTAAAAAATGCTATTAATTTTTTACACGATCGATTTATAATCAATGGATCAATTGAAAAAAAAGATATAATTTCTTCAATTAATAATTTTATGATAAAAGAGAAAATTAATTCGGAAAAAAATTTAGAGTATATAATTAAGACCCCAAAAAAATCTGTAATTCCAAGATCAGAAAAACAAAAAAAATATGTTAGAGCTTTAAAAGAAAATGAAATAATAATTTCTTCAGGTCCAGCCGGAACAGGAAAAACCTTTTTAGCGGTCGCTGTAGCATTAACAATGTTATTAGATAAGAAAATTGAAAGAATTATATTATCAAGGCCAGCAGTTGAAGCAGGAGAGAGGTTAGGTTTTTTACCAGGAGATATGCGAGAAAAAGTTGATCCATATCTTCGGCCTTTATATGACTCTCTTTACGATCTTTTAGATTTTGAAAAAATACAAAAAAAAATCGAAGTTGGTGATATTGAAATTGCACCTTTAGCATTTATGAGAGGAAGAACTTTAAAAAATTCATTTGCAATTCTTGATGAAGCACAAAATGCTACTGATACTCAAATTAAAATGTTTCTAACTCGTATAGGGGAAAATTCGAAAATTGTTATCAACGGCGATCCATCTCAAATTGATTTACCAAATAAATCTACCTCAGGCTTGAATCGCTCAAAAAAATTACTTGGCCACTTAGATGAAATTTCTGTTGTAGACTTCGATCATATGGATGTAGTTCGACATCCTCTAGTCTCAAAAATCGTAAAAGCGTACTCTGATCAAAATAATGATTAATGATAAAAGCTAATGTAATTTTAGAAAATAAAAATTGGCGAAAACATATTAAAAGTCCTTCAGATTATATAAAAAGAAAATTTAATAAACTTTCAAAAATAAAAGATTTTAACATTAATAAGGAATTTTCAATTTTATTAACAGATAATAAAAAAATGAAATTATTAAATAATAAATTTAGAAAAAAAAATAAACCAACAGATGTATTGTCTTTTCCAATTAAAGACTTAATAAAAAATAAAAATTATATTGGTGATATAGCAATAAGTTATGAAATAATTAATAACAGATCTAAAAAAACAAATTTTTTAGAAGAATTTGATAAAATGTGGATTCATGGTTATTTACACTTAGTAGGCTATGATCACAAAAGTATAAAGGATTTTAAACAAATGCATAAAAAAGAAATTTTAATACTAAATTATTTTAAAAGATAAACTAAAATTGATCATACAAAATAAATTATTAATTTTTTTTATACCACTAATTCTTGGGGTAATTTCATCATTTAGTTTACCGCCTTATAATTATTTTTATTTTAATTTTATAACATTTCCATTATTTTTTATTTTTTACTTATCAAACTATAAAAAAAGTAAAATTATATCCTTTTGCATAGGTTGGGTATTTGGTTTTGGTTATTTTATTTCTAGTTTATATTGGTTAATTCACTCACTAACATTTGAGGAAATTTTTAAACCATTAATCCCTTTTGCTATAATTTTAATCCCATTATTTCTTGGTTCCTTTTATGGGTTAGCAACTTTAACCTGTTCTCTTTTTAAATTAAGTAAAAAGATTTCTTCAATATTAATTTTTTCAATTATTTTTGGAAGTGTTGAATACATAAGAGGTTCTGTATTAGGTGGTTTTCCTTGGAACTTAATTATTTTTTCTCTAACAGAATTTTTACCTATGATTCAAATTCTATCGTTATTGGGGACCTATTCTTTAAATTTAATATATATTAGTTTTTTATTAATACCGTCAGTAGTTTTTTTAAAATATAAAAAAAAAGATAAATTTTTTATAATTCTTTCTGCTTTTGTATTAATGATATCAAATTATCTTTATGGCTTTTCAATAATTAAAAAGGATAATTTTATTGAAAACCGAAATTTAAATTTTTCAATTAAAATAATCGCTCCAAAAACTGAAATAAATAAATATTTTCAAAATTTTAATTCTTATGAATTAATTGAAGAACTAATTTATTTAAGCAGCCCCAATAAATTTGAAAAAACAGTTTTTATTTTTCCTGAAGGTACATTCCCATCAGTATATCTTGATGATCTGACTCAATATAGTCATTTATTTTCAAATAATTATTTTGATGAACATATAATTATTTTAGGTGTTAATAGATTTAAAAATAACAAAACTTTCAATTCACTGGTGGTTATTGATAAGGATACAAACATACTAAATATAT
This sequence comes from uncultured Pelagibacteraceae bacterium, assembly GCA_902566785.1. Classification (GTDB taxonomy): domain Bacteria; phylum Pseudomonadota; class Alphaproteobacteria; order Pelagibacterales; family Pelagibacteraceae; genus Pelagibacter. The sequence goes on along the minus strand of CACFKI010000001.1, from coordinate 102,225 downwards.
ATGATAAAAATAAATTAGTTCCGTTTGGAGAATTTGTGCCTTTCGAAAGTTTTTTTAATAAATTTGGACTTAAAAAAATCACCCAGGGTTATGGATCATTTTCAGAAGGAAAAGAGAGAAAAATAATTGAAGTTAATGGGATTAATTTTCTCCCATTAATTTGTTATGAAATAATTTACTCTGGAAAATTAAAACAAACCAAATCAGATTTTGATATTATATTAAATATTTCTGAAGATGGTTGGTTCGGAAATTCTATAGGACCCTATCAACATTTTTCTCATTTAATATTTCGTTCAATTGAAGAAGGAAAAAATTCTATTCGATCTGCTAATAATGGTATATCTGCATTTATTAATTATAAAGGAGAGGTAATAAATAAATTTAAATCAACCGAGAGGGGAGTAATCGAATTTAAAAGTTTTAAATTGATAGAAAAAACCTTTTTTAGTTCCCAAGGTAATAAGATCTTCTTTTATTTTTTGTTAATTTATATTAGTTTAATTTTTTTTTTAAAAAATAGGGAGAATTCATGAAAAAAAATTATTTATTTACAAGTGAGTCTGTATCAGAAGGACATCCAGATAAAGTATGTGACAGAATATCTGACATGGTAGTTGACACGTATTTAGGCGCTGAGCCTCAGTCAAGGGTTGCATGTGAAACACTAACTACAACTAATAAAGTTGTTTTAGCTGGAGAAGTAAGAGGTCCAGAAATTAAAAAAGATGATTTAATTGAAAAAGTAAGAGGATGTATAAAAGATATTGGTTATGACCAAGATGGTTTTACATATAAAGAAGCTACAAAAATAGAAAGTCATCTTCACTCTCAATCTGCAGATATAGCAATGGGAGTTGACTCATCTGGAAATAAAGATGAAGGAGCTGGAGATCAAGGAATAATGTTTGGATATGCTTGCAATGAAACTGATGTACTGATGCCAGCACCGATACATTATTCACATAAGATTTTAAGATTAATGGCTGAGGATAGAAAATCTGGAAAGCTTAAAAATATTGAGCCAGATTCTAAAAGTCAAATAACTATTGAGTACAAAGATGGAAAACCAGCAAATGTTAAATCAGTTGTTATTTCAACACAACATTCTGCTGATGTAAATCAATCTCAAGTAAGAGAGCTAGTTAAACCATATATTGAAAGATCTATACCTAAGGAACTTTTAAATGGATTAGATGAAAAGGAAATTTATGTTAATCCAACTGGTAATTTTGTAATAGGAGGACCAGATGGAGATAGTGGGTTAACTGGTAGAAAAATAATTGTTGATACTTATGGAGGTGCTGCACCTCATGGAGGTGGAGCATTTTCTGGAAAGGATCCAACCAAAGTAGATAGATCAGCCGCATATGCTTCAAGATATTTAGCAAAAAATGTTGTAGCCTCTAAAATTGCTGACAAATGTTTAATTCAATTAGCATATGCAATCGGAGTATCCAAACCTTTATCAATTTATGTTGATCTTTTTGATAATGATGAAGAAAAAAATAGACATGTAGAAAAATTGATAAGTGAAAATTTTGATTTAAGCCCTAGAGGTATAAGAGAGATGCTTGGATTAAATAAACCAATATATGAAAAAACCGCAGCCTATGGTCATTTTGGACGAGAACACGGCTCTAATGGCTCATTTTCGTGGGAAAAAACTGATAAAGCTAATGTTTTTAGTAAGTAAATAAAGTTGAAAATTTAACAAAAATACCTATATTCAACTCACATTGTTGAAATTTCAAAATGGGCCTCGGCCCATTTTTTTTTGGAGAAAGCAAAAATGTTAAATAGAAGAGCAGATAAATTAGAACTATTAAGAATAGCTGAGGCTGTAGCTTTAGAAAAATCGATTGATAAAGAATTAATTATTGACTCAATGGAAAATGGTATAGCCAAAGCAGCAAAATCGAAATTCGGATCTGAAAATGAAATTAAGGTTTTGATAGATAGAGAAAATGGCGACATTGGAATATATAGAAAACTAACCATTGTCGAAAAACCAGAAAATTCAAATATTGAAATAAGTTTAGAGCAAGCGACTAAAATTAATAGCAATAATAGTGATAAAAAAATTGGAGATGAAGTTTTACAACCGCTTCCATCTTTTGACTTTGGAAGAATTGCAGCTCAAACAGCTAAACAGGTAATAAATTTTAACGTAAGAGAGGCTGAAAGAGAAAGACAGTATAACGATTTTATAGACAAAAAAGATACGATTTTAAGTGGTATTGTTAAGAGATTAGAATTTGGAAATGTTATAGTGGATCTTGGTAGAACAGAGGCAATAATTCAGAAAAATGAAATGATACCAAGAGAAAACATAAAAGCAGGTGATAGAGTAAAAGCGTATTGTCTGGATGTGAGGAGAGAGCCGAGAGGTCAACAAATATTCTTATCTCGTGCTCATCCTAAGTTTATGGAAAAATTATTTATTCAAGAAGTTCCTGAAATTTATGATGGATTAATTGAAATAAAGTCTTCAGCTAGAGATCCAGGTAGTAGGGCAAAAATATGTGTCAAAGCGATTGATACTTCTCTTGATCCAGTTGGAGCTTGTGTGGGTATGAGAGGAAGTAGAGTTCAAGCGGTAGTAAATGAACTTCAAGGTGAAAAGATAGATATAGTGAATTGGTCAGAAGATCCTGCTGTATTCGTTTCGAATGCTCTTTCACCTGCAATCGTACAGAGAGTAAATGTAGATAATGAGTTTAAAAAATTAGACGTAATATTAACAGAAGAAAACCTTAGCAAAGCGATAGGTAGAAGAGGTCAAAACGTAAGGTTAGCAACGAAACTTTTAAATTATGAAATAAATATTCTTACAGATCAAGAGGACTCTGAAAGAAGACAGATTGAATTTAAAGAAAAAACTGACAATTTCGTAAAAAATCTAGAATTAGATGAAACACTTGGTCAATTATTAGTTGCAGAAGGATTTTCATCAATTGACGATATTAAGGACAGCCAACCAGAAGCTTTAGTAAAAATTGAAGGTATTGAGGAAGACACTGCAAAAGAGTTAATACAGAGAGCACAAGAATTTTATCAGAAAGATCAGGAAGAGATAACAAAAAAAATAAAAGATTTAGGTTTAGAAAATGATCTTATAAACCATGCTGGACTTACACCTGGTATGCTCGTAACCTTAGGAGAACAAAAAATTTTAACTTTGACCGATTTTGCTGATTTATCATCAGATGAATTAACAGGGACATACGATGTTGTTAAAGGAGAAAGAATTAAGATCAAAGGTTATTTAGAAGATTTCGCTTTATCAAAAAAAGAGTCAGATGATTTAATTATGACTGCAAGAGAAAAAGCATATAAAGATTGAGAGATGATAAATGGAGAAAAAAAAATTAAAGTTAACTATTTCGGGAAGTTCCAAGAAAACTATAAATAATATTGAACTTGCGAAATCGCAAGGTAAAAATTCTGTAATAATAGAAAAAAAACCAAAGTTTGGAAATAAAAATTCATTTCAAAAAAATCAAAATCAAAATCAAAATAGGAATTTTAAATCTAAGCCAAATTTAAAATTTAACCAAGAAAGTTTTATTTCTCCACCAAAAACAAACGACTTTGAAAAAAGAAAATTAGCAGAGCAAAGAGCAACAAAAAGATTAAAAGGTGAGACTATACAAAAAGGAAAAATAGGAAATAAAAGAAGAGAGTTGAAGTTAACAGTATCAAGAGCTCTTAGTGAAGATGGTATAGATTTCAAAAGCAGAAGTCTTGCTTCATATAAAAGAGCTAAACAAAAAGAAAACAAAGAACTCAAAAAAGAAGATTTAAAAGATAATTTAAAACCAATTAAAAGAGACGTTAATATACCAGAGGTAATTACTATTAGAGAATTAGCTAATCGAATGGCTGAGCAATCAAGCTCATTAATAAAAAAATTATTGGGCATGGGTGTTACCGCAACCATTAATCATAATATTAATGCTGATATTGCAGAGTATCTAGTTCAAGAGTTTGGACACAATCCAATTAAAGAGGAAAAAGCAGAGGAAATAATAAAAAAAATTAAGGATGTAAAATCTGAAAATCTAAAGTCTAGACCACCAATAGTTACAGTAATGGGCCATGTTGATCATGGTAAAACGTCTGTTTTAGATACATTAAGAAAAACAAATGTTGTTTCAGGTGAATTTGGGGGCATAACACAACACCTAGGTGCTTATCAGATAAATTACAATAATAATAAAATTACATTTATTGATACTCCAGGACATGCTGCTTTTACAGAAATGAGAGCAAGAGGTTCAAAACTTACTGATATAGTTATTTTAGTTATTGCTGCAGATGATGGAGTAAAACCTCAAACTATAGAGTCAATAAAACATGCTAAAGCAGCAAAAGTTCCTATAGTAGTAGCTATAAATAAATGTGATCTTCCAGAAGCTGATCCACAAAAAATAAAAAATCAACTTTTAGAACATGAGTTAATCGCAGAGGAGTTGTTGGGTGATACTTTGATGGTTGAAATATCAACAAAAGATAACAAAAATATTGATAAATTAATCGAGTCTGTTTTGCTTCAAGCTGAACTTTTAGATTTAAAATCAGATTATGACTTAAAGGCAAATGGAATAGTATTAGAGTCAAAAATTGATATTGGCAGAGGTCCAATTGTAAACATTATTATTACATCAGGCACTCTCAATAAAGGAGATTATTTTGTAAGTGGTTTAAAGTGGGGTAAGGTAAGAGCTTTAATAAACGATAATGGAAAAAATATCCAAGAGGCAAACCCGTCTACACCTGTAGAAGTTTTAGGTATTAATGGAGCAGCAAAAGCTGGTGATGATTTTGTAGTATTGGAAAATGAAAAAGAGGCTAAATCTTTAAGCGAGGCTAGAGTAATTGAGACTCAAAAAGGAAAAAATCCTCTTACATTTGTTACACAAGACTCAGCATTTCAAGATAAAGTCTCAGAAGAATTAAATATCATAATAAAATCTGATGTTCATGGCTCCTCAGAGGCAATTAAAAATGCAATATCATTGATCAAGCATGAGGAAGTAAACCCTAAAATAATATTATCCGATATAGGAATGATCACCGAGACTGACGTGAGTCTAGCAAAAGCATCTAACGCAATACTTTTGGCTTTTAACGTTAAACCAAATAAAGAAGCAAAGAAATTAGCTGAAAAAGAAAAAATCAATATAAATGCATTTAACATTATTTATGAATTACTTGATTTCATTAAGAAAAAAATGTCTGGTTTGCTAACACCTGATGTTAAAGAAAAAATTATTGGTTCAGCTGAAGTATTAGAAATATTTAAGGTTTCGAAGGTTGGGAAAGTCGCAGGATCCAAGGTTGTTGAGGGAGAAATATTGCAAGATAGTGATGCTAGAATAATAAGAGATGGAACTGTTATATTTACTGGAAAAATTGGTACGATTTTTAGAGAAAAAAACCAAACTAAACAAGTAACTGAGGGTTTGGAATGTGGTATTACGATTAAAAATTTCACAGAATTTCAAAAAAAAGATATTATAGAAGTTTACAATTCAACAGTTATAGAAAGAAATATTTGAGAATGAGTAAATTAGGAAAAACTGTGTCTCAAAGACAATTAAGAGTAGGTGAAATGGTGAAACAAGCATTAGGTATGATTTTTTTAAGAGGCGAGGCAAAATTACCTAATTTAGAGACAAAAGAGATTACCGTGACAGAAGTGAGAATGAGTCAGGATCTTAAGGTGGCCAAAGCCTTTGTTTTGCCATTAGGTGGAAAAAATTCACAGGAAATTGTTGAAAAATTAAAGGAATTTTCATTTGTGATAAGAAAAGTCTTGTCAAAAAAAATAACTATGAAATACCTACCAAAAATTTTATTTGTTAAAGACGAGTCTTTTGATTATGCAGAAAAAATTGAAAGCTTAATAAAACAAACTAATAAATAAGGAATGTAATGAAAAATAAAAGTAAAGAATTATCTATCCATGAAAAAGATACTGGATCATCAGAAGTTCAGATAGCACAACTAACTGACAAAATAGAAAACTTATCAAAACATATAAAGCAATTTAAAAAAGATAAGCACTCATCTGTCGGCTTGCTGAGAGCAGTCAACAGAAGAAAAAAATTATTAGATTATCTAAAAAAAAATAAGTTAGATTCATACAAAAATGTTTTATCAAAACTAAATTTAAGGAAGTAAATGTTTAAAATTGTAAAAAAAGAAGTTGAAGTAGGGGGAAAGAAAATAAGTCTAGAAACAGGAAAAATTGCAAGACAAGCGGATGGAGCAATTGTTGCTCAATGTGGAGAAACAGTTGTTTTAGCAACTGCGGTAGGTGCAAAAAAAGTAAATCCAGATGTTGATTATTTTCCTTTATCAGTAAATTATCAGGAAAAATATTATGCAGCTGGAAAAATCCCTGGTGGATATTTTAAGAGAGAAGCTAGACCTACTGAAAGTGAAACATTAATATCAAGATTAATTGATAGACCTATAAGACCATTATTCCCGGATGAATTTAAAAATGAAGTGCAAGTTCTTCCAACTGTAATTTCTTATGATAAAGAAAATGAAGCTGATATTTTATCAATAATTGCTTCTTCAGCGGCTTTAGCAATTTCAGGAATGCCTTTTTTAGGTCCTGTAGGCGCTTCAAGAGTTGGTTTTATTGATGGCAAATATGTTCTCAATCCTTCCAAGGAACAGTTAAAAAATTCTAAATTAGATCTGGTTGTAGCAGGAACTAAAGATGCAGTTTTAATGGTAGAGTCCGAAGCCAATGGGTTAACGGAGGAAGAAATGTTAAATGCTGTTAAATTTGGACATGAAGGCTTTGTTCCTATTATTTCAATGATTGAAGATCTTGCTAAACAATGTAAAAAACCAGATTGGAATGTTGAAAAGAAGGATCTTTCTGAAATTAAAAATAAATTAGATAAAGAATTTACCTCTGATCTTAAAAAAGCATTTACTACAAGAGATAAACAGGATAGATCAAATCAGATATCTGAAATAACTGAAAAAGCGATTAAGCTATTTGAAGAAAATGAAAACTACACAGATTTAGATGTGAATTATGAACTTAAAAACTTAGAAAAAAGTATTGTAAGAACAGACATTTTAAAAAATAAAAATCGTATAGATGGTAGAGGCTTAGCTGATGTGAGGCCTATTATGTGTGAAGTTGGTATTTTACCAAGAACACATGGATCTGCACTCTTTACAAGAGGTGAAACTCAAGCAATTGTAACAGCAACCTTAGGTACCTCAGACGATGAGCAAAGAATAGAGAGCTTGGATGGCTTGCAAAGAGAAAGGTTTATGCTTCATTATAATTTTCCACCTTTTTCAGTTGGTGAAACTGGAAGAATAGGAACTGGAAGAAGAGAAATTGGACACGGTAAACTTGCGTGGAGAGCTATTAATTCATCACTACCTTCAAAGGAGAGTTTTCCATATACTTTTAGGATTGTATCAGAAATAACTGAATCTAACGGCTCCTCTTCTATGGCAACAGTATGCGGAACCTCACTCGCATTGATGGACGCTGGTGTACCAATGAAAGAACCAGTAGCGGGTATTGCAATGGGACTAATTAAAGAAGGTGATGAATTTAGTGTATTGTCAGATATACTTGGAGATGAAGACCATTTAGGTGATATGGACTTTAAAGTCGCTGGAACTAAGGATGGAATAACCTCTCTACAAATGGATATTAAGATTACTGGTATAACATTTGAAATAATGGAGCAAGCTTTAAAGCAAGCAAAAGATGGAAGAATTCATATTTTAGGAGAGATGAATAAAGCTCTTTCAAAATCTAGAGACAATGTTGGGAAGCATACACCAAAAATGGAAAAAATCACTGTTGATAAAAAAGATATAGCTACGGTTATCGGAAAAGGTGGAGCCACAATAAGAGAGATAGTCGAAAAATCAGGAGCAAAAGTTGATGTCAACGATGTAGGAGAAGTTACAGTTGCAGCACCAGATGAGGACTCAAGAAATAAGGCAATGCAAATGATAAAAGATCTTACTGCTAAAGCTGAACTAAACAAAATTTATAATGGTAAAGTTATGAAGATTATGGAGTTTGGAGCTTTTGTAAACTTTTTGGGTAAACAAGATGGCCTGGTACATATTTCTGAACTAGCAGAAAAAAGAGTTGCCAAAGTAACAGATGTTGTAAAAGAAGGTGATGAAGTAAAAGTTAAGGTAATTGGATTTGACAGAGGTAAAGTAAAACTGTCTATTAAACAGGCAGCCATATAAATAAATGCAAAATCAAGAAATTTTAAAAATTATTGAAAACCTTGGAGGTAGAAGGAATTATGAAGAAAAAAAAGCTTCAAAACTTGGTTTCAATTCACTTTATGCTTACTTCGAGGATAAAATTTTAAAACAGCAAAAGGCTATTGAAGAAGAAGAAAAAAAATTAGAAACTGAACAAATGCAAAAAAGCCAAAAGAAAAAAAGTTGTAGTTGTTGCTAATTTATAAACTTATTTTTTCAATTTTTGAGATCATTCCAGATTCATAATGACCAGGAACGTTACAAGCTGCCTCAATTTTTGTATCTGTATTAAATTTCCAAATTAAATCACCAGTTTGTCCTGGTTCAAGTAGAACACTATTTGAATGAGAATGTGCCATAGAATGATCTTCTTTTGCCATTTCTTTCATTTTCTCTTTATCAATCTTGTTACCTAATAAAATTCCGTGTTCCATCATTTTAATCATTTCTGGCTGGTGTTTAATGTGCATATCTTTTGTTGCAATATTAAACTCATGAACTAAATCACCATTATTTTTTACAATAAATTTTATTGTTTCATTTTTTTTGATCTTTATTTCAGAGGGAATATAATAGTTATCATACATTTTTATTTCAATAATTCTATCGACTTCGTTAGGTTTACCTTCTTCACCTATCATTTTCATTGACCCTGCGTACAAAATATTAGGAAACAAAATTAAAAATAAAAGAAATTTTTTCATAAATAATCAACTAGTGGGGATAAATAATAAACATAATCCATTATTGCAATATCTTTTTCCACCATTTGGCCCATCATTGAATACATGGCCATGGTGCGCCCCACAATTTGCACAATGATATTCAGTTCTTTTCATTCCAAATGAGTAATCTATTTTTGTTTTAAATACTCCTGGTATTGCTTCAGTAAAAGATGGCCAGCCAGTCCCACTATCAAATTTTGCTGTAGACTCAAATAATTTTACTCCACAATTGGCACAATGATAAGTTCCTTCTCTTTTTTCTTTATTTAAAAGACTTGAGCCAGCTCTTTCAGTTGCTTGATCAAACATGATTTTTTTTTGCTCATCAGTCAAATCTGGATTTATAATATTATATTCACTCTCATCTTTATTTAGTTTTGAATTATACCCAATTAGATTATTCGCTATAGCCGAGCTAAAAGGGTAAACCATGAAACCTATAAAGTAAGAACCAATTATCTTTAAAAAATTACGTCTCATAAATAAATATTATTATAATTTTTTCAGTTTAAAACTTGCAAATAATCGCAGTTATTTCTTTTTTTTGTCTCTTTTTAGTTTTCTTTTTTCTTTAAACGAAAGTTTTGGTTTTTTCATAACACTCGAATCTTTGAATGATTTTCCGCTATATCTTTTAGACATTTATTTCATATTTTTTGGATCTGGCATACCAACTTTATTATAACCACCATCAACATAATGAATTTCTCCAGTTACACCATCACTTAAATTGCTTAATAAATACAAAGCAGAATTTCCGACATCATGAATATCAACATTCCTTTTTAAAAAAGAATGATCCTCATTCCATTTGTAAAGAAATTTAGCATCTCCAATTGCTGATGCAGCTAAAGTTTTAATTGGTCCTGCACTTATAGCATTTACTCTTATCTTTTTTACACCCAGATCTCTAGCAAGATATTTTACACTAGCTTCAAGAGCTGATTTACAAACACCCATTACATTATAATTAGGTATAGCTTTAGTAGACTCGTAAGTTAAGGTAAGCATGCTACCCCCTTCTTTCATAATTCCAGATGCTTCCTTAGCTACCTCTGTAAATGAAAAACAAGAAATTAACATACTCCTTAAAAAATTTTCTCTAGTTGTGTTTAAATATTCACCAGACAACTCCGATTTATCTGAAAAAGCAACTGCATGTACTACAAAATCAATCTCTCCCCATTTCGTTTTGATGTCTTGAAATAATTTTATTATTTCCTCTTTTTTTTCAACATCACAGCTAAAGGTAACATTTGAATTTAATTTTTCTGCTAAGGGAATTACTCTTTTTTTAAGTGCATCACCTAAATAAGTAAAAGCAAGTTCTGCACCTGCTTCAGCAAGTTTTTGAGAAATGCCCCACGCAATAGATCTTTCATTAGCAACACCCATTATCAGACCTTTTTTACCTTTCATTATATCCATATTATATTTTCTCAAATACTAACGTTGCGTTTGTACCACCAAAACCAAAACTGTTAGACATAACAGAATTTAATTCTATATCCTTTTCTACCTTAGTTACTATAGGATATTTTTTTGCTTCATCATCCATGTCTGTGATATTAGCTGAGGCAGATATAAAATTATTTTTCATCATGATTAAACTATAGACAGCTTCATGCACTGATGTTGCACCAAGTGAATGTCCAGATAAGGATTTTGTAGAACTAATTTTAGGTTTATAATCTGTAAATACTTTGCCAACTGCATTGAGCTCAGTGATATCCCCAACTGGAGTTGAAGTTCCATGGGTATTAATATAATCAATCTTATTCTTTGCTGTACTTAAGGCCATATTCATGCATCTAACAGCACCTTCTCCCGATGGAGCAACCATATCATAGCCGTCAGAAGTAGCTCCATATCCAGTTATTTCTGCATAAATTTTTGCACCTCTAGCTTTTGCATGTTCGTATTCCTCTAAAACTAGTACTCCACCACCGCCTGATATTACAAATCCATCTCTAGTTTTATCATAAGGTCGTGAAGCTTTTTCTGGTGTATCATTATATTTTGATGATAGCGCGGTCATAGCATCAAACATTGCTGTCATAGCAAAATGTACTTCATCACTTCCACCTGCAAATATAACTTTTTGTTTTCCTAATTGAATTAATTCCATAGCATTACCAATACAATGTCCACTTGTTGCACATGCTGAGCTAATTGTATAATTAACACCTTTAATTTTAAATGGCACAGCAAGTGTAGCTGATGCAGTACTTGACATAGTTCTTGGAACAACAAAGGGACCCATTCTTTTTGGCATTTTCTCTCTAGTTTTATCTGCTGCCAAAATAACATTTTCTATTGATGGTCCTCCAGATCCCATTATCATACCAGTTGAAATATTACTCACTTCTTTTTCTTCTAATCCAGAATCCTTTACTGCTTCCATCATTGAAACATAATTGTACGCAGATCCTGGTCCCATAAATCTAATAAATTTTCTATCTACATGATCCTCTAATTTTATATTTGGTTTACCATGAATATTACTTTTTAAATTATACTCTTTGTATTCTTCTGCAAAAGTAATTCCAGATTTTGAATTTATTAATGATTGATATACCTCTTCTTGATTATTGCCTAAACAAGATACAATACCAATTCCAGTTATAACAACCCGTTTCATTATTTAAATAACCCTACTTTTAAATTTTCAGCGGAATAAATTTTTTTTCCATCAGCTTTTAAAATTCCATTTGCTAAACCCACAGTAGTACCTTCCTTAATTAAAATTCTTTTCATATCAATTTCATAAGTTGCTTGTTTAACATTTTTAAGAACCTCACCTGTAAATTTTACACTATTAACACCAAGAGCTCTTCCTCTTCCAGGATTTCCAAGCCAACCTAAATAAAAACCGACTAATTGCCACATAGCGTCTAATCCTAAACAACCTGGCATCACAGGATCCTCTTTAAAATGACAATTAAAAAACCAAAGTTCATTTTTAATATCTAGTTCCGCTTTTATAATGCCTTTTTTAAAAGCACCTTTATTTTCACTAATTTCTGTTATTCTGTCAAACATTAGCATTGGAGGCAATGGAAGTTTTGCATTTCCTGGACCAAAAAGCCCTCCATTTCCACAATCAATTAGCTCATCGTAATCAAAGGAATTTTTTTTCATTATTAGTGTTGTATTTCTTACTTGATTTAATAGCATTATAATATACAAAAATTTTGTTTTAATTAAAAAAATGACCCAAAAAACCCCAAATTATATAACTAAATTGAGAAATTCTAATCTGAGACCTACAAAACAAAGAATAAAAATTTGCGAGGTTCTATTTAATAGACCAAAAACCTTTCATTTTACAATAAATAATCTTTATAAATTATTATCAGATAATTCAGAAAAAAAGATTTCATTAGCAACAGTTTATAATACTATCCATGCATTTAAAAAATCAGGCTATCTAAAACAAGTTAACATAGATTCTAGCAATAACTATTTTGATACAAATACATCACATCACCACCATTTTTTTGATGAAACTAATAATGAGTTAATTGATTTAAATAATGAAGACATAAAAAAAATAGAGCTAAAAAAAAATATTCCAGGAAAAAAAATTAAATCTGTAGAAGTTCTAGTTAAAATAGTGTCGAAATAAAACTTTATAAAATAAATATCAATCCTCATAAACCCAAATTAGCGCACTTGACTTCTAATTTAGAATGATTATAAACTAGAAAATATTTATGAGCAGTGAAATTAATAAAGAAATAAGTAAATGCCCGTTTCATGGTGAAGGAATTCCACAAAAGCACCCGACTGGCAAAGGTCAGACAAATAAAGATTGGTGGCCTAATAGCCTAAACTTAAAAATATTAAGCCAGCATTCTTCATTGGTTAATCCAATGGATAAAAAATTTGACTATAAAAAAGAATTCAAGAAACTAAATTTTAAAGCATTAAAAAAAGATCTACATAAATTGATGACCGATTCACAGGAATGGTGGCCAGCTGATTATGGGCACTATGGACCTTTATTTGTAAGACTAGCATGGCACGCAGCTGGAACTTATAGAACTGGTGACGGAAGAGGTGGTGCCGGTACAGGTAACCAAAGATTTGCACCCCTTAACAGCTGGCCAGACAATGTTAATTTAGATAAAGCAAGATTACTTTTATGGCCTATAAAGAAAAAATATGGAAAGAAGATTTCTTGGGCTGATCTTTTTATTTTGGTTGGGAATGTAGCTATAGAGTCTATGGGCTTAAAAACTTTTGGATTTGGTGGAGGAAGAGAAGATATATGGGAGCCAGAAGAAGATATTTATTGGGGTTCAGAAAAAGAATGGTTGGCGAACAACAGATATGATGAAAATAGAGAACTAGAAAATCCTTTAGGAGCAGTACAAATGGGATTAATTTATGTTAACCCACAAGGCCCAGATGGAAATCCAGACCCTATTAAAGCTGCCAGAGACATCAGAGAAACTTTTGGAAGAATGGCAATGAACGATTATGAAATAGTAGCTTTAGTTGCTGGAGGTCACACATTTGGCAAATCTCATGGAGCAGCACCTGAATCACATAAAGGACCAGAACCTGAAGGCTCAAAAATTCAAGATCAATCAACGGGTTGGAATAGTAATTATAAATCTGGACTAGGAGCAGATACCATTAGTAGTGGAATAGAAGGTGCGTGGACATCAAATCCAATTAAGTGGGACATGGGTTATTTTGATAACTTATTTGGTTATGATTGGGAACTATCTAAAAGTCCTGCAGGAGCATATCAATGGAAGCCAAAAAAAAATGGTCATGCAATTTCAATGACACCTGATGCGCATATTAAAGGAAAAGAAAATATGCCAATGATGCAAACAACCGATTTATCACTTAAGATTGATCCAAAATTTGGAGTAATTTCAAGACATTTTCATAACAATCCAGATGAGTTTGCAGATGCATTCGCTAGAGCCTGGTTTAAATTAACCCATAGAGACATGGGACCAAGAGTAAATTATTTAGGAAACGAAGTACCAAAAGAGGACTTAATTTGGCAAGATCCAATTCCAAGAAATAAATATAAACTTAAAAACAAAGATATAGAAACACTTAAAAAATCAATTGTTAAATCAGGTTTAACAATCTCTGAATTGGTAATGATTGCTTGGGCCTCAGCCTCTACTTTTAGAGGATCAGATAAAAGAGGTGGAGCAAATGGTTCTAGAATAAGATTAGCTCCTCAAAAAGATTGGGAGTCAAATAATCCAAAATTACTTTCTAAAGTTTTAGGTAAGTATAATAAAATTCAAAAACAATTTAATTCAAAATCAAAATTTGTATCAATTGCAGATTTAATTGTGTTGGGTGGTAACGTTGGAATTGAAAAAGCCGCACAAAAAGCTGGTAAAAAAATAAAGGTACCATTTAAATCAGGAAGAGGTGATGCAACTCAAGATCAAACTGATATACATTCTTTTGGACTTTTAGAACCTGTTGCTGATGGTTTTAGAAATTATTCAAAAGGAATGAATTCAACAATTGCAGAAGAATTACTAATTGATAAAGCACAACTACTAAACTTATCAGCTCCAGAAATGACCGTTTTAGTTGGTGGTATGAGAGTTCTTGGAACTAATTTTGATAATTCTAAAAATGGAGTTTTCACAAAAAATATTGGAAAACTAACAAATGATTTTTTCATAAATTTATTAGATATGAATATAAAATGGAGAGAAACTTCTAAGAAAGAAGATGCTTTTGAAGGCATAGATAGAAAAACAAAAAAAATTAAATGGACAGGAACAAGAGTAGACTTAATTTTTGGATCAAATTCTCAACTTAGAGCACTTGCTGAAGTATATGCAACTGACGACTCTCATGATAAATTTGTAAAAGATTTCGTTGCAGCTTGGACAAAAGTAATGAATTTAGACCGTTTTAACTAAGTTATTTTACAAAACCCCAAACCTTATCATTTTCTAACCAACCATTGTATTTGTCTGTTTTAACATTACACCAGCTTTCAAGACACTTCTCTACTAACACCATTCTTCCTTTTTTAACTTTTATTATTGGCTCAGAAAATTTACTATTTCTCCTAAAGACAATCTTATCCTCCAAAACTATAATTGAGTTGGCTTTTCTAAGTTGTGTAACATGTATCCATCCACTATTTTTTTTGTGATCAATTATTCTTCTAAAATTTTCTTTACTATCTATAACTTGTACAGGTAAATATTTTTTGACATATATAAATTTAATCGGAAAATTAAAACCAGGTCCATACCTAACATTTACCTTTTGATTTTTTAAACTTAAAAACTTTGGATTTTCTAAAGCAAAAGAAAATGAAAAAAAATTTAAAAATAAAAGAATAAAAGTTATTTTTTTGCACATATACAATTTTTTTTTTTAGAAAAAGAAACTTTTCTAAATTCAAGATTTAATAAATTTAAAATTAATATTAATTTATTTAAACCTTTACCTATTTTAAGAATTTTTTTTAAACCTTCGTTAGCTTGAATATTTCCAACTATACCCGCTACTGGTCCTAAAATACCTTCTGCTTCACAATTTAAAACTTCATCCGAAGGATCAGATTGATAAAAGCATTTCAAACATGGAGTTGTTTTATCCTTAAAATCAAATGTAAATACGTGACCATCAAATTTACTAATTGCTCCAACAATCAAAACCTTTTTACTTTGAATACAATATTTGTTTAATAAAAATTTTGTTTCAAAATTGTCACTTCCGTCAAAAATAAATTCAAAATCATTTAGTATTTTGTGAATATTTTTTTCATTTATTTTGTTGTTGTAAATTTTTAAATTGATCTTGTTATCAATCTTTTTTAACTTTTTTTTAATTGCTTTTACCTTAAATTTTCCTAAATCAGATAAATCATAAAAATTTTGTCTATGTAAGTTAGACAAATTGACCTTATCATGATCTACCACTCCTATGTTTTTAACTCCAGCTCTAGCTAAATAATCAATAATTGGACATCCTAAACCTCCCGCCCCTACAATTAATATTTTTGCATCTATTATTTTTTTTTGACCCTCTGGACCAATATCTTTTAATATAATCTGTCTTGAGTATCTTTCAATTGAACTTTTCGTTAAACTATTTTTCATTTACCAGTAGATCCAAATCCCCCATCACCTCTTATTGTCTCAGGTAATTCAGTAACCTCTTCAAAATTTACTTTTACTATTGGAGTTAAAACCATTTGAGCTATCCTGTCTTTATTATTTATAATAAATTCTTTTTTACCATGGTTAAATAAGATTACTTTAATTTCCCCTCTATAATCACTGTCAATAGTTCCTGGTGTGTTAAGTACAGAAATATTAGATTTTGCTGCAAGTCCAGATCTAGGTCTAATTTGTATTTCTAGATCATTACTTATAGCAACTGATATACCTGTAGGAACTAATACAGACTCTTTTGAAGGTAAATTAATTGGTTTATCTATAAAAGCCATTAAATCAAGACCAGACGAGCCTTCAGTTTTATATTTTGGTAATTCTACTTTTGGATTTAATCTTTTAATTAAAACTCTAGCCATTAGTTAAAATATGAAATTATTTTATTTGAAATCTCATTAGCAATAGCTGATTTACTCATTTTTGGTAAATTTTCCTCAACTTGATTTTTATAAAATATTGAAACTTTATTATTTTCTGAATTAAATCCTATTTCTGGATTTGATACATCATTAGAAATAATCCAGTCGCAATTTTTTTCTAATAATTTTTTTATTGAGTTTTCTCTTAAATTGTTAGTTTCAGCTGCAAAACCTATTACTAACTTAGGTCTGAGTGAGTTATGGTTTGAAACATGTTTTAAAATATCTACATTTTGTTCTAGATCTAATTTCAACTTCTCCTGCTTTTTTATTTTTTGATTATGAATTTTTTTTACTCTATAATCTGCTACTGCGGCTGTAAAAATTGCTATATCTACAGGTAAACATTCTAAACATTTATTCAACATATCCTCTGCTGTGTTTACTTTGATAAAGTTAATACCGTTTGTAGGACTTAAATTTGTAGGACCAGAAATTAAAGTTGTTTCAAAACCATTATTTTTTAAAGAATTTGCTATTTCATATCCTTGTTTTCCACTTGATTTATTTGATATAAATCTTACTGGATCAATCATTTCATGTGTGGGCCCTGCTGTTACTAGTGCTGTTAATTTTTTATTTTTACTTAAATTTTCAAAATATTTAATAATAATATTAATAATATTTTCTGGTTCAGTCATTTTTCCTTCACCATATTCTCCACATGCCATATCTCCAATCTCGGGACCTATGAAGTTGTAGCCATAATCTACAAGTTTATTTACATTTTTTTTATTTGATGGATGTTCCCACATTCTCACATTCATAGCGGGAGCTAAAAACACTTTTTTATTTGAGGCTAAAATTAAAGTAGTTGCAAGGTCATCTGCTAAACCGTAACTTAGTTTAGAGATTGTATTTGCTGTTATTGGAGCAATTAATATTAAATCTGCCCACCTTGAGAGAGATATATGATCCATTTCAGATTCATTTTCGTGACTAAATAAATCATAGTAAACTTTATCTTGAGATAAAGAAGTTATTGAAAGTGGTGTCACAAACTTTTGTGCATTTTTAGTTAAAACAGTTTTAACACTTGCACCCATTTTTTTGAAAAGCCTTATTAATTCCAAACTTTTATAGGCTGCAATTCCACCACATATTACTAATAAAATTTTTTTATTTTCTAATTTATTCATTTAAGAATTAAAATACTATGAAAGCAAAAAATACAAGTAATAATAATCCAACAAAACTTTGATTTCTGAAAGATTTTAATTCTAACTCTTTTTCTTTTAATGCAGAATAAGAATTTGAGTTATCAGGAATTTTTCCACTCGCTAAATAGGATAAAGCCTGATTAGCTTTATCCATCATTTTAGGAAATTCTGGTAATCTTTTTATAACCTCAGAAGTTTCTTTAATTGTATCTGAAATATTATTAATTGGATCCTTGGTTTCTTTTAGCCATTTTTCCAGTACTGGTCTTGATGTACTCCAAATATTTGTATTTGGATTAAGCTTTCTTGCCACTCCTTCAACTACAACCATAGTTTTTTGTAATAATAGTAACTGAGGCTGAGTTTGCATATTAAATTTTTCTGTAATATTAAATAGTTGTTTTAAAAGTTTGCCCCCCGAAATATCCTTAACTGATTGGCCAAATATAGGTTCTCCAATTGATCTTAAGGCTTGGGCTAATTCATCTATTTGTACATTTTTAGGAACTAAGCCAGCTAAAATATGAACCTCAGCAACTTTTTTATAATCTCTTTGAATAAAGCCAAATAAAATTTCTGCTAAGAATCTTCTATTTAACTTATCAAGCCTTCCCATAATACCAAAATCAATAGGAACGATTTGACCACTCTCATTTATAAGTAGGTTACCCTGGTGCATATCAGCATGAAAAAACCCATCTCTGACTGCATGTCTAAGAAAATGTTGAATTATATCACTTGCAATATTTTCAATGTCTATGTTTTTTTCTTTTAGGGTATCTTTTTCCCTAATTGATACACCATTTATCCAATCTAAAGTTAGCACCTCTTCACTTGTATAATTCCAATAAATTTTTGGAACTTTAAAGCCTGCATCGTTTTTAGTATTCTCATAATACTCGTTAGCAGCAGCAGCTTCAAAACGTAAATCCATCTCATGATTTGTTATTTCTTTAAGTAAAAAAACAACTTCTATTAACTTGAGTCTCTTAGTTTTTTTTATTAAACTTTCAATAATAAAGGCTAATAGCATTAGCGCATCAATTTCCTCATTAAATTTTTTTTTTATATCTGGTCTTAAAATTTTAATTGCAACTTCTTTGATGGTTCCATTATCATTTATTTGCGCTTTATGAACCTGAGCTATTGATGCAGCAGCAATAGGTTCACTAAAGTTGATAATAGATTGAAACATTTCTTGCCCTAGGTTTTTTTTTACAATTTGTTTAGCTTCGTTAATTGAAAATGGAGGTAATTTATCTTGAAGTTTTTCAAGATGCTTTGATAAATCCTCACTAATAATATCAGGTCTAGTTGCTAGAAATTGTCCTAGTTTTATAAATGTTGTACCCATTCCTTCTATTGATTTACATAACTTTTCTTCGTCGCTTAGTTTATCTCTAAAGTCATTTTTTTTTTCAAAAGATATAGATAAGAGGTTTACAAATAATTTAACTAAAAAAGGGGGCTGGTGAATCTTGGAGATTACTTTTAGAGCATCTGAAAGTGCAACTTTTCTTGCAATTTTAATTAGAGTGAAAATTTTCTTAATCATTAAATTTTCCAACCAGAGTGAATAGCAACAATACCTCCACTTAGATTTCTATATTTACATTTTTGAAAATTTGATCTTTTCATTAATTCCAATAACTCTTCTTGATTTATAAAATTTTCAATACTTTTTACTAAATATTCGTAAGGTTTATCATCACCCACAACAAATTTACCAATTGAAGGAATTATTTTTGAGTATTTCTTATATATCATATTAAAGTTTTTATTTTCAATTTTTGAAAATTCGAGACATACAAATTTTCCTCCAGGTTTTAAAACTCTATATGCTTCTTCTAAACTTTTTTTAATATTTTTTGTATTTCGAAGACCAAAGCTAATAGTATAAAAGTCATAGCTGTTACTTTTAATTTTTAAATTTTCTGCGCTGGATAAACTCCACTTAATATTTTTAAAGTTATAAAATTGTTTTTTACTATAATTAATCATATTGATATTTGGATCTACACACATAATATCAGCCTCTTCATTTGTAGATTTTATGTAGAGTTTAGCTATATCACCTGTTCCACAAGCCACATCAATTAAATTTTTATTTTTTGATGGATTTAAAGACAAAATTAAATTTTTTTTCCAAATTCTATGAGCTCCTAATGACATAAAGTCATTCATGGTATCGTATTTATCAAAAACTTTATTAAATACTCCTTGAACTAAACCTTTTCTTTGTTGTAGATATTGTTTCATAGTTTTATTCTAATTTAATTCAATTAATATAATATTAAATGCCAGAATTGCCAGAAGTAGAAATAGTAAAACAATCACTTAAAAGTGCAATTAAATATAAAAAATTAAGTAAAGTAATTGTAAAAAATAGAAATTTAAGATTTAAGATCCCTATCAATTTTGAAAGATCTCTTAAGAATAAGGTTATTTTAAATATATCAAGAATATCAAAATACATTATTATAGAATTTAAATCCAATCTGTATTGTGTTTTTCATCTTGGAATGTCGGGAACTATACACTTGGTTAAAAAAAAATTTGATAAAATCACAAACTTAAGTTTTTACCAATACAAACAAGTTCCAAAAAAACATAATCATTTGAAATTTGTTTTTCCAAATTTTAATATTATTTATAATGATCCAAGAAGATTTGGGTTTTTTAAATTGTTTAGGAATTATAAAGATTTAAATTTATATTTTAAAAAGATTGGTCCAGAACCATTTAGTAAAGAATTTAATTCAAATTACCTATTTAAAAAAATTCAAAATAAAAAGAAAAATATAAAAAATATTTTATTAGATCAAAGTATTATAGCAGGATTAGGAAATATATATGTTAATGAAATCTTATTTTATTCAAAAATAAATCCTAAAAAAGAAGGGTCACAAATTTCTAAAAATGAAATAAAAAAAATAATTAAATATTCAAACATAGTATTAAAACTTGCTATCGAATATGGTGGTTCTTCAATTAGAGATTTCCAAAATACTGAGGGTGTAAATGGATCTTTTCAAAAAGAATTTAAAATATATGGTAGAAAAGGAGAAACTTGTTCAAGAAATAATTGCAAAGGTATTATTACTAAGTTTTTTCAAACAAATAGATCAACATTTATGTGTGAAATTTGCCAAAAATAAAAATTTAATATGTTGACCGTTTTTAAATCACAAGTTATACAGCAACGCTATGGCAAACACTAAATCAGCAATTAAAACAATTAGAAGAATATCTAGAGAAACTAAAGTTAATAAAATCAGAAAAGCAAGATTTAAAAAAGCTTTAAAAAAAATGAATTCAATTATTGATAAAAAAAATAAAAAAGATGCACTCTCTTATTTGCCAAAGTTTAACTCTGAATTGATGAAAATTGCTAAAACGGGTATCATAAAAAAACAAAACGCGTCAAGAAATATTTCTAGAATTACAAAAAAAATCAATTCAATCTAAAATTTTAATCAACTGTAAGTAGTTAGGCTTATTTAAAAAAATTATTTAATTAGAGTTTCCTAAAAAAAATTTTTTTATTCAATTATAATTATTTTATACACAAAATATAAATTTTTTTAATTTCCATCTACTATATGTAGATAATTAACTGTAAATAAAAGTAAATTATTAATTACTAAATAATCATCTGAATACAATTCAGAAGTTAAAAGTTTTTCGCTTATAGATTTTACAATTATAGATTTTATTTATTTTTAAAAAATAAAAAAAATTCATTGCAATAAATTACTAAAAAGCTTAATTGAAATTCTTCCATGAATAACAATTTAAATCAAAATATTAAACAAAAAACTATCGAATGGGTCAATATTCAAAATGATATGAAGTTGAAATTTGGTTTAGATATTTATGAATCATGGCTTAAAAAATTAGATTTTGTTGAAGAGTTTAAAAATTATATATTAATTTCAGTATCAACCAGGTTTATAAGGGATTGGATTACCTCGCGTTATTTAGATCAAATTTTACAAATAGTAAATGGCTATAATAAGCAGATTAATAGAATAGAAATTTCCATAAATGACAAATATGTGATTAGAAATAATGAAAATGAAAGTAAATCAGAAATTATAAAAAAACCAAATATAACTTTTATAGAAGACACATTTTTAAAATATAATAGAATAGATCCAAATAAAAATTTTAATAATTTTATCTTAGGATCAAGTAACAAGCTAGCATTTGAAGCCTCAAAAAAAATAACCGAGGACTTATCTCATTATAACCCATTATATTTATATGGTGGTGTTGGAATGGGGAAAACTCATTTACTAAATGCAATTGGACTTGAATTTAAGTCTGCAAAAAAAATTATGTTCATATCTGCTGAAAGATTTATGTATCATTTTATAAAATCAATTAAATCGAATGAGATGGTTAAATTTAAGGATTATTTTAGAAATACTGACGTACTATTAATTGATGATATTCAGTTTATGAATGGAAAAGAAGCTATGCAAGAAGAGTTTTTTCATACATTCAACGCATTAATAGATAACGGTTCTCAGATTGTTATAACAGCTGATAGAGCGCCAAATAAGCTCTCGAGAATACAGGAAAGGATAAAATCAAGATTTTCTGGAGGACTAGTGGTTGACATTCAAAGTGCAGACTATGATTTAAGATATAAAATAATTAAATCAAAAACAAATGAGCTATTACTGCTTAATGGAAACACAATAAAAATATCTGACGAAATTTTAAAATTTATTTGTTCTGAAATAAGGTCAAATATTAGAGAGGTTGTTGGGGCTTTGAATAGAGTTATATCTTTTTCAAGAATTTACAACAAGGTACCTTCTTTAGCTGAAACTAAAATCATTTTAAAGGATCTATTAAATATGTCAGAAAACAAAGTAACAATAGATCTAATTCAAACTATAGTTTGTAAATTTTTTAAAATTAGTAAAAATGAAATGTTATCTGCAAGAAGATCTAGGTATTTAGTGAGGCCAAGACAAACTGCAATTTATTTATCAAAAGTATTAACATCTAAATCTCTTCCTGAAATAGGTAGATCATTTTCTAATAGAGACCATACAACAGTAATCCATTCAGTAAAAACAATTGAAAGATTAAAGAATGAAGATAAAGAGTTAAGCTTAAATATAGATAGCCTGAAGAATAAGATTTTATACAGTAAAGAAAATGAAGTTTAACGTAAATCAGCAAGACTTGCAAAAGTCTTTAAATTATTGCCAAGGCGTAATAGAAAAAAGAAGCACGCTTCCTATTCTATCAAATATTTTATTAGAAGCTCAAAATTCAATATTAAAAATCACTGCTACGGATCTTGATTTAATTTTTATTCAAGAAATAAAAAATGTTGAAATTGTTGAGGAGGGAAAAACAACAACATCTTCGTCAATAATGTATGATATTGTGAGAAAATTTAACTCAGGAAACAAGATAAATTTTTCAATGATAAGTGAGAGTAAAATTCACTTAGAGTCGGAAAAATCAGTATTTAATTTAAATTGTATAAATCCCTCTGAGTTTCCTTTAACTGATGAAAATTTTGATAAAAATAGTTTTTCAATTAAATCAAAGTTTTTACTCAAATTATTAAGCAAATGTAAATTTTCAATTTCAAATGATGAAACTAGACATTATTTAAGTGGAATATTTTTTCATCAAACCCAAGCAGATGATAAAATATTTTTAACAGCTGCTGCAACGGATAGTCACAGGATGTCTATTTCAAAAATTAGACTTAATGAAAAAATAGATTTTGATCCCATAATTCTTCCTAAAAAAACAATTTTTCAACTTTGTAGTTTGTTAGAAAATTATGATGGGGAAGTAAAAGTATCAAATATCAAATCAAAAATAAAATTTGAATTAGATAATTGTATATTGATCTCTAAGCTAATTGATGGAAAATTTCCAAATTATATTCAAGTTGTACCTAAAGAGAATCAAAAAAAATTAGAAATTGATTTAAAGTTATTTTTAAATTCTGTAGATCGTGTAGCATCAGTCTCGTTAGATAAAAAGGATGGAGTAAAATTTAATTTATCAAAAGATACATTAAATTTATCTGTAAATAATGCCAATAGCGGAGATGGGAAAGAAACTCTCAGTGTATTATTTGATTATGAACTAGATATAAGTTTTAATTCGAGATATTTAATTGATATAGCTTCACAATTAGATGGAGATAAAATAGAAATTTATTTAAAAGATACTGGTTCACCAGCGCTTATTAAAGATCCAGGAGATTTTGACAGTATTTTTGTAGTTATGCCTATGAAAGGTTAGATCATTTTATCTAATTCATCATAAATATTTTTTTGAAGTTTCAAAAAAAAATCATCAGAATTTAATCCAGGATCGATTGTTTTTAATATAGAAATTTTTAAGGTTTTATTAGTTTTTAGAATTCCTTTTTTAGGCCAAATGATACCAGAGTTAAGAGCTATAGGCTGACATTTTATATTAAGTTCAGAGTAAATTCTTTTAACACCTTTTTTAAAAGGTTTTCTGTCATTAATATCTACTCTAGTAGCTTGTGGAAAAATAATTATTGGTCTATCTGATTTTTTATAATGATCTTGAATTTTCTCAAAGAAATTTAAATTTTCCTTAGTTGTTTTGTTTCTCTCAATTCCTATGCAACCCATTTTTTTTAAATACCAACCAAATATAGGTATTTTAAATAGTTCATTTTTTAAAATAAACACAGGTGAGTCAAATAACGCTTGTAAAAAAAAAGTTTCAAATTGAGATTGGTGAGCACAAGCAATAAAAAATTTATCTTTTGTAATATTTTCTTTGCCAGAAATAACTATTTTTGTTTTTAAAAAAAATTCTAAGCAAAATTTACTCCACCCGCCAAGTAATTTGCCACCTAAAATAACTATTTTTTTATTTAATATTAGAGATGGTAGAAGTAATATGCATAGACAAATTACTCCAAAATAAAAAAAAAATAAAAATAAAATTCTTCTAAGCATTATAATCAATTTAGATTATTGAAATTAGTTTTTCTCTTTTAGTAATTATTTTTGAATTTTTTTTATTTACTAAAATTTCTGGAGGCTTTGGTCTTAAATTGTAATTCGATGATAATACCATTCCATATGCACCTACATCACATATTATTAAAATATCGTTTTGATTTAATTTTTGGTATTTTAACGTAGTCAAAAATTTATCTGTGGTTTCACATATAGGACCTACAAATTCATGTCTTCTATTAATCTTGTTTTTTGAAAGTTTAGACGGTAAAATCATATGCTCAGCTTTATATAGCGCAGGTCTCATCATATCATTCATAGCTGAGTCTAAAATTATAAAATTTCTTGTATTTGTCTGTTTGATATAAATTATTTTAGTTAATAAAAATCCTGCATTTCCTATTATTGATCTTCCAGGTTCAAATATTATTTTAACTTTATTTTTTTTTAAAAAAGATTTAATTAACGAGCTATACTTTTTATAATTTAATTTATTACCATTTTTTTTATATTGAATGCCCATACCACCACCCAAATCAATATAACTAAATTTATATCTTGAATCTTTGATAGTCCTATCCACAATATCTAACATTTTTTTATAGGGGGTGTGGCTAGTTATTTGACTACCAATATGAACACTTAAACAAATAATATTAATAAAATTTGAATATTTATATTTATCAACAAGGTACAAAAATTTTTTTTTCGTTAAACCAAATTTATTTTCTTTTTTACCAGTTGAAATTTCTTTTAAAGTATTTGCATCAGTATCTGGATTTAGTCTAATTCCGATATCTATTTTTTTTTTGTTTTTTTTTGCAATTTTCTCAATTTCAATAATTTCGTTTTCAGATTCTACATTAATTAAAAAAATTTTTTTTTTAATTGCAAATTTAAGTTCTTCAATTGATTTTCCAACTCCAGAAAAAACAATTTTTTCAGGTTTAATTTTAGCTTTAAGGGCTTTTAAAAGTTCTCCTTTTGAAACAACATCTGCCCCCAAACCAAACTTACTTATAAGGTTTAAAAGTCTTAAATTAGAGTTAGATTTAACTGAAAAACAAATTGTTGGTTTAAAAGATCTAAAATGATTTTTAAAATTTTTTATATTATTTTTTAAACTATTATAAGAATAAATATAAGAAGGTGTTCCAAATTTTTTAGCTAATTTTTCTGCACTTATTTTTTCAATATAGAAGTGCTTATTTTTATATGTCATGAAACTATAATTATTTTATTCAAAAATATAAATTTACTTTGTTTATATTGAGGGTCAGCTTTTTTACCACAAGAAACTAAAAGAAATATAAAAAATAATAAAAATAATGTTTTTTTTTTCATTTTGATTCTCTTTTATATTTTTTTATCATTTTCTTTATATTTTCAAAAGAAGTACCTCCATAAGACTTTTTTGATTTTATTGAGTTTCTTAAATCAAATACTTCTAAAACACTCTCATCTAGATTTTTATCTATTTTATTTAAATCTTTCATTGTCAAATCATTAAATTTTAAGTGTTTTGACTCTGCATAATTAACAATTCTTGCTGTTATTAAATATGCTTTTCTAAAAGGAAAGTTATATTTTTTAACGAGATAATCTGCTAGATCGGTAGATAATATAAATCCCTCATTTGCTAGTTCTAACATTCTCTTTTTATTAGCAGAAAAATTATTAAGAACTTCAATAAGAACTTGAATAGAATTTTTTAACAAATCAAATGAATTAAAAACTAATCTTTTATCATCTTGCATATCTTTAAAATATGACAAGGGTAAACCTTTTAAAATTGTAAGCATTGTAAATAGATTTCCAAAACTGGATCCGCTGTTACCTCTTAAAAATTCCAGTGGATCAGGATTTTTTTTCTGTGGCATTATTGAAGATCCTGTTACTATTTTATCGTTTAATTTTATTAATTTAAATGCATCTGAGTTCCAAATAATAAATTCCTCAGAAATTCTTGAAATATGTATCGAACAAGCTGAAACTGTATATAAAAAATCTAAAACAAAATCTCTATCAGAAATAGTATCAATTGAATTATTTGTTGGATAATTAAATTTTAATTTTTTAGTAGTAAAAAATCGATCGATATTAAAATTTGTCCCTGCAAAAGCAGCAGCTCCTAAAGGATTTTCATTTAAGTTTTTTAAGTTGTTTTCAAATCTATTCTTATCTCTTTTAAACATTTCAAAATATGCTAATAAATAATGTGCAAAAGATATTGGTTGAGCATTTTTTAAATGAGTAAATCCTGGCATAATTGTCTCTATATTTTTTTCAGCTACTTTTAAAAAAACTTTGTTAAGATTTTCCAAAAGTTTAATTAGATCTACAGTAGAATGTTTCATCCAAATTTTAAGATCTGTTATTACTTGGTCATTTCTTGATCTACCTGTATGAACAAATCCAGCATCTTCACCAATTATTTCATGTAGTCTATTTTCTATATTCATATGAATATCTTCTAAATCTGTTCTAAAGATAAATTTTCCTTTTAAAATTTCATTTTGGATTTTATTTAAACCCCAAATAATTTTATTTTTAATTTTGAATGAGATAATTTTTTGTTTAAAAAGCATCTCAGTATGAGCTACAGAACCCTGTATGTCTTCTTTATATAATCTTTTATCTGTATTAATAGAACTCCCAACTTTTTTAAATATCGAAGTAGTATTTTTTTTTATTCTAGTGCTCCAAATAGCTTTATTGTTTTTATTTTTTGACATGATATGTAATTATATCCATAAGTATGAAATTTATAACATTTAAATTTTTAGTTGTTTTATTATATCTAATATCATCAAGTGGATCTTATGCAATACAGGATCCAAAATTAAAAAATCTGTTTATTCATAAAAACCAAAAAAAACTTGAAAATATAAATTTTAAAAATATTAAAAATGAAACTGTTTATCTAAATAACTTCAAAAATTCCTTAGTTTTAATAAATTTTTGGGCAACTTGGTGTGCACCATGTAGGCATGAAATGCCGTCATTAAATGCACTACAAAAAAACAAAAATTTTAAAAATTTGAAAATTATACCTATTAATGTAGGTAAAGAGAATTTGGAAAAATCAGAAAAATTTTATAAAGAATTAAATATAGATAATTTAGAGATTTATTATGACAATGATATTCAATTAGCAAAGCAGTTCCTTTTAAGAGGTCTGCCTACTACAATCTTTATTAATAAAGAAGGCAAAGAATTTGCAAGAGTTATTGGATCAATTAATTTTGAAGATGAAAAGTTGATTAAATGGTTAAAAAAATTTGATTAAATTTAATAAATGGAACTAAGTTTAAAAACAAAAATCATTTTACCAGAGAATAATATTATTAAAAACGCAGTTATACTTCTTCATGGTTATGGTGGTGATGGAGAAGATATAAGTATTTTGACACTTAATTGGAAAAGATTTTTACCTAATACTATTTTTTTAAGTCCAAATGGCCATGAAAAGTGCAATATAAATCCCAACGGTTATCAATGGTTTGATTTATCAAATGATGATCCTGATTATATATTAGGGGAGTCTCTTAAATCCGAAAAAGTTATAAATAAGTTTATTGACGAAGTAAAAAAAAAATATAATTTAAAGAATTCTCAAATTTGTATAGCTGGTTTCAGTCAAGGATGCATGATGTCTATAAATATTGGATTGACTGCTAATGAGAAGTTTGGATGTATAGTTGGATTTTCTGGTAAAATTATAGATAAGGATAATCTTTCCAAAAGAATTATCTCAAAACCTCAAATACTTTTAATACATGGAGCTTTAGATTCTATTGTTCCATCAAATTTTTTGCTAGACTCAAAAGATTTTTTAATTAGACAAAAAGTAGACGTAGTAACAAAATTAATAAACAATTGTGAACATAACATACCAGTAGAAGCGTCAAGTTATGCTTTAGAATTTATTAAAAAAAACATAAATAATTAATATTTTTTTCTTACATTTTGTAATATTGATTAATAATAGTAATTAAGCTAATCTATT
The DNA here is from genome assembly GCA_902566785.1 of uncultured Pelagibacteraceae bacterium. GTDB lineage: Bacteria > Pseudomonadota > Alphaproteobacteria > Pelagibacterales > Pelagibacteraceae > Pelagibacter. The sequence goes on along the minus strand of CACFKI010000001.1, from coordinate 73,456 downwards.
TTAATGATTGAAGGAAATCTTGATCAAATGTCATTAGAAAAATGTCCTGCATTAGTTCTTAACGCTGATTACAGGCCATTAAGTTATTACCCATTATCACTATGGAGTTGGCAAGATTCAATTAAATCTGTTTTTTTGGATCGTGTTAGTATAGTTAGTTATTATGACAGAGTAATTCGAAGCCCTTCATTTAGTATGAAGCTTCCAAGCGTAATAGCATTGAAAAGTTATATTAAGCCTCAATCTAATCCGAATTTTACCAGATTTAATGTATTCCTTAGGGATAAGTTCTCTTGTCAATATTGTGGTAGTGATAAAGAATTAACTTTTGACCATTTGTTACCAAGATCTAAAGGAGGGAAGACAGATTGGGATAATGTTGTTACAGCATGTTCATCTTGCAATGTTAAAAAGGGTGGTAGATTGCTTAAATTTTCTGGAATGAAATTAAATCAAAAGCCATTTCAGCCAACAACAGAAGATCTTCATAAAAACGGAAAAAATTTTCCACCAAACTATCTTCACAAGAGTTGGATTGATTATTTGTACTGGGATGTAGAGTTAGAACCCTAATTAATACTTTTCAGAAATCGTAATAGCTATTCTTGAACTAGTTTTGATTAACTTGTCTAAAATTGAGTAAAATCCGTCTTTGCTTGCACCATTTTCATAAGCTATATCTCTATGATGGAGCTCATCCTCTCTAAATTTAATAATTTTATCTTTTAGTTCTTTCTCATCGTCCTGTATTTTGTCTATCTGATTTTGATAATGTTCGTCAATTACCTCTTCAACAGATGCCGTACAAAGCATTGCGGCTTTACTTCCTAGAATAGTAGAACCAAAACCAAGACCCACACCCAAAAGATCCCATAAAGGTAGAAATTTAGTTGGTTTTATATTTCTTTTTTTGATTTCTTTATCAAAAAATTCTGCATGTTCTTTTTCATGTTGCTTCATTTCTTCAATTTTCTTTTTTAATTCATCATTTTTCATTAAAGTTTTAAGAGCTAACAATTGTCCTTCATAAATTTTAATAGCTCCCCTTTCACCAGCGTGATCAACTCTTATAAACTCTTCTAATAATTTTTTATCTGTTTTTTTCATATTTAATCAATAATAATGATATAACTAAAATTAATCCTGATATAAGTACATTTATAGTCGCAAGGGATAATCCTAAAATTCTATAAGTAACATCTTTACAATTTGGAATGAAATTATTTAGTGAATTAAGTAAATCTTGTTTTTTTATTATATCAAGATTATCAGCTGAGCATCCAGAAAATTCAGGAAAAATATAGTTTTCTATACCAACATGATAAAAAGAAATTGTTAAACTTAATAAAAATGTAACAGATAAAAGATATAGCCAAATGTTTTTATTGTGTTGACTGTATCCAAAAAAACAAAAAAAAATTGAAACAACATATGGGTACCTTTGATATAAACAAAGTTTACAAGGTTTTATTCCTAAAACATATTCAATAAAAACTGCACCTAACAAAGTTATAATACTTACTATTGCTATTATTAAAAAAAAGTTTTTTATAGAAATAAATTTATACATTAATTGCTAAAATTTATAAGAAATTTGTAAACAAGATATGCGAGAGAAATAATTACAAAAGAGATTACAATAGATAAACTTAAAATTCTTTTTTCTATTATTTTTTTCATTGTTGGACCAAAATTTCCAATTAAAAAAGCAATTATAAAAAATCTTGAACCTCTTGTAAGAATTGAAATTATAATAAAATAGATAATATTAAAGTGTACAAATCCACTAGTTATAGTAAGTAGTTTAAATGGTACTGGAGTAAATCCAGCAATAGCTAAAAGTGTAATCCACGCAATAGTACCTCCATCAGAAGATAATTTATCTTTTAGAAAAGAGGTATTATCGACTCCATATAATTCAAATATTTTAACACCTATTTCATTAAAAAAAACAAAACCTATAAAATAGCCTAAGCAAGCTCCCAGGACAGAACCAATTGTAGCAATTGTTGCAATTTTAAGCCATTCTTCTCTTTTAGCAATTGTCATAGGAATTATTAATACATCTGGAGGTATCGGAAAAATAAAACTTTCAATGAAAGAAAAAAAACCTAAAAAAGATTTTGAATTTTTATGTCCAGCTAATTTTATAGATTTTAAATAAAGTTCTTTAAACATATTTTCTTTTATTACAATAATTCTTCTTATACTATTATTTATAAACAAAATAATGATAAATAAAATAGGGCGAATGGCGGAACTGGTAGACGCGTTGGACTCAAAATCCAATAGTAGCAATACTGTGAGAGTTCGAGTCTCTCTTTGCCCACCAAAATTGATATGAAACTAAATAATATTAACAATTTGTTAGAGTTATTCTTTATTCAATATAAAAATCAAACTGATAAAAATAAATTTTTATTATCATCTCTAAAAGAGCCAAAAAAAAATTATAGTTGGGAAAAGACTCATCGATCAATAAATAAATTAGCAATTGAATTAAAAAAATATATTAACAAAGGCGATAGATGCTTATTAATTTCAGAAAACAGACCTGAATGGTTTATTTCTGATTTATCTATAATGTTATCAGGTGCAATCACAGTACCTGCTTATACAACCTATGCTGAAAGAGACTATGAATATATTATAAACGATTGTACACCAACAGTAATATTTGTTTCAAACACAGAACAATTTAATAAAGTTAAAAATACAATTAAAAGTAAAGCATTTATTAAAAAAGTATTTTCTTTTGATGATTTAGAAAATGTAAACGAAAATGAATATCAAAATATAAACAAATTTTTTTCTGATTTAAATAAATTAAAAAATCTAGATACAACTGAAATAAATAGAAAAGATCCTGCATGTATAATTTATACTTCTGGAACACAAGGTAATCCTAAAGGAGTTATTTTAAGTCATGGTGGAATTTTAAATAATTGTGAAGGTGCAATTGAAATTTTGGAACCTCTAATTAAAAAAGACCAAACAAGATTTTTAACATGGCTACCTTTATCACACTCTTATGAACATACAGTTCAATTTGTTCAAATTACAGTTGCGGCTAGAGTGTTTTATGCAGAGAGTATTGAAAAGTTGATAAAAAATATGAATGATTGTAGCCCAGAAATTATGACTGCTGTCCCTAGATTTTATCAAAATCTTTATCAAAAGATAAATGCAAGTTTTAATAAAGCAACAGGACTTAAAAAAATTTTAGTTAAGAAAATGTTAGAACTTGGACTTAAAAAAATAAAGAAGGAACCACTTAATTCTATTGAAAAAATTCAGGATGGGATTTTAGAGAGAATTGTACGAAAAAAAATCAAGAGTCAATTTGGAGGATCATTAAAAACTTTTGTCTCTGGAGGTGGAGCACTTGATAAAGAAGTTGGCTATTTCTTAAATGCTATTGGTCTACCTACCCTACAGGGCTACGGTCTTACAGAAACATCTCCTGTAGTTAGCTGCAATCCAATAAATGATATTAGAGTAGAAACTGTTGGACCTCCATTTAAAGGAAATAAGGTTAAAATTGCTGATGATGGTGAAATCCTAGTGCAGGGTGAAAACGTAATGCTTGGATATTGGAATAACAAAGAGGAAACAGATAAAGTATTAAAAGAAGGTTGGCTTCATACTGGAGATATAGGAGTTTTTGAAAATGATTATCTGAAAATAACAGATAGAAAGAAAGATATATTGATAACACCAGGTGGAGACAATATTTCACCACTGAAAATAGAAAATGAATTAGTAAATTCTGAAATAATAGACCAAGCAATTGTTTATGGAGATAACAAACCTTATCTTGTTGCATTATTAGTTCTTAACGATGAAAAAAAATCTTCAACATCAGAAGAAATTAAACAACAAATAGAAAAGGTTAATCAAAAATTATCTAAAATAGAAAATATCAAAAAGTTTTTTACAATTAATGAAAAATTTTCAATTGAAAATGGAATGTTAACACCCACTTTAAAGTTAAAAAGATTTAAGATTGTGCAAAAGTATAAAAATTCTTTTGAAAAACTTTACTAAATTTATTTAATTAAATATTGTTTATTAATCGCTATTTATCTAACTTTTTTAAGTATTATAAAAAAAATAAAAAAAATTTTTTTTTAAAAATTTTGCAATCAATTAAAGAATTGACATAACGTAACAAAAAAAATAAAAACATAGTTAACAAACGAATCATAAAGATTCGTTAAAATAAAAGGGAGCTAAAAATGGCTAAAAGAAGAAAAAAAGCTAAAAAAGCTAAGAAGAAAGCTAAAAAAGCTAAAAAAAGAAGAAGAAGAAGATAGTTTAGTATTCTTTTTAACTTATTGCGCTTCTCATGGCGTTTGCGTGAGAAGCGTTTTTTTTTATTCTACTTCTTGAATAGTTTCTGGATTATTTTCAATTTTTTGTACTGTAGCTGAACTTGGAGCAACTTCTTTATTTAAATTTCTCTTTAATGCCTTATCTATTTTCTTTTGCGTATCTTCTAATGAAGAACCAATTACTATTTGAAATTCAGTAAGTAATCTCTCATATGCTTTTTCAAATAGTTGTCTTTCTGAATATGACTGGTCGATCATTATGTCATCACCTTTATTTAAATCTCTAACTACTTCAGCTAACTCATAAATTTTTCCAGAGGAAATTTTAGCTTCATATTCTTGAGCTCTTCTGCTCCACATAGATCTTTTAATTTTTGGTTTACTTTTTAGAATACTTATACATTTATTAACTTGATTAATTGTAGCTAATGGTCTCAAATTAGACTGCTTATTTACTGGAACCATTCCGCTTGCTTTATCTTTTTCAAACTTAAGAATGTAAGTTTCAACGTCTATACCACCTATATTTATTTTCTTGAATTCAGTTATTTGACCAACGCCATGTTTAGGATAAACAACATAATCTTTAATTTTATATTCTCTTTTTTCTGATCCCTGTACTTTTACTTTTTTAATTTCAGGTTTTTGCTCATTTATTTTTGATATCTTTAGACTTTCATTTTTATCTTCTTTTTTCTCTTTTATATTTTTTAATTTAAGAGACTTTTCTTTTTTTATTTTTTTGATAGCAGATTTTTTAACAGTATTTTTTTTTTGAAGTAGGTTTTTTTTAACCTTTTTTTTAACCTTTTTTTTTACCTTTTTTTTTACCTTTTTTTTCTTAAAGGTTTTCGTCAAAATATTTTTTAAATTTATCTTTTTCATCTTTGAATTTCTCGTTATCTGCCGGTGGATCTTTCTTTTCTGAAATATTTGGCCATATTTCTGAGTATTTTTTGTTGATCTCTAACCATTTTTCAGTTCCATCTTCAGTGTCAGGGACTATTGCGTCTACTGGACACTCGGGTTCACAAACGCCACAATCTATACACTCATCTGGTTTAATTACAAGCATATTTTTTCCCTCATAAAAGCAGTCTACTGGACAGACTTCAACACAGTCCATTAATTTACATTTTATACATTTTTCATTGACTAAATATGTCATCTATTTATTTAATTTTTCTTTAACCTTTGCTTTGATATCCCCAACTTTCTTTTTATCTAAATATAGTAAACCGGTTAATCTTCTCATTAAACTTTCCTCATACATATCTGAATTACCATCAGAATAAACAACTGTCCAAAGTGCCTCAATTATTTTTTCTTTATCTATTTCATTCATATTTTTTACTTCTTTAGTAAAATCTAAAATCTGATTTGAATCATTCTCATTTTTTTCAGCATTTTTAATAATATTTTCAAGATTTTCTTTTTCTGCACCCAATTCAACAATTGTTTTTTCTATAATTTCTTTTTCTTTATCAGTATAAACTTGGTCTATTTTTGCAATATGTATTAGTAGAGAAGCTACTTTAGAAAAGGAGTCAATATCACTATTTTTATTTTCTTTTTTTTTAAAAAAATTAATCATTACTTGAAACTAATTTTGTTTAAAACTTCAAAAGGATTGTCATTTCTAATATCTTTAAATTTTTTAAATTTTTTCATTTTTCTTGGAATATACTTTATATAAGTATCATTTTCTTTTTCAAAAGATTTATAATTCATTAATTTGATGAGATTAATAAAATTATCTTTGCTACAACCAAGCAAGTTTAACATTTCAGGAATTAGTTTGATTTCCTTATCTTGAGATTGAAAATTATATAATTTAATAAATAATCTTTCTAAAATATCTATTCTTACAAAAAATTTATCAAATTTCTCGAAACCACTTAATAGCATCAGATTTTTATCTTTTATATTTTTATTTTCTAAAAAATTTAATCCAAATGTTGGTGGTCTGAATTTCAAATTTATTTGATTATAATTTTTCCAAAGCAATATTCTAAATGAAACTATATTTGGTTTAAACATTTTAAATAAAAAAACATGATATCTTCCAAACTTAACTCCTAAATCTCTTAGGATTTTTCTATCATCTTGACTTAGTTTTTTTAAGAAATCTGTAACATTTTCTCTTTTGACGACGCCATTATTTTCATAAAGATGAAATGATAGAGCTCTTATATGTGGATTTTCTTGTTTTAAATATTTTAAATCCATTAAACTTTTTAGTTCGTTATTTATTTTTTCTAAGATCCATTTATCTAAAAAATCTTTGAGTTTTTTTTGTTCAGAAGATTCTGTAATTTCATCAATAATAAGACTTATTCCTGGATTTAAGTAATCTTCACCTGGTATAAGTTTAGCTATTGGGAATTTTCCCCAATATATTTTGAAATCATCTTTAAGTTCAATTAATTTATTATTGATTATATCATTAATTCTCTTATTAATTTCTGGGCCAACATTTTGTCTTGCTGCTTTTTTAAGTGATTTGATGTCAGTATCTAGTGCTCCACTTTTTAAATCTAAATCTAATTTGAGTGCTTTTAAAGTTCCTATGTATTGATTATTAATTAAAACTTTTTCCTCATTTTCTATTTTTGTGTGGAATTCTATATCTTGTTTCAATCCTCTAGCTAATACACTTGCTCTTTCATCTATAAAGCTTTTAGTTAATTCTTCATGTAATCTATCAGAGAGTTTATCTTCAATATATTTTGTTCTTTCAATCCAGTAATCTTGATTTTCAACCCAATTAGATTTGTTTGAAACATAAGCCCATGTTCTTACATTTGCAATTCTGTTAGATATAGAGTCGACATTTCCATCCATTTTATCAACTAATGTTAATTGTTCTTTCATATAATTATTTGAAATTTTACCTGGCTCTTCTCTTAAAAAATTGAAAACTTTACCAACTATTTCAATATGATTTCCATATGTTTTTTTTGAAAAATCTGGAATTTGACAACATTCCCATAATAATCTTAGTTCATTTTCATTGTTAAATAAACTTAATTTCTCACTATCTTTAAGTATGTGTTTTAAAACTTTTTCATCTTCACACTCGTGTATTCTCTTTAGCCAAGATTTATTTGGTCTTTCTTCAAGAGACTTTATTAATGAGTTACCATTATTAAAATTGAGATTAGTATTTCTCCAAAATATTGTATGAATATCGTTAAACTTATGATTTTCTAGTAGTTCTACTTCCTCAGCGCTGAGTTTTTCACAGTCTCCTGTAATACCAAAAGATCCATCGCTTAAATACCTTCCAGCTCGACCTGCTATTTGCCCTATCTCTGCTAAATGTAATCTTCGTAATTTTCTCCCATCATATTTTCTTAAATTTGAAAAATAAACATTATCTAGGTCCATGTTTATACCCATGCCTATTGCATCTGTAGCAACTAAGTAATCTACGTCGCCAGATTGGTAAAGTTGTACTTGAGAATTTCGTGTTTTTGGACTTAGTGAACCCATAACTATAGCTGAACCACCTTTTTGTCTTCTTATAAGCTCTGCAATTGCATAAACATCTTCTGATGAAAAGGCAATAATAGCAGATTTTCTTTCAATTCTAGAAATTTTTTTATGACCAGTAAAACTTAATTTAGATAGTCTATTTTTATTTATATATTCTATTTCACCATCGAGCTTTTCCAATATAATTTTAATTGAGTTTGAACCCATAAACATAGTAGATTTTTCCCCTCGAAGGTTTAATAGTCGATCGGTAAAAATGTGGCCTCGCTCATGATCTGTGCACATTTGTATTTCATCAACTGCCACAAATTCTAAATTTTTGTCTACAGGCATAGACTCAACTGTACACAAATAATATTTTGCTTCAGATGGAATTATTTTTTCTTCTCCAGTTATTAATGCTACTTTATTTTTGTCCACTTTTGTAATTACCTTGTCATAGACTTCTCTAGCTAGTAATCTCAGTGGAAAACCAATCATTCCAGATTGAAATGAGAGCATAGTTTCAATAGCCTGATAAGTTTTTCCAGTATTTGTTGGACCTAATAAAGCAGTTATTTTATTTTTTGGCATTTCTATCTTTGGTATATAATTTTTTTTCGATACTATATATTGTTATCACAAAAGAACAAAAATAGTCTGAAACATGACCGAATCATATTGGCAAACGTTCTCATTTGATTTTTTTATTAAATGAAGAGTAACACAATTTAAGATAATTCAATATATTTTATTTATGAATAAAGTTTTGTGGAGAGCTAGTGAGAATTTAATTAATAAATCAAACTTGCAAAGATTTGAAAGGTTTTTGTCTAAAAATTTTGATTATAAAATATCTAGGAATTACCCAAAATTATTAGAATGGAGTATTAAAAATAGAAGTAAATTTTGGAGTTCTGTATGGGACTTTGCTAAAGTCAAAGGAGAAAAAAAAGAAAATTTTTATTATTCAAAACAGTTTATACGAAACAAATACTTATCAGATTCAAAGCTCAATTTTGCAGAAAATCTATTATCAAAAAATGACAACACAAAAGCCATAACTTTTATAAGCGAGAATAGTTATAGAGAGCAAATAACTTGGCATGATTTAAATTTGAATGTAAATAAGATTGCGAATTATTTTAAATATACAAAATTAAAAAAAAATGAAAGAGTTGCTGCATATCTTCCAAATATAATTGAAACAGTAGAATGTTTTTTAGCAACTTCAGCAATTGGTGCCATATGGTCTTCTTGTTCACCCGACTTTGGTATCAAAGGTGTAATTGAAAGATTTATTCAAATAAAACCAAAAATATTAATTATTGCTGATAGATATTATTATAATGGTAAAGAAATTAATGTAATACAAAGGTTAAATGAAATATTAAAAAAAATTAAATCAATCAAGACTGTTATAATTGTAAATTATCCTGGAAAAAAATTATTAAATTATAAAAAAGTAAAAAAAATTAAATTTATAAATTTAAAGAATATAAAAAAATCAAAAACTAGTAAATTTTTTTTTCAAAAATTTGATTTTGATCATAGTATTTCGATTTTATATTCTAGTGGAACAACAGGGAAACCAAAATGTATTTGTCATAGATCTGGTGGAGTTTTGCTTCAACATTTAAAAGAGCATCAACTGCACTGTGAAATTAATCCTGGAGACAATATTTTTTATTTTACTACATGTGGGTGGATGATGTGGAATTGGTTAGTTAGCTCTTTAGCATCCAAAGCATCAATAGTACTTTTTGATGGCTCACCAATGTATAAAAATAAAGACTTACTAATTAAAATTGCTGAGAAGGAGAAAATTACACTTTTAGGAGTAAGTGCAAAATACATTGACTCATTAAAAAAATTTGGAATTAAGACTATTTCAAAATATAAACTTAAAAAATTAAAAACAATTTGTTCAACTGGCTCACCTTTATCAAAAGATGGTTTCGAGTTTGTTTATAAAAATATAAAAAAGAATGTTCATTTATCATCTATTTCTGGAGGAACAGATATTATTTCCTGTTTTGTATTAGGAAATATTTATGAACCAGTTAGGTCTGGCGAAATACAAAATAATGGTCTGGGTATGGATGTCACCGTATTTAATTCTAATGGCAAATCAATAAAAAATAAAAAAGGAGAATTAGTTTGTAAATCATCATTTCCATCAATGCCGCTAAAATTTTGGAACGACAAAAAAGACCTAAAGTACAAAAATGCATATTTTAAAAGATTTAAAAATATTTGGCATCACGGTGATTACGCAGAGAAAAAAAATTCTGGTGGATATATTATTTATGGAAGATCGGATGCAACTCTTAACCCAGGCGGAGTCAGACTAGGCACTTCAGAAATATATTCAATAGTTGAAAAATTTGAAGAAATAAACGAGTCTATAGTTGTTGGACAGCCGTGGGATAATGATGTTAGAGTTATATTATTTGTAGTACTAAACAAAAATTCATCGTTAGATCAAAATCTAATAAATATGTTAAAAAAAGAGATTAAGACTAACGCTTCACCAAAACATGTTCCTTCAAAAATTATAGAAGTTTCAGACATTCCTAGAACTAAAAATGGAAAGATAGTAGAGTTAGCAGTTAAAAATATAATTGATGGTAACAAAATTAAAAATATAGAAGCAATATCAAATCCAAAAGTTTTAAATGAATTTAAAAATATAAAGGAATTAAAATATTAATGATTAAAGACATCTTACAAAATTTAAAAACCTCATCTACTTTAAAAATTAATGAAATTTCAAAGGATCTGGAAAATCAAGGAAAAAAAATTTTTAAATTTGGTTTTGGTCAATCTCCATTTCCAATTCCAGATGATGTTGAAGCTAGTCTAAAAAAAAATTCTTTTCAAAATAAATATTTACCGATGCAAGGACTGCTTGAATTAAGAGAGTCAATAGCAAAGTTTGAAAGTAAAAAAAAAAATAATATTTATAAATCTCAAAATATTATTATTGGCCCTGGCTCTAAAGAATTGATGTTTTTATTACAATTATTATTTGATGGTGAAATTTTATTGCCAGCTCCTAGCTGGGTTTCATATAAACCACAGGCAATAATAGGTAGAAATAAATTTCATTTTATAGATACAAATAGAGATAATAATTGGTTCCCATCACCTAATTCAATTGAAAAAATAGTTTCACAAAACAAAAATAAAAAATATTTATTATTTTTAAATTCTCCAAATAATCCATGTGGTCTAAATTGTGAAAATCTAGAGGAGCTAAGCTCTGTAATAAAAAAATATAATTTAACTGTGTTATCAGATGAAATTTATTCTAATTTAACATTTGAAAATAATTATCAATCAATATCAGAATTTTGTCCTGATCAAACCATAATAAGCAATGGTCTTAGTAAATGGTGTGGAGCAGGAGGATGGCGTTTAGGGTATTTTGTGATACCAAATAAATTATCAAATCTTATTAATTCTTTAAAAGTCTTAGCCAGTGAAACATTTACTTCTGTAAGCTCTCCAATACAGTATGCTGCAATTACTGCTTTTGAAAATGATCATAATCTGTATTTAAAAAAATCCAGAAATATTCTTAAGACATTAGGTAATTATATGTTTGAAAATTTAAGGTCAAATAATGTTTTAATTTCAAAACCCCAAGGAGGATTCTATATAATGCCAGAATTTTTGAATAAAAAATTTATTTCTGCTGAAAAATTGTGTGAAGATATATTAGATAATACTGGAGTTGCATCTTTGCCTGGTTCTGATTTTGGATTTAATTCACATAAAATGATTGTAAGATTAAGTTTTACAGATTTTGATGGAAAAGATTTTATGAACAATATTTCAGAAAATACAAATATTGATGATAAACTCTTAAATAAGTATGCCCCAAAAGTTGTTGAAGGTACGAAAAGACTTAAAGCTTGGGTTGAATCTTAATAAATTAATATTAAAATACTTAACTTTTATTTACTAGACACATCAATTTTTAGATGGTTAGATTTGTTTAATTTAATAATGGAGGAGACATGAAAAAAATAATCACATCTCTGTCTAGTGCTCTAGTTTTTTTTGCAGCTACATTTTCAATGACTGCAGTTTCAAAATCAGCGGAGTTTTTCACTATAGGAACAGGGGGACCTACTGGAGTGTATTTTCAGACAGGTAACGCAATATGTAAAATGTTGCATAAATACGCAACAAGTTCTGAGCATGGAAGAAGTAAAGCAGTAACTGATAAACAATATAGATGTACTGCTCCATCTACAGGTGGATCGAATTATAACATTGGTCAGATAGCAGCTGGAGAATTCCAATTTGGAGTAGCTCAGTCAGACTGGCAGTATCATGCTTTTAATGGTTCAAGTAAATGGGAAGGAAAACAGTTTGATGGATTAAGAGCTGTCTTTTCAGTTCATAACGAGCCTTTTCAAATTTGGGCGAGAAAAAAAGCAAAAGTTAAAGATTTTAAAGGTTTGAAAGGTAAAGTTGTAAATATTGGTAATCCAGGTTCAGGTCAAAGAGGAACAATGGAAGAGCTAATGAAAGCTATGGGAGTAGATAATAGTTACTTTAAATCTGTTACAGAACTTACATCTTCTGAACAAGTAAAAGCTTTATGTGATGGTAAGATAGATGCTTATGGATATTCTGTTGGATTTCCAAATGGTGCAATGGAGCAAGCAGCGACTTGTGCAGCAAAAGCAATGCCAATCAATCTTACTGGTGGTCCTGTACAAGGCTTAATTGATGGTGCTGATTATTATGCCCAAGCAATCATTCCAAAAGGTACATACACAGGTCAAAAAAAAGATGTAACTACTTTTGGAGTTAAAGCTACTGTTGTAACAAGTAACGCTATTGAAGAGGAATTAGTATACCTTGTAGTTAAAGCAGTTTTTGAAAATTTTGATGATTTCAAAAAACAACATCCTGCTTTTGCCCCTTTGAAAAAAGAAGATATGATTGCTGATGGTTTATCTGCACCTTTACATCCAGGTGCCATTAGATATTACAAAGAAGCTGGATTAATGTAATTTTAATCAAATATTCAAAATTAAAAGGCCCAACATAAGTATTGGGCCTTTTTTTATGGTAAAGTAATTAAATGATAAATCAAGACTCTAACTCAAATATAGAGAGTAAAATTAACGAGGATATATCCCCAACAAAAAAATTAAAAGGATTACATCTTAAAATAGTTTTAATTATTGCTGTAATTTGGTCTTTTTTCCAACTTTGGTACGCGTCTCCTTTCCCTTTCATTTTTAATTTTGGAATGTTTAAAGGTTTGCCTGCAAGAGCAATTCATTTAGGCTTTGCATTATTATTGGCATTTTTAATTTTTCCAATAAGCAGATCAAAAAAAATTTCAATTTTTGATATTTTAATTGGAATTATAGGAGCCTTATCATGCTTATATATTTATTTTTTTTATGATCAACTTGTAGATAGAGGAGGCATCTTACTCAAATTAAATTTCGGAGAAACAATTATACCCATTGAATTAATTATAGGTATTTGTGGGATTTTAATACTATTAGAAGCGACTAGAAGGGTTATTGGGATTCCCTTGGTAATAATAGCAGTATGTTTTTTATTATTTTCTTATTTTGGAAGATATGCTCCAGAAATAATTTCTCATGGCGGATTATCTTTAAATAGATTAATTGGCTTTCAATGGTTTGATCAAGAAGCAATATTTGGAATACCTATAGGGGTATCTGTTGATTTTATTTTTTTGTTTGTTTTATTTGGTGGGCTTTTAGAAACAGCAGGAGGGGGTCAATATTTTCTCAACTTGGCTTTTGCAATGGTTGGAAAAATGAAAGGTGGTCCAGCAAAAGCTGCAATATTAGGTTCTGGGATGACTGGTTTAATCTCGGGTTCCTCAGTTGCCAATACTGTAACTACAGGAACTTTCACAATACCTATTATGAAAAAAACTGGCTTTTCTAAAGAAAAAGCTGGGGCAATTGAAGTTTCATCATCTGTAAATGGACAAATTATGCCTCCTGTTATGGGTGCCGCTGCATTTGTTATGGCAAGTTTTATTGGAGTAACTTATTTTGAGGTTGTTAAGCATGCTTTTTTACCTGCTATAATTTCTTACATAGCATTATTTTATATTTCTCATTTAGAGGCATTAAAATTAAATTTAAAAGGTATGGAGGAAAAAGATGTACCTAATTTAAAACAAACTTTTTTTTCTGGTTTACATTTTTTAATACCTATTTTCGTACTTATTATATTATTAGTTTATTTTAGATTTACTGCTTCATATTCTATTTTTTATGCAACCATAGCCTTAATTTTTGTTAATTTATTAGATAAAATAATAAAGCTCCCTAATAAATTTGAAGCATTACAAATTTGGTTTGATCAAACTAATAAAGGTTTTCAGAAAGGTGCAATTAATATGGTTGCTGTTGGAATTGCCATAGCAACCGCCGGTGTAATTGTAGGAGCAGTCGGTTCAACTGGTTTAAGTACAAACTTGATAATTGTTATAGAGGCAGTTGCAAGAGATAATGTTATCATTTTAATATTGTTAACAATTGTTTTGTGTTTAATATTGGGAATGGGTTTGCCAACTACAGCCAATTATGTTGTGGTTGCTTCATTAATGTCAATGGTATTAATTGATGTTGGAAATGCATCTGGATATATTTTTCCACTAATAGCAGTTCATTTGTTTGTTTTTTACTTTGGTTTAATGGCTGATGTTACTCCCCCAGTTGGATTAGCATCTTATGCTGCTGCAGGTATTTCTGGTGGTGATCCATTGAAAACTGGTGTTCAAGCATTTTGGTATAGTTTAAGAACAGGAATACTTCCAATTGTATTTTTATTCAATCATGAACTATTATTAATAGGTATAGATAATTTTTGGCATGCTTTATTAGTAATAGTCACATCACTTATAGGTATATTAATATTTACTTCTGCTACTCAAGGATGGTTTTTTAGCAAATTAAAAATTTATGAAATATTTATATTTTTGTTTCTTTCCATATGCTTTCTTGCTCCTGAATTTATTTTAAATAAATTTTATCCTAAATTTGAATTTTTAGACTTAAAAAACTATAAATCTATTTCTATTGATAAAGATAGAGATGTTCATATAAAAATCACAAGATTGAGTGAGTATGGTGAGAGATATAAATTGTTTGTAATTAACAAAAATTCTTTTGAACAAGATTTTAAATTTGATGATTTTGGAATATCTTTAATTGAAAACAAAAATAAAATTATTGTGGACAGCTTAGTTTGGAATGGTCTTGCAAAGAAAGCAGGATTGGAATTAGATGATATAGTTAGTGAATTAAAAATTGAAAATTTAGATAGACCAAATAAAATGTTTATTTATCCAATAGCACTGGTTATTTTTTTATTCTTTGGTTATTTAAATTATAAAAGAAAAATTGAATGATAACCCTTTAAAATTGTTTTGCTGTTTTTTTCCATACACCTGAAGCTGAAGCAATTATTTTATCCTCACATTCAAGCTTACAGCTTGCAAATACTAAAGAGTTAGTAATTTTTTCAATTTTAACTTTTCCAATTATCTCGTCACCTATTTTTGAAGATCCAATAAATTTTATATCTAAAGAAATTGTAACAAATATATTTTTACTAGTGGTTCTATGAACACCTGTTCCTATACCTGCATCAATTATAGACGCTATATATCCACCATGTGTTATACCAGCTCGATTTAAATGATTTTCGTTGACTGTAGTTTTAAATTGACTTTCGGTTTTAGAAATTACCTTAAAAAATAAACCACCATTATGTTTCATAAATCCTGGATGGATACTTATTTGTTCAAATTTACTCATTTTAAAGAAATATAGTTAAGAATATTAATAAGAATATAATTAGAATAAAAAAATATATTACAGATTTTTCTAAAGATACTTTCATTTTTTACTTTCTGGTGGGCCGCGAAGGACTTGAACCCTCAACCTCAGAGTCCGTAGCTCTGCGCTCTATCCAATTGAGCTAGCAGCCCTATATAATTAATATAGATAAATAAATATAATTTTAAACAATAATCTGCTAATTTTTAAATTATCTTATATCTTTTTTTTAATAAATGCATTTGAACCCAAAGTTTTGCATCAATTTTTTGGATTTTATTATTTATTGTTATATTTTTTATATATTTAGAGAACTTTTTAAACATAGAACATTTTACACATTTAAGATTGACTAAAAAAAGATATAATTATGTCATAAATTTAACTTTTAATGATTAACAAAATAACTGTTCCAGATATAGGTGATTTTGAGAGTGTAGAAATTATAGAAATTTTGGTCAAAAAAGGAGATCAAATAAAAAAAAATGATTCTATAGTTACATTAGAAAGTGATAAATCTAGCGTTGAAGTCCCTTCCACCGAAGAAGGAATTGTAGAAACTATAGATGTAAATATTGGAGATAAAGTTTCCAAAGGTGATTCATTAATTTCAATTTCTGGAAAATCTAATCAAAAAGAAGAAATTAAAAAGATTCCAGTTGATACTGAGAAAATTATTCAAGAGGCTGAAACTAATTTACCAAAAAAAAATATAGAAAATATAATAGAGAAATCTGAACAATCTGTTAATGAAGTTAAAGATAGAATTATTAATAAAGATCCAATTATAAAGGTAGTAAATCAAGCAGGAGATATAGATCCTCTAGAGACAAATGAATGGATAGAATCTTTATCATCAGTGTTAGAAAATGATGGAAAAGAAAGAGCTCAATTTATTATAAAGCAATTAATTGATTATTCATATAAGAGAGGTTCAGATTTAGTTCTTTCAAGAAATACTCCTTATATAAATACTATTGATCCAGAAGATCAAGTGCAATCCCCAGGAGATCAAAATTTGGAGAGAAAAATAAGATCTTTAATTAGATGGAATGCAGCAGCTATGGTTGTTAGGGCAAATAAAAAAAATCCTGAACTTGGTGGTCACATTGGTACATTTGCATCTGCAGCGACATTATATGATGTTGGAATGAATCATTTTTGGAGAGCAAAAAATAATAAATTTGGTGGAGACTTAGTTTATTTTCAAGGTCATAGTGCACCTGGTATGTATGCTAGAGCTTTTTTAGAAGGGAGAGTTAATGAAAGAGAAATGGATCGATTCAGACAGGAAGTTAAACCAGGAGGTCTTTCGTCATATCCACACCCATGGCTGATGCCAAAGTTTTGGCAGTTCCCTACAGTTTCAATGGGACTTGGTCCTATCATGTCGATTTATCAAGCTAGATTTAATAAATATCTAATTAATAGAGGGTTATTAAAAGATGAAGGAAGAAAAATTTGGTGTTTTCTTGGTGACGGAGAAACTGACGAACCAGAGTCGTTAGGAGCTATAGGTTTAGCTGCAAGGGAAAAATTGGACAATTTAATTTTTGTTATTAATTGTAATCTTCAAAGATTAGATGGACCAGTTAGAGGTAATGGAAAAATTATTCAAGAACTTGAAGGTATTTTTAGAGGAGCAGGATGGAATGTACTTAAAGTAATATGGGGATCTTACTGGGATCAATTATTAGCAAAGGATAAATCAGGTTTATTGATTAAAAGAATGGGAGAAGCAGTAGACGGTGAATATCAAGCTTTTAAAGCCAAAGGAGGAAAATATGTAAGAGATAAATTCTTTGGAAAATATCCTGAACTTTTGGAATTAGTATCGCAGATGACCGATCGAGATATATGGAAATTAAACAGAGGCGGCCACGATCCGCATAAAGTTTATGCAGCTTATCACTCAGCAATGCAAAACAAAGGAACACCAACTGTAATTTTAGCTAAAACTATAAAAGGTTATGGAATGGGTAAGTCAGGGGAAAGTATGAATACAACCCATCAACAGAAAAAATTAGATGAAAAAGATTTATTGTATTATAGAGACAGATTTGATGTACCTTTAACTGATGAACAGGTAAAAAATATCCAATACTATAGACCTGACGAAAACTCACCAGAAATTAAATATTTAAAAGAATGTAGAATTAAACTTGGTGGATATTTACCTGAGAGATCATCTTTTGCTAAAGCTATAAAAACACCACCTAAAGATATTTTTGACAAAATGAAAGAGTCAACAGGAGATAAAGAAATGTCCACAACAATGGTTTTAGTTAGAATGCTAACTAATTTAATGAGAGATAAAAATGTATCTCCTAGATTAGTTCCAATAATACCAGATGAAGCCAGAACATTTGGTATGGAAGGTTTTTTCCAAAAAATAGGAATTTATGCTCACGAGGGACAAAAATATGAACCAGTCGACTCAGAACAACTGAGTTCGTATAGAGAGGATATAAAAGGCCAAGTTTTAGAGGAGGGTATAACTGAAGCTGGAGCAATGTCATCATGGATAGCAGCAGGTACAGCATATACAAATCATGATATTTCAATGATACCTATATATATTTTTTATTCTATGTTTGGTTTTCAAAGGACAGGAGATTTTGTTTGGGCAGCTGGTGATAATCAAACAAGAGGTTTTTTAATTGGAGCTACTGCAGGAAGAACAACTTTAGCAGGAGAAGGATTACAACATGGAGATGGACATAGTCATGTTCTGTCATCTGTAGTTCCTAATTGTATTTCATACGATCCTACATTTGGTTATGAATTGGCAACAATTTTTAGAGAGGGATTGAAAAGAATGTATGAAAAACAGGAAAATATTTTTTATTACATAACAACTATGAATGAAAATTACCCCCACCCAGAAATGCCAAAAGATAAAGATGTTGAAAAAGGAATTTTAAAGGGGATGTATAAATTTAAAAGTTTTAACAAAAATAAAAAAACAAAGATTCAATTATTAGGATCAGGTGCAATTTTAAGAGAAGTTATTGCTGCAGCTGAAATTTTGGAGAGAGATTATAAAATTGATAGTAATGTATGGAGTGTTACAAGTTATAACGAATTAAGAAAAGATGCTATAGAAGTCGAAAGATTTAATTTGCTAAATCCAGATAAGGAAAATAAAAAAAGCTATCTTGAGGAATGTCTCTCTAATGAAGACGGACCTATTTTGGCATCATCTGATTATATGAGGTTATATTCTGATCAAATTAGACCATACCTTGAAAAAAGCTTTTATTCTCTTGGTACAGATGGATATGGAAGAAGTGATACTAGACAAAATTTAAGAAAATTTTTTGAGGTGGATAAAGAACATATAGTTACTTATTCTTTAAGTGTATTAGCTAAGGAGCAGTTAATACCATCAAAATATGCGAAAGATGCAATTAAAAAATATAACATAGACCCAGAGAAACCGATACCTACAAAACTATAATGTCAGACACAAAAAAAATCTCTGCAAGCCCAAAAGTAAGGAAGTTTGCAAGAGAACTTGGTGCCAACATAAATCAAATCGTTGGCTCTGAAAGAGGTGGAAGAGTAACAGAACAGGATATAAAAAATTATATAAATTCTAAAATCAAAAATACCAGTGAATTAAATATACCAAATGTAAAAAGCGAAAAAAAAAATATAAAACCAGAATATGAGCATTCTGATTTTGGTAAAGTTGAAATCAAAGATATTCCAAGAGTAAAAAGAATTGCAGCTCCGCATTTAACAAATTCATGGAATACTATTCCTCATGTAACACACCATGATGAAATTGACATTACTGAACTAGAGGAATTCAGAAATAGTTTATTTGATTCAGTCACTGGAGAAAAAATTAAAATAACACCTTTAGCTTTTATTGCAAAAGCTTTGACTAACAATTTAAAAAATTTTCCATCATTCAACTCATCAATTGATGATATTGATAACGGGAAAATTACAATTAAAAAATATTTTCATATAGGTATTGCTGTTGATACTCCACACGGTTTAATGGTTCCAAAGATAAGAAATGTTGATCAAAAGAAAATAAAAGAAATCGCAAATGAACTAAAAGAAATTAGTGATTTAAGTAGAAAATTAAAAATTAATAAAAAAGAATTTTTTGGTGGATCAATTACTATAACTAGTCTTGGAGGAATTGGAGGTACATACTTTACACCAATAATAAATTTTCCAGAGGTTGCAATTTTAGGAATAGGGCGATCTTATAAAAAACAACTATATTTTAAAAACAGTTTTCACCCTAGAACTGTTCTTCCAATTTCTTTATCTTATGATCACAGAATTATAGATGGAGCTGAGGCTGCAAAATTTTGTAATGCTTTGAAAGAAATTTTAGGTAGTAATTTTGCTTATAACCTTGCTTTTTAATTTATGTCAAAATCTATATCATTATTAAGTGCACTTATTTGCACTTTCATTTGGGGGACTACTTTTATAGCTCAAGATACAGGAATGGAATTAATTGGGCCATATGTTTTTAATGGTATCAGATTTTTTGCTGGTTTATTAGCTCTGGTCCCTTTTTTTTTAATTTTTGAGAGTAAGAAAATTATCCAAGAAATTAATAAAGATAAAAAATATTTTGTAGTAAATACCTTTTTAGTTGGACTTTTTCTTTTTGGTGGAACTGTATTTCAACAAATCGCACTTCTTTACACAGATGTTGCAAATGCTGCATTTTTTACAATTTTTTATGTGCCAATGGTACCTATAATAATTTTTTTTTTATATAAGTTTCCAATTCATTGGAGCATTTGGCCTTCAGTAGTTATCTGCGTAGTAGGAGGATATTTCTTAACTGATTTTTATGACTCAACTGTAAGACTTGGAGATTTACTAGTAATTATCGGAGCTTTGTTTTGGAGTTTACATATTATTTTTATCGGCAAAATAGTCCAAAAATTTGACATTCCAATTTTTGTTGGAATAATACAAACGTTTATAGTATCTTTTTTTTCAATTATACTAGCTTTAATTTTTGAAGAATTTATTTTCTCAAATATTTTTGCGCAAAAAATACAAATATTATATGCTGGAGTTCTTTCTGGAGGAATAGCTTTTGTTTTACAAATATATGCACAAAAAAATATAACTCCTGCACCAGCAGCTATAATTTTTTCATTAGAAGGTGTAATCGCTACGCTTGCGGCTTGGATTTTATTAAGTCAATATTTAAATATAAACAATATTATAGGATGTTCATTAATATTAGTTGGAGTATTATTTTCTCAGTTGGCTCCAGGATTTAAAAAAAATTAAGTATAAATAATAAAAAAAATAAAAAAAGATAATATTATTCTATAAACTACAAATATCTTCATAGAAAATTTTTGGACGTAAATTAATAAATATTTAATAGTTAAATATGAAAATATAAACGAAACTAATATTGAAATTAATAATAACATATTAAATTCAAAACTTTCATTAGTAACATCTTTGATTGATATTATACTTGCACCTAAAAGAGCAGGTATTGATAAAAAAAAAGAAATTTTGACAGAGTCTTCCCTATTAAAATTTAACAATCTTCCTACAGTAATAATAATTCCAGATCTACTCACCCCTGGCATTAAAGATAAAACCTGCATCATTCCGATTATAAGAATATTCTTTGTATTGAGGTCTTTATCTAAATTTTTTGCAACCTTAAAACTATCAGCATAATATAAAAGTAAACCAAAAACTAAAGTAGACCAACCTATTACTTCAATATTTCTTAAAATATTAATTATTCCAAAACTAATAAAATAATAACCAAATATTATTAAAGGCAAAGATCCTATTATTATTAGTTTTAAAAGTTTCTTATTACTTTTAATTTTAAGCAGATCATTTCTAAAAAAGAATATTATTGCTATTAATGATCCAAGGTGTAGACCAACATCGAAAATCAAAGATTGACCATTAAAATTTAAAAACTCAGAAAAGATGACTAAATGAGCAGAGGAACTCACAGGAATAAATTCAGAAACCCCTTGCACAAAAGCTAAAAAAATTGCTTGTAAATAATCAGAAATCATTAATTACTCTTCCTAAACAATTTATTTGCAAAATAAAGCAATTACATGAATGCATAACAGCCATGCAAAATAGTTAAAAAGCGCATATAAATTAGGTATTTTAACAAATAAAGGACAGTTTTTATTACCTAAATAGGTGTTTATCTGATCTAAATTTGATATATGTTGCAGCCGAAATGCCTGAAAAAATGTTAAAATTTACAAAATTAGGTCAACAAAACCCACCTAAAAGGGAAGTTTTGGATAGAAAAGATGATTTTAATGAAATATATAATGAATTTATTCAAGATAGAGCAAAAGAACAATCCAGTAGATGTTCTCAGTGTGGAGTGCCCTTTTGCCAAGTTCATTGTCCTTTAAGTAATAATATACCTGATTGGTTAAAATTAACTGCAGAGGGAAGACTTCAAGAGGCTTACGAACTATCTCAAAGCACTAATAATATGCCTGAAGTCTGTGGAAGAATTTGCCCTCAGGATAGGTTATGTGAGGGAAATTGTGTTATTGAACAGTCAGGACACGGTACAGTTACTATAGGATCAATAGAAAAATTTATAACAGAAAATGCATGGGAGAAGAATTGGGTTAAACCAATCAAAATTAAACAAGAAAAGAGTCAATCTATTGGAATAATCGGTGCGGGTCCAGCAGGACTTGCTTGTGCAGAACAATTAAGAAAAGATGGATATAAAATTACAATTTACGATAGATATGATCGCCCTGGAGGACTTTTAATTTATGGAATACCTAACTTCAAATTAGAAAAATTTGTTGTTGAGAGAAGAACAAATTTATTAAAGGACAGTGGAATTAAATTTATTCAAAATTTTGAGGTTGGTAAAGATGCAACTCTAAAAGAATTAAGAGCAAAACATGATGCAATTTTGATTGCTACGGGAGTGTATAAACCTAGAGAAATAGAAATTCCAGGAAGTGACCTAAATAATATTTTTCCTGCAATGGATTTTTTAACTGCTTCAAATAAAAAAGGTTTAGGAGACAAAGTAGAGCAATTTGATAATGGAGCTTTAAATGCTGAGGGTAAGGATGTAATCGTAATTGGAGGAGGAGATACTGCAATGGATTGTGTGAGAACTTCTATAAGACAAAATGCAAAGTCTGTAAAATGCCTATATAGAAGAGATAAAGAAAATATGCCAGGTTCTGCAAGAGAAGTGTCAAATGCCGAAGAAGAAGGTGTAGAATTTATTTGGCTATCAGGACCAAAAAAATTTGAAGGTATAAATAAAATTGAAAATTTAGTTGTTAATAAAATGAAACTTGGAGATCCAGATGATTCTGGAAGAAGAAAACCTATAGTAGATGAAAATTCAGAATTTAAACTAAGAACTGATATGGTAATTAAAGCTCTTGGTTTTGATCCAGAGGATCTTCCTTATTTATTTAATGAAAAAGATTTACAAGTTACCAAATGGGGAACAGTGAAAATAGATTTTAATTCAATGGAAACAAATTTGTCTGGTGTCTTCGCTGCGGGAGATATAGTCAGAGGTGCATCATTAGTCGTATGGGCAATTAAAGATGGAAGGGACGTAGCAATATCTATTGATCAATATTTAAAATCTAAAGCTAAAGAAAGTAAAATTGTAGCGTGAAAAATTTAAGAAAAAAAAACCAAAATTTATTAAAAAAAAATAATATTTATCATGAAAACCAAGAGCATGATGCGTGTGGAGTAGGTTTAGTAGCATCAACTGAGGGTAGGAAGTCAAGAAAAGTAGTAGAATATGGAATTGAAGCTCTCAAAGCTGTATGGCACAGAGGTGCAGTTGATGCTGATGGCAAGACAGGAGATGGTGCAGGAATTCATATAGAAATTCCACAAGATTTTTTTATTGAGAAAATAGAAAACACTGGTCACAAACATGATAATAGCGAGGTATGCGTAGGGATGGTCTTTCTTCCAAGAAATAATTATGCTGCGCAAGAGCAATGTAGAACAATTATCGAGAGTGTTCTTACAAAAAAAAATTTTAATATCTATGGATGGAGACAGGTGCCAGTTAATCCAAGTGTCCTGGGAGAAAAAGCAGAAATTACAAGACCAGAAATAGCACAGGTTTTATTTAAACATAATGATAAATCTAAAATAGGAAAAGATTTAGATGTAAAGTTGTATGAAGCTAGAAGAATAATTGAAAAAGAGGCAACAAAAAGTAATTTAAATAATTTTTATATTTGTTCATTTAGTTCTAAATCAATTATTTATAAAGGCATGTTTCTTGCTGAGGCTTTATCTGATTTTTATGTTGATTTGAAAGATAAAAGATTTATATCAAGGTTTGCAATATTTCACCAAAGATTTTCTACGAATACAGCTCCTAGTTGGGACTTAGCTCAGCCTTTTAGATCTTTAGCACATAATGGAGAAATAAATACCCTAAAAGGAAATATTAATTGGATGAAGGTTCATGAACAAGAAATGTTCAGTCCATTATTTGAGGATATGGAAAATCTAAAACCAGTCATTCCATCTGGAAATTCAGACTCTGCTTCATTAGATAATGTTTTTGAACTATTGAATGTATCTGGTCAATCAGCACCTTTAGCAAAACTCATGTTAATACCTGATGCTTGGTCAAAAAAAAGTAAAATTTTATCAAGAGATCAACAACAATTATTTAATTTTTTAAATAGTACAATGGAACCATGGGATGGACCTGCTGCTATAGCAGCAACAGATAATGAATGGGCAATTGTTGCAAATGATAGAAATGGTCTTAGACCTTTGAGATATTCAATTACGAAAGATAAATTGTTATTCGCTGGATCGGAAACAGGAATGATAGAGTTCAATGAAAAATTAATAATTTCAAAAGGAAGACTGGGACCAGGGGATGTGCTGGGTGTAAGATTAGAAAAAGGAAAAATATATAAAAATAATCAAATTAAAAATTTTTTAGCTAAAGAATATAAACATTTTAATAACCAAATAATTGATCTTGATAAAAAATTAACAATTAAGAACGAAAAAAGCTTGTTCGAGGGAGAGGATCTAAGGCAAAAGCAACATTGCTTTGGAGTTAGTTTAGAAGATCTGGAATTAATTTTACATCCAATGGTAGAGGACGCTAAAGAGGCTACTGGATCGATGGGTGATGATACCCCATTAGCAGTATTATCAGATAAATATAGACCACTTTATCATTTTTTTAGACAGAACTTTAGTCAGGTTACGAACCCTCCGATTGACTCTCTCAGGGAAAATAAAGTGATGAGTTTAAAAACCAGATTTGGTAATTTAGGGAATATACTAGACTTTAATAATCTTACAGAAAAAAATATCTACGTATTAGAAAGTCCAATTTTATCGAATTCGCAGTTTAGTAATTTTTTAAATTATTTTGGAAATAATTATGAGGTTATAGATTGTACTTTTAAGAGTGAGGAGAATTTAGAGGACTCAATTAATAGAATTAAAAGTGAGGCAGAAATAGCTGTTAGAAAAGGGATTACCCAATTAGTTCTTTCTGATAAAAATGTTTCAATAGATTTGTTACCAGTTCCGATGCTTTTATGCGTTGGTGCTATAAATACTTATTTAATTAACCAAAAATTAAGAGGCTATGTTTCTATAAATGTTCAATCTGGTGAGGCATTAGATACCCACTCATTTGCTACTTTGATTGGAGTTGGTGCAACCACTGTAAATCCTTATTTAGCATTAGATAGTATTTTTAGTAGATTTTCGAAAAATCTATTTGGAAAACTTAATTACGATGAATGTGTAAGTAAATACATCAAATCAATTAATTCTGGTCTTTTAAAAATCATGTCAAAAATGGGTATTTCTGTTATTAGTTCGTATAGGGGTGGTTGTAATTTTGAAACAGTAGGATTAAGCAGATCAATTGTTAACGATTATTTCCCAGGAGTTTTATCAAAGATATCTGGTATAGGCTTAATTGGAATAGAAAAAAAAATTAGAGCAAACCATGAAAAAGCTTTTGAAAATAAAAGCAATGTTCTTCCAATAGGTGGTTTGTATAGATATAGAAAAAATGGTGAAACACACCAATACCAAGGAAAATTAATTCATTTATTGCAAACAGCGGTAACAAAAAATTCTTATGATTTGTATAAAAAATATGCCAAAGGTATTTATGATTTACCTCCAATAAATTTAAGAGACCTTGTTGATTTTAAAAAAGAAACTAAAATTGACATAAATGAAGTTGAGCCAATTAATAATATTCTTAAAAGATTTGGAAGTGGGAGCATGTCACATGGAGCATTGTCTAAAGAAGCACATGAAACACTAGCAATAGCCATGAATAGAATTAAAGGTGCTTCTTGCAGTGGAGAGGGTGGAGAGGATAAAAATAGATTCAAAGTTTTAGAAAATGGTGACTCAGCAAATTCTAGAGTTAAACAAATAGCTTCAGCAAGATTTGGAGTTACAATAGATTATCTTAATAATTGTAATGAAATAGAAATTAAAATTGCTCAAGGAGCGAAACCTGGAGAAGGGGGTCAATTACCTGGTTTTAAGGTTACAGAGGAAATTGCAAAATTAAGGCATTCAACGCCAGGTGTTACATTAATTTCTCCTCCGCCTCATCATGATATTTATTCAATAGAAGATCTTGCGCAATTGATTTATGATTTGAAACAAATTAATCCTAAAGCGCGAGTAGGAGTAAAGCTTGTTGCCTCTTCTGGCGTTGGAACTATTGCAGCAGGTGTTGCAAAGGCAAAAGCTGATATAATTTTAATTTCAGGTCATAATGGAGGAACTGGTGCTACACCCCAAACAAGTGTTAAATATGTCGGAGTACCTTGGGAGATGGGTTTAACAGAGGCAAACCAAGTTTTAACTCTAAACAATTTAAGACATTCTGTGACTTTAAGAACTGATGGAGGTATTAAAACTGGAAGGGATGTAGTTATTGCAGCAATGATGGGAGCTGAAGAATTTGGTATTGCTACTACGGCACTTGTTGCGATGGGATGTATTATGGTTAGACAATGTCACTCAAATACATGTCCAGTTGGAGTATGTACCCAGGATGAAGAATTAAGAAAAAAATTTAGTGGAACACCTGAAAAGGTTGTAAATTTGTTCTCTTTTGTTGCGCAAGAGGTAAGAGAAATTTTAGCAGAATTAGGTTTTAAAAATTTAAATGAAATTATAGGTAGAACTGATTTACTTAAACAGATAAGCAAAGGATCTCCAAATTTAGATGATTTAGATTTAAACCCACTATTTGTGCAGACTGATCCAGGTGAAAAAAAAAGATATTGTGAAGATAATTCAATAATTCAGGTTCCAGAAACTATTGATCAAAAAATATGGCCTGAAATTAATGAATTAATAAATAAAAATGAAAATTTCAAAAAAATTTATGAAATTAAAAATACAGATCGTGCAGTAGGTACAAGAATATCATATGAATTGTATAAAAAATTTGGAGACAATAAATTACATGAAAATAAATATACATTAAATTTCAAAGGGTCTGCAGGGCAGTCTTTTGGTGCTTTTGGAATAAAAGGCCTTAAATTAAATTTAAAAGGTGATGCTAATGATTATGTTGCTAAAGGATTGTCAGGAGCAACAATTGCTATAAAATTACAAGATGAAAGTAATCTTATTTCAAATCAAAATACTATTATTGGAAATACTGTATTGTATGGTGCTACATCTGGTTATTTATTTGCCTCAGGTCAGGCAGGGGAAAGATTTGCGGTAAGAAATTCTGGAGCAACTTCTGTAATTGAAGGATGTGACTCTAATGGTTGTGAGTATATGACTGGTGGGAATGTCGTAATTTTAGGTGATGTTGGAGATAATTTTGCAGCTGGCATGACTGGAGGAATGGCATTTATATATGATAAAACAAATGATTTTGAAAAAAAAGTAAACCCTGAAACAGTTATATGGCAAAGAATAGAAACAGAATATTGGGAAAACTATTTAAAAAATTTAATTAAAAGACATTTTGAAGAAACTGGCTCAAAGATAGCTAAAAATATATTAGAGAATTTTGATATTGAAAAAGATAGTTTTTTTCAAGTGTGCCCGAAAGAAATGTTAAACAAACTTAAAAATCCAATTTCACTAAAATCTAAGGTTGATATTGCAGTTTAAGATTGTGTAGAAACAATCAAGTCTAATTCTCTTATAATTTTTTTTAAATTTTTCTTTGAAGATAAACTATGATCTCCATTTTTAATGATAAGCAATTTTTTTTTTGATTTTGAAAATATTTTTAATATTTTTCTTGAAAAACTTATCGGAACTACTTCATCCTTACTTCCATGTATCATAGTAACATTTTTTAAGTAATCAATTTTTTTATTGAGCACTTTGTTATCTCTTCCATCTTTAATTAATTGATAAGTTATTGGATATTCATAACTTCCATGTTTTAAGTTATAAACTTTATTTTTAATAATTTCTTTTTTGATTTTCTTTGAAAATTTTTTCCACATTAAATGTTCTAGAAATTCTGGTGCTGAACCAATACCTAAAAATCCAATAATTTGATTTTTAAAAATTCTAAATTGTTTCATTGATATCCACGATCCCATACTTGAACCAACTAAAATAAAGTCATTTTTTTTTACTATTTTTTTTATTACATATGTAGTTTGATTTGACCATTTAGTAATATTTCCATTTATAAATTTACCTGAAGATTTTCCATGTCCCGAATATTCCAATGCTAAAAAACCTATTTTTTTTGAATTACAATATTTGACTAATGTAGAAGGTTTTTTTCCCTCCAAGTCTGATTTGAATCCATGTAAAAAAACTACAAATGGCAAATTTTTGTATTTATTCCTTAAAAACCTTATTTTTATATTAGAAGCTACTTTTAAAAATTTAAAATTATTCATTAAAGTTTATATAGATTAATTCTTAATATATAATCTTATCAAATGTCATCTAAATTAAAAGTTTTACAAGTTATTCCTAAATTGGGTTATGGGGGAGCTGAAACTGGATGTTATGATTTAGCTCATTATTTAAACGAACAAGGTTCAAAATCTTATATTGTCACTAGTGGTGGTCCTCTTTTAAAATATATTGATAAAAATAAAGTTAAATTAATAAGACTGCCTGTTCAAAGCAAGAATCCAATTTTAATCTTAATAAATACAATAATAATTATTTTTTTAATTCTTTTATTTAGAATTAACATTATACATGCTAGAAGTCGTGCGCCTGGCTGGTCTTGTCTGATGGCTTCAAAAATTACAAGAATAAAGTTTGTTACAACATTTCATGGAACTTATAAGTTCAATAGTTCAATAAAAAAATATTATAATTCTGTAATGGTAAAATCAGATTTGATTATAGCTGGTTCTAATTTTATTTTTTCTCACATTAAAGAGAATTACTTAAAATATTTAAATAAAAACCAGAGATTATTAACAATTTTTAGAGGCATAAACTTAGAATATTTTGACTCATCAAAAATTAAAAATAATGAAGAATTAAAAATTATGAATGAGTGGAAAATAGATAAAAGTTTAAGTTTTTACCAAAAAAAAATTATTCTTTTTCCAGGTAGACTTACCTCGTGGAAAGGTCACGAAATGTTCATTGAGGCATTGAATAAATTCAAACAAAAAAATCCAGATAAATTATTCTTTGTTATTATACTAGGTAGCGATCAAGGAAGGAAAATATATAAAAAAAAAATACAAAGATTAGTGGAACAATACAGATTAATTCAGGATATATTATTTATAGAACACTGTAAAAATATGCCTTTAGCATATAAAATTTCTGATATAGTAGTAAATTGTGCAATTGAACCAGAAGCTTTTGGCAGAGTGGCAGTGGAAGCTCAAGCAATGGAAAAAGTAATATTAGCGAGTAATCTTGGGGGAGCAAAAGAAACAATTGTAGATAATAAGACTGGTTTTTTATTCAAAGCAAATGATACTAATGATCTAAGCAATAAACTTTCACACATATTTC
The DNA here is from genome assembly GCA_902566785.1 of uncultured Pelagibacteraceae bacterium. Taxonomy (GTDB): domain Bacteria; phylum Pseudomonadota; class Alphaproteobacteria; order Pelagibacterales; family Pelagibacteraceae; genus Pelagibacter. Next base: position 43,785 of record CACFKI010000001.1, on the reverse strand, counting down.
AATTAGACGAAACAACATTGAAATCTATGGGCAATGAGGGTAGAAAAAACGTTATAAACAAATTTAATGTTGAAAAAATGTGTTTTTCTACTTATTCAGAATATAAAAAATTAATAAATGCTTAACATAACTTTACCAGATGGAAAAAAGTTAACTTTTGAGAAAAAAGTTTCAGGAATTAAGATTGCAGAAAAAATAAGTAAGTCTTTAGCTAAAGAGGCTTTACTAATGAGTGTAGATGGCAATTTAAAAGATCTTAGCTTTGAAATTGAAAAAGATTGTACTGTAAAAATTTTAACAGCAAAAGACAAAGATGGTTTAGATACGATAAGACATGATACTGCACATATATTAGCCATGGCTGTCCAAGAATTGTTTCCCGGAACACAAGTAACTATAGGACCTACTATTGAAAATGGTTTTTACTATGATTTTTCAAGAAAAGAACCTTTTACTGAAAATGACTTAAAAAAAATTGAAAAAAAAATGTCAGAAATAGTTGATAGGGATGAGCCAACTTATCGAGAAGTTTGGGATAGAGAAAAAGCAATTACACATTTTAAAAAAATTGGAGAAAATTATAAATCAGAGATTATAAAAGATATTCCGAAGGGTGAGGAAGTTTCAATTTATTTTCATGGAAAATGGCATGACCTATGTAGAGGACCGCATTTAGCATCAACTGGAAAAATTGGAAAATATTTTAAATTAACTAAAGTTGCAGGTGCATATTGGAGAGGTGATTCAACTAATGAAATGCTTCAAAGAATTTATGGAACAAGTTGGTCATCACAGAAAGAATTAGATGACTATCTAAAAAGAATTGAAGAAGCTGAAAAAAGGGATCATAGAAAATTAGGAAAAGAAATGGATTTATTTCATTTTCGAGAAGAAAGTCCAGGATCAGTATTTTGGCATGAAAAAGGTTGGAATTTATTTCAAAAACTAATTTCCTATATGAGATCAAAACAAGACGATGCAGGTTACAAAGAAATAAATACTCCCGAAATACTTGATAGATCATTATGGGAAAAATCAGGACATTGGGAAAAGTTTGGCGCTAATATGTACACCTCTACTACACCTGATGAAAAAATATTCGCAATAAAACCTATGAATTGTCCAGGATGTGTTCAGGTATTTAATCAAGGACTTAAAAGTTATAGAGATTTACCCTTAAAAATGTCAGAATTTGGCAAGGTTCATAGATACGAACCCTCTGGAGCGTTGCATGGTCTTTTAAGAGTAAGGGCCTTTACACAAGACGATGCACACATTTTTTGTACGGAGGAACAAATAACGGAAGAGTGTTTAAGTGTTACAAATTTAATTTTAGAAATTTACAAAGATCTTGGATTTGAAAATGTAATTTTAAAATATTCTGATAGACCAGATTTAAGAGTTGGAGATGATAATGTTTGGGATAAATCTGAAAAAGCTTTGTTAGAAGCTATTAAAGCATCTAAGCTAGAGTATTCAATTAACAAAGGTGAAGGTGCATTTTATGGACCAAAAATAGAATTTGTTTTAAGAGATGCAATTGGAAGAGATTGGCAATGTGGAACTTTACAAGTAGATTTAAATTTACCTGGCCGCCTTGGAGCAACTTTTGTAGATAAAGATGGATCAAAAAAAATTCCAGTTATGTTACATAGAGCTTTGTTTGGATCTTTAGAAAGATTTATTGGTATTTTAATTGAAAATTATGCTGGTAAACTACCTTTTTGGATTTCTCCACTTCAGACAGTCGTTATTCCTGTGTCAAGTGATTTCGATGCGTATGCAAAACAAGTTAGTCGAGAAATTAAAAAAAATGGTATTTCATCTATTGTTGATTTAAAAAATCATAATTTAAATTACAAAATAAGGGAACATTCTTTATCAAAGATACCAATTCTGCTTATATGTGGAAAAAAAGAAGTTGACAGTAACACAGTAACTATTAGAAGATTGGATTCTAATAAACAAGAAAATATGGAATTAAAATTATTCTTAAAAAAATATTCTGCGTTAAATAAAGCGAATTCAAATTAAGTGGCAGATTTCAAACAAAATTATTTTCAAAGACGAACCAAAGATCGAGGGCCTAGATCAAATAACAGAATTATTTCATCAGAGGTTCAGGTGATATCAAGTGATGGGGAAAATTTAGGGATTTTAAATCTCAATGAAGCAATTAATAAAGCCAAAAATGAGGGATTAGATTTAATCGAGATTGCTCCAAACGCTAAACCACCAGTCTGTAAAATCATGGACATGGGTAAATACAAATATGATGCTCAAAAGAAAGCAAATAAAGCAAAAAAAAAACAAAAGAAAATTGAATTAAAGGAAATCAAACTTAGACCAGTGACAGAAGTTCATGATTATACTTTTAAAATCAAAAATGCACAAAAATTTTTATCCAAAGGAGATAAAGTTAAGTTCACAATTAAATTCAAAGGTAGAGAGCTTCAACATTCACACTTAGGAAATGAGCTTATGGATAAGATCAAGCAAGACATGCAAAACATGGGAAAAGTAGAACTTCAGCCAAAATTCGATGGAAAACAAATGATTATGGTTATTCAACCATTATAATCAATATTTCTAGTTGTAAATTAATATTAATATTTGTATAACCCCACTCAATTATGCCAAAACTAAAAACAAAAAGCTCAGCAAAAAAAAGGTTTAAAATTACCTCCAAAGGAAAAGTTGTAATGGCTCAAGCTGGTAAAAGGCATGGAATGATTAAAAGAACTAATTCACAAATTAGAAAACAAAGAGGCACTACTATAATGTCTAAACAGGACAGCAAAATTGTAAAATCTTATATGCCTTATAATTTAAGAGGATAAAATGGCTAGAGTAAAAAGAGGTGTAACAAGTAGAGCAAAACATAAAAAAGTTTTAAAAGCTGTAAAAGGTCAGTGGGGAAGAAGAAAAAACACAATAAGAGTAGCTCGCCAAGCAATGGAAAAGGCTATGCAATATGCTTACAGAGATAGAAGAAATAAAAAAAGAGATATTAAATCTTTATGGATACAAAGAATAAATGCAGGTGTTAGATCTGAAGGATTAACATATTCAAAATTTATTAATGGGCTAAATAAATCTGGCATAAAATTGGATAGGAAAATTTTAGCTGAAATAGCATACGATAGTCCAGAGGCATTTAAAATCATAGTAAAAAAAGCACAAGCAGCACTGAATTAATCTTCACTATTGTTTTTCTTAATTATACAAATAATCTACAGAAATGTCGGATATTAAAAAAATAAAAGATGAATATATAGGTAAAATTAAGAATAATGATAGTTTTGATAATTTAAATCAAATTAAAACTGAGCTGTTTGGAAAAAATGGAGTCATTGCATTAGAATTTAAAAAAATTGGATCTATATCTGTTGAAGAAAGAAAAAAGTTTGCATCTGAACTTAATCTTATAAAAGATGAATTACAAAATCAATTAAATATAGGATTTGAAGAAATCGAAAATAAAAAAATCAATTCAAAGCTACAAAACGAAAAATTAGATATTACTTTACCAGAGAGAAGTTTTAATCAAGGAAAAGTACACCCGGTCTCTCAGGTAATTGATGAAATTTCCTCAATATTTTCCGAAATAGGATTTAGTGTTGAAGAGGGGCCTGATGTTGAGAATGAATATAATAATTTTACGGCATTAAATACTCCAGACAATCATCCAGCGAGGGATATGCATGACACATTTTATTTAAATAAGGAAAAAGATTATCTTTTGAGGACCCATACATCACCTGTTCAAGTAAGAACTATGAAAAAAGGAAAACCACCATTTAAAATAATCGCACCAGGAAGAACTTATAGGTCAGATAGTGATCAAACACATGCCCCTATGTTTCATCAAGTTGAAGGTTTGCATATAGATAAAAATATAAATATGGGACATTTAAAAGGTTGTTTAAATTATTTTATAAAAGAGTTTTTTGAAGTAAAAAAAATAAATATGAGATTTAGGCCCAGTCATTTTCCGTTCACTGAACCATCAGCTGAAGTTGATATTGGATATGAAATAAAAGATGGAAAAATTGTAATTGGTGATGGAGATAAATGGTTAGAAATTTTAGGTTGTGGAATGGTGCACCCAAATGTTTTAAGAAATGTAAAAGTTGATCCCAGAAAATATCAAGGTTATGCGTTTGGAATTGGTATAGATCGTTTGGCAATGTTAAAGTATGGAATTAATGATTTAAGAGCTTTTTTTGAAACTGATTATAGGTGGCTAAATCATTTTGGTTTCGATCCTTTAGATGTGCCATCAAGCTATAGAGGGTTGAGTAGATGAAGTTTACTATTCAATGGCTTAAAGATCATTTAGAAACAAAGCTTAGCGATGACAAAATAATTGAAAATTTAACTTCCATAGGACTTGAAGTAGAAAGTTTCGAAAACATACCTAATGAGCTTGACCAATTTATTGTTGGCAAAATAGTAAATGCAGATAAACATCCTAATGCAGATAGATTAAAAGTTTGTGACGTTGATATAGGTAAGAAAGATTTAATAAAAGTTGTATGTGGAGCCCCAAATGCAAAAAAAAATCTTTTAACAATTTATGCTTCTCCAGGAAGTATTATTCCAAAAAATAAAATGAAACTATCAATTAGCAAAATAAGAGGAATAACCTCTTATGGAATGTTATGTTCTGAGGCTGAATTAAATATCTCCAAAGAAAGTGAGGGAATTATTGAGCTTTCTTCAAAAAAATACCAAAATAAAATTGGTAATAAATATTTTAAAAATACTAGTCCTAAAATAATTGATTTATCAATTACACCTAATAGACCTGATTGTTTAGGCGTCAGGGGAGTTGCCCGAGATCTTGCTGCAGCAGGGACAGGAAATTTAATAAGTTTAAGTAAAAAAAAATTAAAATTAGCAGGTAACCAAAATATAAAAGTTTCTATAAAAAAAGATAAAAATCAGGGCTGTGAATCTTTTGGAAGTTGTCTTATTAGAGGGATAAAGAATGTGGAAAGCCCAAAATGGTTAAAAGATAAAATTATATCATTAGGACAAAAACCAATATCAGCAGTTGTTGATATTACAAATTATGTGATGATAGATCTTAATAGACCACTTCATGCTTACGATGCTGATAAAATTAATAAAGAGATCATAGTCAGAAATTCAAAAAAAGGAGAAACATTTGACGGGTTAGATAATAAAAAATATATCCTAGAAGATGGCATGTGTGTAATATCTGACAGATCTGGAGTTTTAGGGCTTGGAGGGATTATTGGTGGTACTCGATCAGGTACTGAGAAAAATACAAAAAATATATTATTAGAATCAGCATACTTTAATCCGAGATCAATAAGGAAGACATCTAAAGCTCTAAATATAGAAACAGATGCAAAATTTAGGTTTGAAAGAGGCATAGATCCAAATTCAAATTTAGCAGGCTTAGAAAAAGCAGCTGAACTAATTGTTAGAATATGTGGAGGAAAAGTTAGTAAATTTAATAATCAAAAAATAAAAAATTTTAAAAGTAATTATATTCAATTTGAAATTTCGTTGTTCGAAAAAGTTTCAGGTTTTAAGATTAAAGAAAAAGAAATAATTAATATCCTAAATAATCTTGGATTTGAGACTAAAGTAAAAAATAGTAAATTTAAACTAAAAATACCTTCTTGGAGACCTGATATAACTCAACCAATAGATATAGTTGAAGAAATAGTTAGAATAAAAGGATATAATCATATTAAGACAATTGATCCAGAAAAAACAAGATCTAAATCCACATTAAACAAAAGTCAAAAACTATTTCATTTTTTACAAAGATCAGTTGCATCCAAAGGTTATCTTGAAACAGTAACTTGGTCATTCACTGATGAGAAAATTAATAATCACTTTAGGGAGAATAAGGATCAAATTGATATTATAAATCCCATTAGTTCAGATCTAAATGTTCTTAGAAACTCTATTTTTTCAAATTTAATATTTTATCTAAAAAAAAATATAGATAGAGGGTTTAATGATTTATCTCTATTTGAAATAGGTCCAATTTTCTTTGGAAAAAAACCAGGGGAACAATTAACTGTTTTAGGTGCTTTAAAATCTGGAAGGGCTAATAGATCAAATTGGATTGAAAAAGACAGAATTATAGATGTTTATGACGCAAAACGAGATTTAGTTCAAACATTGGTTGAGACTGGTTTTAGTAGAGAAAAACTTCATTTCATCGACCAAGCACCTTCTTATTACCACCCAGGTAAATCCGGGAAGGTTTTCCTGAGCAAGAATGAGGACAAGCCAGTTGCATTTTTTGGGGAGATCCATCCTAATATAATTAAAAATTTAGATATCAAAACTGATAGTTTGGTTGGTTTTGAAATATATTTAGATTATATAAAGGATACTAAAAGAAAATTAAGAGAAAGGAAGTCATCCTATCATTTTTCTGATTTCCAAAAATCAGAACGAGATTTTGCATTTATAGTTGATAAACATTTTAAAGTTCAGGAATTGGTAAATATTATTTCATCAGTAGATAGAAATTTAATTAAATCAATTAATGTTTTTGATGTTTATGAGGGGGAAAATATTCCATCAGGAAAAAAATCAATTGCTATAAATGTTAATTTACAATCATTAGATAAAGCACTTAATGAAAAAGATTTAGATCATATAAGTAATCTAATAATTTCTGAGGTAGAAAAGAAATCTGGTGCAAAAATAAGATCTTAAATGTCATCTCCAATTGATAATATAAGAAATTTCGCAATAATTGCTCATATTGACCATGGTAAATCTACTATTGCTGATAGAATTATTCATCGTTGTGGAGGACTGACAGAAAGAGAGATGAAAGCTCAAGTTTTAGACTCCATGGATATTGAAAGAGAAAGAGGAATTACAATTAAAGCCCAAACTGTTAAATTAAATTATAAAGCAAAAAATGGCAAAGAATATATTCTTAATATTATTGATACACCTGGACATGTTGATTTTAGTTATGAAGTAAGCAGATCACTTTATGCTTGTGAAGGATCAATTTTGATAGTGGACAGTACGCAAGGAGTTGAAGCCCAAACACTTGCAAATGTTTATCAAGCACTAGATATTAATCATGAAATAATTCCAATTTTAAATAAGATTGATCTACCAGCATCAGAAATTGATAGAACTAAAAAACAAATTGAAGATGTAATAGGTATAGATACTTCAAATGCTGTCTCATGTTCTGGTAAAACTGGTGAGGGAATTGATGAAATTTTGGAGTCTATTGTCAAAATATTACCATCACCTAAAGGGCAGAAAGAGGAGTATCTTAAATGTTTATTAGTAGATAGCTGGTATGATTCATATTTAGGTGTTGTAATTCTAGTAAGAGTTATTGATGGAAAAATTATCAAAAATATGAAAATAAAAATGATTTCAACTAAGCAAGAATATATTGTTGAAAAAGTTGGAGTTTTTACTCCAAAAGCAAAAGATGTTAATGAGCTTAATTCAGGTGAAATTGGTTTTATTATTACTGGAATAAAAAATTTATCTGATACAAAAGTTGGTGATACAATCTGTGAAGCAGATAAACCTTTGGTGCAAGCTCTACCAGGATTTAAACCAAGTAAACCAGTCGTATTTTGTGGTTTATTTCCAGTTGATAGTTCTGAATATCAAAAATTAAAAGATGGTTTAGCAAAACTTCAATTAAACGATGCCAGTTTTTCATATGAAGCTGAATCTTCTTCTGCGCTTGGATTAGGTTTTCGTTGTGGTTTTCTTGGCTTATTGCACTTAGAGATTATTACAGAAAGATTAGAAAGAGAATTTGATATTAATTTATTAACAACTACTCCAGGTGTTGTGTATAAAGTTCACCTAAATAAAGGAGAGATAATTGAGCTTCAAAATCCATCAAGCCTACCTGACCCTACTTTTATTAAATTAATTGAGGAACCATGGATTAAAGCTACAATTATATCACCTGATCAATATTTAGGTTCAATAATTAAAATTTGCCAAGATAAAAGAGGAATACAAACAAATCTTACTTATTCTGGTAATAGAGCAGTTTTAAGTTACGAACTTCCACTTAATGAAGTTGTTTTTGACTTCAATGATAGATTAAAATCTATGACAAGTGGTTATGCAAGTTTTGATTATGAGATGTTAAATCATAAAGAAGGCGATCTAGTAAAGTTGTCAATACTGGTTAACTCTGAACCAGTGGATGCATTATCGATGATGGTTCATAAAGATTTTGCTCAATCAATCGGCAAAGAGGTTTGTGAAAAATTAAAAGATTTAATTCCAAGGCATAATTTTATGATTCCTGTTCAAGCAGCAATAGGTGGAAAAATAATTGCCAGGGAAACAATAAAAGGATTTAAAAAAGATGTTTTAACAAAAATTCATGGTGGTGGTGCAAGAGATAGAAAAAGAAAACTTTTGGATAAACAAAAAAAAGGAAAAGCAAAATCTAAACAATTTGGAAGAGTTGAAATTCCTCAAGAAGCTTTTATTGGTGTTTTAAAAATAAACAAAGATATTTGAATAAATTTAATTGATAAATTTTAAAATCTTTTTTTGAATAAATAAATTATTTAGTTTTGTTGAATTTATAAAACTAACTTTATTATAAATAGTTTTACTTGATTTTGGTGTCGTATTTGGATTGTAAATACTCAAAACTTTCTTTTTAAAAGCAGCACCTAAACATATTGGACCAGATTCATTTCCGATTATATAATCACATTCTCTAATTATTTTTAATACAGATTTAAAATTTTTATTATATGTAAATTCAACATTAGGTTTATTTTTTAACACTGAAATTATTGATCGAAATTTTTTTTTATTTCTAGGAGAGAAATTAATAAATAACTTTTTTTTCTTATGGGTAATTTTATTTATAAGTTTTAAATAATTTTGTTCACCCCAATTATTTTGATTATGAAAAGAATCAACATTTAAAAAAATTTTTTTTTTTTTTGTAAAAGATTTTGATTTTAATGTATAATTTTTTTCTAACTTCTTTAAATTAAACTTCTTTTTAGTTTCATTGTATATATATTTAGATAAATCTTTTTCATTGGTTTTTGAAAAACTTATTTTTTTTTTAGCATTTGATAGTATCAATGATGCTTTTAATCTTTTACTCGATGCAGATAAAACAGTTAGATCAGAATTAAATTTATTTATTTCATTTTTAAGGGCTACTACCTTTTGTAGAATATTTTGTCTATTAAAATCTCCATATATGATTTTTGATACTAAATTTTCACCTTTTAAAATAAATTTTGCTTTTGAGTTATGAACTGTAATTAAATTAATTTTAGTTTTATATTTTTTTTTAAGAAATCTTAGCAATGGTAAATGAAATATTAAATCTCCAATCCCTCTATAGGGTGAAACAACTAAAATTTTCATATTAATACAATATATATATTCTATGAAAATAAATATAAATATGATAATTCACATTACTCATGAAAAAAATAATTATAACAGGTGGTTTAGGTTATATCGGTACTGAACTATGTAAAATATATTCTGGATATAGTTGGAATGATAAAATTATAGTAATTGATAATAGATTTATTTCAGAAAGAGTTAATCAACTCAGAAAATGGAATATGGATTTTATTCATGGTGATATTTTAGATAAAGAAATAATAAATAAATACTGTCATGATGCAGATATAGTTCATCACCTAGCTGGCATTACTGATGTCCCAAGAGTAAAAAGTGAGGCTAACGATAAAAAAGAGCAAAAAATAAAAAAAGTAGCTGAAGAAGGGACACAAAATATTTTAGATGCAATTAATGATAATTGTAAAATTATAATGCCATCTACCCATGTTGTATATGAAGGTATAAATGAGGTAAGGAAAGATATTTTAGAGGATGAAGAAACTTTCCCAGTTTTAGCATATGGAAAATCAAAAGATTACAACGAAAAACAACTAAAAGATTCAGGTAAAAATTTTATAATAATTAGATTGGGATCAGTATACGGATATTCAACCGATACAGCGAGAATAGATATTATGGTTAATTTTTTTTCAAAAATGGCTTCTCAAAATGGAATGTTAAGATTATTTGGAGGTGGAAGACAATTAAAAAGTCTAGTTCCATTAATAGATGTTGCAAGATGTTTTAAATTTATGGAGGAAAGAGAAGATATAAATAATGAATTATTTAATTTTACAAAAGATACAGTGACGGTCAAGGAAGTTGCTGAAATTTGTAAAAAATTCAATCCAAAAATTCAACTTACTGAAACCAATGATGAAATTCCTAACTTAGGTTTTTCTTTATCAAACAAAAAAATCTTAACCACAGGATTTAAATTTCTTTACAATCTTGAAGAGAGCATAAAAGAAATGATTTTTAAATGGTCAGATCATAATATAACTAAAGAACTAGAATATGTTGTAGATGGTCAAAATGAGTATGTGGATGCCCGAGGAAAAATTAGCAATCATGAGCTCACCGAACCTATTAATATGATTGGATTAATTGATTCAAAAAAAGGAACAATAAGAGCTAATCACTTTCACCCACAGCAAGAACAAAAATGTTTATTTATAAAAGGACAAATAATAGAAGTATTTCAAGATTTGTTAAATCCTGGATCTCCAAAGATCACACAGGTAGTAGATGAAGGTCAACAATCAATAATTAAGCCAAATGTTGCACATACTATGGTTTTCTCTAAAGATACAATATTTTTGAATTTAGTTAGAGGTGAGAGAGAACACGAAAATTATGGAATTACTCATACTATAAAACATGTTCTTGTAGACGAAAAAGAAAAAAACTTATTGCTAAATTGTTATAAATTTAATTGTAGATGTTGTGGTAATACAAAATTAAAAAGAGTTATTTCCTTAGGTTACCAGCCTTTAGCAAATAATTTGTTATCTAAAAAAGACCAAAAAACAGAACTTTACCCTTTGGAAATAAATTATTGTAGCAAATGCCATAATTGTCAGTTGTCTGTTGCTGTAGATCCAAAAAAGATGTTTTCAAACTATTTTTATCTTTCTTCAACTTCTAATACATTTAAAGAACATTTTAAAAATGCTGCAAATAAATATATAAAAGAGTTTAATTTAAATCCAAGAAAATCATATATTATCGATGTAGGAAGTAATGATGGTATTGGATTACAACCTTTTAAAGATCTTAAATTTAAAAAAATTTTAGGTATAGAACCTGCAAAAAATTTAGCAAAAATATCTAATAAAAAAAAAATAAAGACTATCAATTCATTTTTAAATGAGAATAGTCTTAAAAAAATAAAAAAGGGTGCTGATCTTATCTTGGCTTCAAATGTTTTTGCTCACTCAGATGATTTAAAAAATATGGCAAATTGTATGCTTAAATTGATAAAGCCAAATGGTACAATTATTGTTGAGGTTCAATATCTAGTAAATACGTTAAAAGATCTAACTTTCGATAATATTTATCATGAACATTATAACTACTGGTCTTTAACATCTTTAGATTATTTTTTTAAATCTACTTCGTCTCAAATTTACAAGGTGGAAAAAATAAATACCCATGGTGGCTCTTTGAGAATTTATATATCAAAGAATAAAAAAATAAAAATTCATAGTAGTGTAAAACAAATATTAAAAGAAGAGGAAAAGTTTGGAATTAAAAAATTTAAAACCTACAAGAATTTTGAAAACCAAATTTTACAAATAAAAAAAAATGTCAGAAATAATTTAAAAAAATTGCTAAACAATCACCAAAAAATAGTAGGTTATGGTTCTCCTGCTAAAGCCACAACAGCTTTGAATTTTTTTGGTATTTCAAATGAAATTGAATGTATTATTGAGGATAATAAGCTTAAACATGGAAAATTTATACCAGGAGTAAAAATACCAATAGTTTCCAAAAAAGATATTAAAAAAAATCCTGATTGTATTTTAGTTCTAGCTTGGAATTTCTTTAATGAAATTAAAAAAAATAATCAAAACTTGTCAAAAAACTTTGTATCTATATCTGAGCTAAAAAATTAAACCAACCAATCCTTAAATTTTTCTGAGTTTTTTTTAATGTAATTTGGTAATTCGTCTAAAGGAGCCACTCTTAGAGTTTCATTTTTATTAAAAAAATTCTTTTTATTTTTTATACATTCCTCCAGTAATTTTTTATTTTTATAATATTCATTGTTATGCTCTGAGTGGGCATAAGACTCTAACTTATTAATAATACTTTCAGAACTTCTTAACCACCCAAAGTGCCAACCACCATTATTAATTATTTTAATATTTCTTGAATATCTAGGTGAAAATAATTTATCCACTCTTAAAAAACTATATTTTTTAGATCTTAAACTTCTGAGCCATTGAAGAGATTTTAAATTTTTAAATTTGCAAATTTTTGATCCAATCCACTTTTCATTTAAACACAAATTTAGTTTATACATCGAATGTACTTGGGAAAAAGCAATAATGTTATTTTCAACATTCTTTATTTCAATTTTATTTAAATCTGGAATCTCGTCAATATCAGATAGTAAAATTAAATCATTTTTTTCAGCATCAAATAATCCTTTAGCTAAATAATTTCTTTGATATTGGTCTCTGCCATGTGGCTCTGCAATATTTTCAAACTTATCAACAAAATAATATCTAATTTTATTTTTAAATTTTTGTATTAAATTCATGTCTATATTTTGATTTTTTTTATTTCCTTGGTGAGTTTCTCCAAATTCTACAATTATAAAATAATCTATGTATTCATTGAGTTCATTTAATCTTATTTCAAGCAAATGATTTTCATCATTAAATCCAAAGCAATCATATATTTTCATATTTTATATATATCTTTTTATTTTATTTGATAAAATCAAAATATTAGTAATAAAGTTAAATAAATTTTTCTATTTTAAAACTATGCTTAAAAGTGAAATTGTAAATAACTATTATAAAAAATTAAATGGAGATTATATAGCAATTAAAAAAAGCTATATAAATGAAGAACCTTTTCCCAACATAGAACTAAAAAATTTTTTTAACGAGGAGTTTCTAAATAAAGTATTAAGTGAATTTCCAGATTTGAGTCAAAAAAAATCAGAAAATTATAATAATAAAAATGAAATTAAATTTGCAAATAATGATTATAAAAACTTTTCTCCAAATATAAAATATATTTTTGATTATTTAAATTCAGAAGAATTTATCTTATTCTTACAAAGTATAACTTCAATTAAGGAAAAATTAATTGGAGATCAAGCTTTCAATGGAGGAGGTCTTCATGAAATTAAAAGGGGCGGTCTGTTAAAAATTCATACTGATTTTAATAGACATCCATCTTTGGAGTTAGATAGAAGGTTAAATGTTTTGATATATTTAAATAAAGATTGGGAGGAAAGTTATGGTGGTCACTTACAATTATGGGATAAAGATATGAAATATTGTAAGAAAAAATATCTTCCCAATTTTAATTCAATGGTAATATTCGGTACAACAGATTTTAGTAATCACGGTCATCCTGATCCTTTAACTTGTCCAAATGATAGATCGAGAAAATCTCTAGCTACTTATTATTATTCAGATGGAAGACCTAAAGAAGAAATTATAAGTAGACAATTAAAAAATAGAACTAATTTTAAAGATAGAGAAGGTTTTATAAACGAAACGAATAAAAAAAATGAAAGTTTTAAAGATTTTTTAAGAAGATTTAATTTTTATCAAAGTATTAAAAAAATTGAAAAAAAATTCTTTAGAACAGGTAAATCTCAAAGAGAAAGAGAAAAAAAATAATTATATTTATATTATAGTTTTTTGAACTTTAATTTATTTAGGAGAGATGGCCGAGCGGTTTAAGGCGCACGCTTGGAAAGCGTGTTAAGGGGAAACTCTTTCGTGGGTTCGAATCCCACTCTCTCCGCCAATTTTTTAATTAAAATATTTTTTTAAATTAAAATTTTTTAAATGAAGAAAAATCTTTTGATACAAATAAATTAAAATTTTATTTTTTTTAACATTTTCCTTAATCTTATCGAAACTTTTCAATTTTTTTAAATTTGTTGAAATTGTAGCTTTTCCTTGATTTATTAATATTTCGTTATTTGTGCAAAATTTTTTATTTATATAAAATATACAAATACTCTCATAAAATTGTGTCGAATAAATATATTTATTAAAAAAATATTCTTCATTTTTTGATTTAAAAAATTTGAAATTAATTTCATCAATTATTTTTTTTGAAAAGTTTATGAAACTATATTTGTGGGGATTACCAAATTGCTGCATGTAAGAGGTATGTGTATCCTCAATTACTAATAATTCATCATCATTAATGTTTGGAATTGTATTTATTGTGGTTGAAATTTGCTGATCATTTGAATGACCTCCATCATCTAAAATAATATCAACATTTCCAACCTTTTTAAAAAAATCATTCCAAAATAAATCACTTTTTTGATCTCCAATAAAAATTTCAAAACCGTCTTTTTCAAACTTTTTACAATCTGGATTATTATCTATACCTATTATTCTAGCTTCTTTACCAAAGTAATTTCTCCAAATTTCAAGAGACCCTCCATGAAATAACCCAATTTCAACAAAAGTAATATTTTTGTTTTTAAATCTTTTAAAAATAGACTCATATACATGAAAATATTTTTTATATTTTATAGATTGATTTTTAGTTTTATAAAAAAAGTTTAGAATTTCAGACATATGAATAATTATTAATTTAAATTTAAATAAAATATCAAAAAAAATCAAATTTTAATGCTTTTTCGAAATAAACAAAAAAAAAATTGATAATAGATTAAAATTATTACCTATCAATGTGAATTTGAGCACATATTTTAGGTGTATTTTATTAATTTGATAAAAAATGTTATAAATAATCTTTCCAAAAAAATGAAAAATACAAAAAATATAAAAAATACTGAATATCAAGCAGACTCAATTAAAGTTTTAAAAGGACTAGAAGCAGTCAGAAAAAGACCAGGAATGTATATTGGTGACACTGATGATGGTACTGGTTTGCACCATATGGTATATGAAGTTGTTGATAATTCAATTGATGAAGCCCTCGCTGGATATTGTAAAAATATAAGTGTTGATATTAATGATAATGGAACTGTAACAGTTCATGATGATGGAAGAGGAATTCCTGTAGATATTCACAAAACAGAAAAAAAGTCTGCAGCAGAAGTAATTATGACTCAATTACATGCTGGTGGAAAATTTGACCACGATTCTTACAAAGTTTCTGGAGGATTGCATGGAGTAGGAGTTTCAGTTGTGAATGCATTATCAGAAAATTTAAAGCTTACTATAGATAGGGATGGAAAAAAATATTTTATTGAGTTTAAAAATGGTGATGCCATTAAACCTTTAAAGATTATTGGAAAATCAAAATCAAATGGCACTGAAATAACATTTCTTCCTTCAAAAGAAATTTTTTCTTCTACTAAGTTTAGTTTTAGTATTCTTCAAAAAAGATTAAGAGAATTAGCGTTTTTGAATAAGGGGATCAAAATTTCAATAATAGATCATTGTCAAAAAAAAATTAAAAAATCAGAATTTAAATTTGAGGGTGGAATTATAGAATTTGTAGAACATTTATCTTCAAATAAAGATCAACTTAAAAATAAAAATGATAAAGACTTATTTAAAAAACCTATTTTTATTGAAGGAAATAAAGACAAGCTTGAAATAGAATGTTCTTTAAAATGGAGCGCAAATTATTCTGAGGATGTGTATCCATATACTAATAATATTTTCCAAAAAGATGGCGGAACACATTTATTAGGGTTCAGAAGTGCTTTAACTCGTGTAATAAATAAATATGCAAATGAACAAAATTTATTAAAAAAAAATAAATTATCTATCTCTGGTGATGATATTAAGGAAGGTTTAACTTGTGTATTGTCAGTAAAAATACCTGATCCAAAATTTTCATCTCAGACAAAGGATAAATTAGTATCATCTGAAGTTAGAAATGTAGTTGAAACAATAATTAATGAAAAATTATCTGTTTGGTTTGATCAAAACCCTTCAGTTGCTAAGATAATACTTGCAAAAATTGTTCAAGCTGCATTAGCGCGAGATGTTGCAAGAAAAGCAAGAGAAAATGTAAGAAGAAAAGGAGCTCTAGAATTAACAGGATTGCCTGGCAAGTTGGCAGACTGTCAAAACTCAAAGCAGGATGGGACTGAGTTATTTATAGTAGAAGGAGATTCAGCTGGAGGTTCTGCAAAGCAAGGTCGTAATAGAGAGTATCAAGCTGTCCTTCCGTTAAGGGGTAAAATTTTAAATACTTATACTAGCAATAATGGAAATAAAAAAAATGGAAATGGAAATGACCTTAAAACAAAAACACTAGCAAAACTAATATCTTCAAATGAAATAGTAACATTAATAAATGCACTTGGATTAGATCCAAAGGATGAGGAAATTGAGTTAAAAGATTTAAGATATGGTAAAATAATAATAATGACAGATGCCGATGTTGATGGCTCTCATATAAGAGCTCTTCTATTAACTTTTTTTAATAATAAACCATTTAATAAACTAATAGAGCAAGGACATATCTTTTTAGCACAGCCTCCTTTATATAAAATAAATAAGGGATCAAAAAGTATTTATATAAAAGATGATCAAGAATTAGAAAATTATATTTTAAAAAACTCAAAAGAAATTACAAAAATTAAAAAAGGTTCAAAGGAATATGAAAAAAAATTACAAGAAGAAAAATCAAAAATAAGTATACAAAGATTTAAAGGATTAGGAGAAATGAATCCAGATGAGTTGTGGAATACAACTTTAAATCCTGAGACTAGAAATTTATTAAAGGTTGAATATTCAAAAGATATTAAAAAAGATAGTGATTTAATTCATACACTAATGGGAAATGACGTTTCTCTTAGAAAGGATTTTATTGTAGATAATGCAATAAATGTTTCAAACTTAGATATTTAAAATGGACTTTCTTCAAGCTTCAAAGTCCTATTATTTAGATAGATCTACTTACATAAATTTAAGATGGATAGCAATAATTGGTCAATTAGTTACAATCAATTCTGTAAAGTTTTTGTTAGGATTTGATTTTCCTTATATTTATGCAAACATAATAATTATTTTAGGAGTATTAAGCAATTTATACTTATATTATTTTGACAATAATCTTCAAATATCAAATAGATCTTCATTTAATTATTTATTAATAGATATACTTCAATTAAGTATTTTACTTTATTTAACTGGTGGAGTTTTAAATCCATTCTCAATTTTTTTAATCATTCCTAGTATTTTTTCTTCATCAAACTTGAATATTAAAACAAATTTAACTTTAATAACCATCACTCTTATAATAATTATTTTTTTGACATTTTTTTCTTATGAACTTCCATACCCCATGAATGAAAAGTTAAATATTGACGAATATTATTATTTCTCAATACCTCTATCATTAATTGTAGCTCTTATATTCCTTAATTATTTTGCAATTACGTTTGGTAAAGAATCAAGATTAAGAAAAGAAGCTTTAGACAAAATTCAGGAGGTTATCGCTAAAGAACATGAATTAGTTTCATTAGGTGGACAAGCAGCTGCTGCTGCACATTCATTGGGAACACCGTTATCAACTATTAAAATTATATCTCAAGAATTATTTGATGAGTTTAAAAATGATAACAAATTTAACAAAGATTTAGATTTACTTGTTAGTCAAGTTGAGAGGTGTAATCAAATTCTCAGGAAGCTTACATTAAACCCAATTTATGAAGATGAATTCATCGACAAAGATTTATCATTATTTGAGTATGTTAATGAAATAATCAAATCTTTTGAAGAAATATCAAATAAAAAATTTATTATTAATATTGAACAAAATTCAAATTCATTTCCAATAAGGAAATCTATAGAGCTTGTTTATGGTTTTAGAAATTTCATTGGAAATGCAAATAAATTTGCAAAAAATAAAATATTTATAACAATTAAAAGTGACTCTCAGTTTTCAGAAATAATTATAGAGGATGATGGAAAAGGATATCCAAAAGATATTATAAATAAAATTGGAGAACCTTATTTAAAAGTATCAGAGTCTATTGATAAAAATAAAAGGGGATTAGGACTAGGAATATTTATTGGAAAAACATTATTAGAAAAAAATAATGCTCAATTGATTTGTAGAAACTCTAAAACAAGAGGAGGGGCAGAAGTAAAAATTTTTTGGAAAAATAAAGATTTAAAATTAATTTAATTGAGATTTTTTTTATTATCAAAAAGACCACTAAGTTCTCCAATCATTACATCACCAAGTTCTTGGACGTCTGTAATTTTAATTGCTTTTTCATAGTATCTTGAAACATCGTGACCTATACCAATTGCTAATATTTCTATATCACTTTTGTTCTCAATAAATTTTACGGTTTTTTTTAAATTCTTTTCTAAAAAATCTCCCGAGTTGACTGATAAAGTTGAGTCATCAACTGGAGCGCCATCAGAAATAACCATTAAAATTTTTCTTTCTTCCTTCCTTTTTTTTAATCTACTGAAAGCCCAAGAAATAGCTTCACCATCGATATTTTCTTTTAAAAGTCCTTCTTTCAACATTAATCCTAAATTTTTCTTAGACTGTCTCCATTGAGTATCTGCTGATTTGTAAATTATATGACGCAAATCATTTAGTCTGCCTGGATTTTTAGGTTTATTGTTCTTATTCCATTCCTCTCTACTTTTTCCACCTTTCCAATTTTTAGTAGTGAAGCCAAGTATTTCAACTTTAACAGAACATCTCTCTAAAGTTCTGGACAATATATCTGCACATATTGCTGCAATAGTTATCGGTCTTCCCCTCATACTTCCAGAATTATCTATTAAAAGTGTTACAACTGTATCTTTAAAATCTAAATCTTTTTCTTTTTTAAATGATAATGAATTAAAAGGGTCCAAAACTATTCTTGGTAATTTAGAACTATCAAGCAAACCTTCTTCTAAATCAAAATCCCATGCTCTATTTTGTTTAGCTAATAGTTGTCTTTGAAGTTTGTTGGCTAATTTAGTAATTAAATCCTGAAAATTAATTAATTGATGATCTAAATTTTTTCTTAATTTATTTATTTCTTCTTTTGTGTCTAAATTTTCTGCTTTAGCTATTTCGTCAAACTTATTTGTAAATATTTTATATTCTTTATCTCCAACTTCAACATTTGCTTTATGTGATATGTTTTCAGAACTAGCTTTTTCTGAGTCTGTATCTACTAATTGATCATTAATATCATGTTGACTTACATCATATTCAGTGTCAACACCGCTTTGATCTTCTTTAAAATCATCATTCTCTTGATCCCCACCTGACTGATCGCTTGCTTCCTTATTTGAAGTATCTTCTTGCTCGTTTTTATTTTCCTCGTTATGATCATCTTCTTCATCTTTTTCTGAGGCTAATATCTCCATACTCTCAAGTATTTCTGATATTTTTGAATTATAAATACTTTGATTTTCAACATTTTTTTTTAGAAAATTAACGTGTTTGCCTAGTGAGGCGTCAAAATCTTTCTCCCAAAATTTTAAAATATTTTGAGACAAAGTATTAAGCTTAACATCAAAAAAATTTTTTAGCATATAAAGCTCAAAAGCTTCAGATACTGGAACATCATCTTTAGATTTTATTTGATCTTTTCTTTTTAAAGATAATAAGTAATTATAATTATTTTTTAAGTTTTTAGAAACTCCACTTAACATTTTTGAACCAAGAATTTCATATCTCATTTTTTCTGAAATATCGTATAGCTTTTTACAAACTGTATTTTTTGGAATATTTTGATTATAGATATCTTTATTTGAAAATTTTAGTTTAAGAGCTTCGGAGTCTGCTTCAGCTCGAAATTTTATATAATTTTGTTTATTTTCTAAATTATCAATTTCTATAAAATCAAAATTATTTGATTTTGAATTTTTTTTAATTTTTGGGTCAGTTATAAAATCGTCAGATATTACCTTAATTGTTGATATTAAAGCTTGTTTAAATTTTTCTTTGATATTATGGTCTTTTTTCATTTAAATCTGAATATTAACCATTGACTCTGGTAAATCTTCACCAAAGCACCGTTGATAATATTCGGATATAATACTTTTTTCAGTTTCATCGCACTTGTTTAAAAAGGTTACTCTAAATGCATACCCTGTATCTAAAAATATTTCACTGTTAGATGCCCAATTTAACACAGTTCTTGGACTCATTACCGTCGAGATATCGCCTGCTATAAAACCTTTTCTGGTTAATGCTGCAACTTTAATCATATTAGCTATTTTTTCTTTACCCTTAGTATTATTTAAGTTTTTATTCTTTGCTAAAATGATTTCCATTTCTTTTTCTAAACTTAAATAATTCAAAGAGGTAACTATTTCCCATCTATCCATTTGGGCTTGATTAATTTGGTTTGTACCAGAATATAATCCTGTCGTGTCTCCTAAACCAATAGTATTTGCCGTTGCAAAAAGTCTAAAAAATTTATTTTGCTTAACAACCTTATTTTTGTCTAATAGAGTAAAAAAACCATCACTCTCAAGAATTCTTTGTAAAACAAACATTACATCACTTCTACCAGCATCATATTCATCAAAAACAAGAGCAATGGGATTTTGAAATGACCAAGGCAATATACCTTCTTTAAATTCTGTTATTTGTTTTCCATCTTTTATAACAATTGCATCTTTTCCTATTAAATCAATCCTACTCACATGAGAATCAAGATTAATTCTAACACATGGCCAGTTTAATCTTGCTGCAACTTGAGTTATATGAGTGCTTTTACCGGTACCATGATAACCATGAACTATAACTTTTTTATTATATAAAAAACCACTTAAAATTGCGAGAGTTGTATCTCTGTCAAATTTGTAATCTTTGTCAATCTCAGGAACAAATTCGTTTTTTTTTGAAAATGCGTCCACTTCCATATCGCTATCTATTCCAAAAGTTTGTTTTACTGATAATTTAATATCTGGTTTTATATCTAAATTAGCTGTCAATTTTAATCCTGTACGTATTTTTTAATTGAGTATAAGCTAGAGTTATAATTTTAAGCTTATCTTCAAATCTTTTATTACCTGAATTCATATCAGGGTGAAATTTTTTAACAAGTTTTTTAAATTTCTGCTGAACTTTTGTCCATCCAATTCCAATAGATAAACCAAGAATACCAAAAGCTTTTATATCATTGTTATCAAATTTAAATTGACGCATATTACCATTTTGGTTCTTTAAATTCATTTTTTGAACCTCATCGTTCAATGCATTATTC
This sequence comes from uncultured Pelagibacteraceae bacterium, assembly GCA_902566785.1. Classification (GTDB taxonomy): domain Bacteria; phylum Pseudomonadota; class Alphaproteobacteria; order Pelagibacterales; family Pelagibacteraceae; genus Pelagibacter. The sequence continues at coordinate 22,526 of CACFKI010000001.1, read as the reverse complement.
CATAATATTTTAAAAAAATTATCTGATGAGCTAAAACTTTGCGTTTGTTTATGCCATGTCATATCTGATTTTATAAACTCACAAATTTGATCATCATTCATACCCTCAAAATAATTCCAGTTTTTATTAAATTCTTTGATATGAGTTAAGCATAGCATCCTATATTTTCTACTATTATCTCTCTCTACAGGTGCTTTATAAGCACCTTCATTTGAGCAATTATTCCAGTCACAAATATTTTTCATGATATATAATATTATTTATATTATGGATATAAATCAACTCATAGAAATTGTAAAAAAAAAAATTTATGAAAAATTAAAGTGTGAAGAAATTATTATCGAAGATAAAACTTTTCTGCACAAATCTCATGCTCAATTTGACAAAAACAAATTCCATATAAAGTTAATTTTAAGGTCTGAAAAACTTAAAGAATTAAATAAAATTCAATCTACTAAATTAATATACAAAATTTTGGATGTTGAATTAAAGAAGTATATCCATTCAATTCAAATTTCAATTATCTAATTCTAATTTTAAGAAATTTATGATTTGCTTCTCACTAAATCTTTTATTTAAAAGAATTTTTCCAAAATTTTTTATCAATATTAAATTGATTTGATTATTATTATTTTTTTTATCTGATTTCATATATCTTAAAATTAATTTAATATCTTTTCGTTTAAAAAACTTATTTAAATTGAAAGATAAGTTAAGTTCTTTTACGTGATCAATAATTTTATCATAAATACTTTGTGACAATATTCTATTTAATAAACTAAATTTTGCAGATGAAATAATACCCAAAATTACTGCTTCTCCATGATTTAAATTCTTATTATATTTATTAGATGCTTCGTATGCATGCCCAAAGGTATGGCCAAGATTTAAAATTTTCCTCAAATTCTTTTCATTTTCGTCTTTTTCAACAATTTTTTTTTTTATTTTACAACTTTCATAAATAGCTTTTTCGACAAAAGGAGACTTTAAACCTAAAATTTTAAATTTATTTTTATTTAAATAACCAAAGCTTCCTTTTTTTGAGATTATTGAATGTTTAAGAAGTTCACCATAACCGCAAATAATTTCTCTTTGATTTAAAGAGCTTAAAATTTTTACATCCGAAATTACTAGTTCTGGTTGATAAAATGATCCAATAAGATTTTTTCCAAAAATATTATTAACTCCAGTTTTACCACCGATAGAGGAGTCAACTTGAGATAATAAGGTTGTTGGTAAGTTTATAAATTTAATCCCTCTTTTGAATATACTTGCAACAAAACCAACAAGATCTCCTGTAATACCACCACCCAAAGCAAATATATAATCTTCTCTATTAAAATTATATTTAAATAAAACATTAAGAATAGAATTAACATTATTAAAATTTTTATTTTTTTCATTTGAGTTAAAATAATGAATAAAAACTTTACTTGAATTAATATTTTTTTTTAAAACTAACAAATTTTTTCTAGGAACGTTTTTGTCAACAACAATTAAACATTTTTTAATATTTATCTTATTATTTCTAAAAATTTTATTAGATGTCTTTAAAATATTATACCCAATATAAATTGGGTATTTTTTATTTCTTGTATTTATTACTAATTTATAATCTTTCATAAATTTTAGATATTTTTTTTACTATCATACTTTTAGTTATTTTTTCACAATTTATCTTAAATTTTGATAATGAGTATATTTTTGATCTATCAGTGATCATTCGCGTTATTTCAAAGTTGCTAGCATCATAAGCAATAGGTCTTTTCTTACTTTTTGTTATTCTTTTCAAGATTGTTGAATTATTCCAACTAAGCCAAATAGTAATGCATTTTGACAACGCTTCTTTTCTAATATTTGCATTTATAAATCCACCACCACCTAATGCTATAACGCTATTTTGAGATTTTAAAATTTTTAAAGTAATTTTTTCTTCAATCTTTCTAAAGTTCTCTTCGCCTTGAAACTTAAAAATATTTACTATTTTTTCATTAGTTTCTTTTTCTATTTCTCGGTCAATATCGATAAACTTTAAAGCTAATTTTTTGGATAAAAGGTAGCCAATAGTAGATTTTCCAGATCCCATCATACCTACCAAAACAATACTTTTATTTAATTGCATAATTCTTTATTGAAAAAACACAAATATGTCTTAATTTGAAATTATTTAACAGTATATGCAATTTCAAAAAAAAACAAGATTTGGAAATTTAGGTGGGATTATAAAATTATTAATTAAAGTTTTTCTAATATTATTAGTACTATTTGTTGGGATTATTTTGCTTGATAGAATTGATTTTCCTTCGCCTATCAAAAAAATAGAAAAAGTAATTTCTAATGAAAACTTTAAGACTGTTAAGTAGAGATATTTTTTATAAATCTTTAATAATTTTAATTGTATTTTTATCAAGTGTTGTTGCTGAGGATGAACCAATTGATATTTGGAAAATTGAAAAAAAAGATAATACAATTGAAGCGAACAATGAAATTGAAGATGATACTAAAAATCAAACTTCTATAATAATTAATAATTCCTCAAACCAAGATACACAAATTATAAGCAATACATCCTTAGATGAAAAAGATTTAATAGTTGGTTTATACGATCCTTCTGATAATGGCCTAAAATTGGAAATGTGGACTAAATCTGATGGAAATGAAATTAAAAATATTATAAATAAAATAAATTTACTTGAATTATCTGAGGATGCCCAAAAAATATTAGAAATTACACTTTTAACTAATTCCCAAATTCCAAATAAAAATATAACTGAAGATGAATTTGTAAATTTTAAAATTGACTATTTAATAAAAAAAAATAACAAAAAATTAATTAAGGATTATTTGGAAAAAAATAAGAGTAATATTTATAATTTGAAACTCATAAAACATTATGTTGATGATTACTTAATTGGTAATGAAATTAAAAAATCTTGTGAATTACTAAATAATATTGATATTCTTAATGATGATTATCTGAGTAAGTTTAAAATTTATTGTCTTTTAATTGATAATGAGAGAGAGCAGGCCCAACTAATTTATGACTTATTAATCGAAAGAGGATTTAATGATAAAATTTTTGAAGATAAGTTTTTTTTTCTTATGAATTATAAGTCGGACGTTAAAAAGGAAATCTCTGAAAATACTATTCTAGACTTTCATTTATCATATAAAGTAGACACAGATTTTAATTTTCAACCTCAAAAAGAAACACCCCAGTTTATATGGAAATATTTATCTAATGCAAATTTATTGCAAAACACCGAGCTAATTAACATTGAAGATTACGAACAAATTTCTTTAATTGAACAAGCAACTCATGAAGGTATTTACAACGAGGATGAATTATTTAAATTATATAAAAGATTTCAATTCAATATTAACCAACTTTTAAATGCAAAAGATTTTTATAAAGATTTACCCTTATCTGAAGGAAGAGCTTTAATATACCAAAAATTACTTTTATCAAATGACCCTGAAAAAATTTTAGAATATTCACAATTACTTAAAAATTCGTTCAATAATGATAATTTAGAAAATGCATTTAATTTAGAATTAAAGAAATTCTTAGAAAAAATAGATATTTTAGATGTTCCTTCAGACTATTCTACTTTTTACTCAAAAAATATGCAGAAAGAGGAATTAATTAAAAAAAATATTAAAATTAATAATAAAATTATACATCAGTCAAAATTATTAAATTACTTGAATGGAAAAAAATCTATTAAAGATATTGATAAAGATTTAATTAACATATTGAAATCTGTAAGAAAAAATAAAAAATATATTGTTACAACTAAAGATTTAGTCTTAATGGAAGCCTTAATTTCTGATGGCCTTGAAATTCCAAAAAAATATCAAAATTTATTTGAATTTGGAAAATCCAATATTCCAACTGACATTCAGTTACTTATTAGTAATGATGAAATTGGACTAGTTTTATTAAGACTTGTTGAAATAATAGGGCAGGATAATATTGAACTTTTAGATCCAGACACTCTGTATTTTATAAGCACTATTTTAAATACCCTAGATATTGATCAAATAAGAAATGATATATTATTAAAAGTTCTTCCTTTAAAAGTTTAAAAATTATATTAAAATTAAATAATGTCTATTAAAACAATATTAACTGAGCCAAATAAAATCTTAAGACAAGTTTCTAAGTCTGTAGAAAAAGTTGGACAAGCCGAAAGACAACTCATGGATGACATGCTCGATACAATGTATCATGCTAATGGAATAGGTTTAGCTGCAATTCAAATTGGTGTACCAAAAAGAATTATTGTCATGGATTTGTCAAAAAAAGAAGAAGAAAAAAAACCTATGTATTTTGTAAATCCTGTAATCAAAAATAAAAATCAAAATTTTTCTAAATATGAAGAAGGATGTCTTTCTGTGCCTAATCAATTTGCTGAAATTGAAAGGCCAAAAACCTGTGAGGTTGAATACCTGGACTACGACGGTGAAAAAAAAATAATAAAAGCTGAGGGCTTGCTAGCAACCTGTATACAACATGAAATGGATCATTTACAAGGCATATTATTTATTGATTATCTTTCAAAACTTAAAAAATCAATGATTATAAAAAAGCTTTCTAAAGATAAAAATAAATCTGATAGAATTACTTTTTAAATCATGAAAAAAAAAATTATTTTTATGGGTACACCATTATTTGCAGTGCCTATATTAAAATCTTTATATCAAAATGGATATCCAGTTTCAGTTGTTTATACTCAACCACCAAATAGATCTCAAAGAGGTCAAAAATTAAAAAATTCACCAGTTCAAAATATGTCTGAAATTTTAAATCTAGAGGTTAGAACCCCTGAAAAATTAAAGAACAATAAAGAGGAATTTAATTATTTTCAAAGTTTAAATGCTGATTTAGCAATAGTAGTTGCATATGGCCAAATAATTCCTGAGGAATATCTAAATCTTACTAAATATGGATTTATAAATATACATGGATCCTTACTTCCAAAATGGAGAGGTGCTGCTCCAATTCAAAGATCAATAATAAATTTAGATGAAGAAACTGGTTTAAGCTTTATGAAATTAGTTAAAAAATTAGATGAGGGCCCAGTATGCAAAAAATTTAAAATTAAAATTGATAAAAAAGATAACTATGAGACTTTATCTGATAAATTGTCTTCTTTAGCTTCAGAAAAAATACTAGATATTATAGATGATATTTTTGAAGAAAAAGTTTCATATGAAGAGCAAAAGCACAATGAGGCTTCCTACGCTAATAAGATAATTAAGTCTGAAGGTGAGATAAATTGGAGTGAAAATGCTGAAAATATTTTAGGCAAAATAAATGGCTTAAATCCCTTCCCAGGTGCATGGTTTATGTTTAATGGTGAACGATATAAGATTTTAGAAGCAGAATTAGGTTTTAAGTCTGATCAGGCTGGAAAAGTTCTTGATAATAATTTAGAAATCGCTTGTGGAAATAATAAATCTATAAAGGTAATTAAAATACAGAGGCAAGGTAAAAATATACAAAATATCCGAGAATTTATACTTGGATCATCTATTAAGAAAGATTGCAATCTTAATAATGCATAGATACCAGTTAAGGATAGAGTACGTAGGTACAAAGTATTTAGGTTGGCAAATTCAAAAAAAAGGTAAAACAGTTCAAAAAACCATACAAATAGTTTTAAAAAAAATTTTTAATAAGAAAATTCAATTATTTGGATCTGGAAGAACAGATACAGGAGTTCATGCAATTGAACAATCTGCTCATTTTGATTTAGACAAAAAAATCTCCGATTTGAACAAATTTTTAGAAACAATTAATTTTTTTTTAAAAAATAAAGACATATCTATATTAAAAATAAATAAAAAAAATAATAAATTTCATGCAAGATTTTCCGCAAAAGAGAGAATTTATAGGTATGTTATTTTTAATAGGTCAAGTGGGTTATCTTTAAACAATTTGAGAGGATGGCACATAAAAAAAAAATTAGATATTAAATTAATGAGGATTGGTGGCAAAATGCTTTTAGGCACTAAAGATTTTGCAACTTTTAGAGCTTCTAATTGTGGAGCTAAAAGTTCGATAAAAACTCTTAAATCTGTTAAAATACAAGTCAAAGGAGAAAAAATTGAAATTCAATTCAAATCCAAATCCTTTTTGAAACAACAGGTTAGATCAATGGTTGGTTGTTTAAAGTATTTAGGTGAAAAAAAATGGAGTTTGGAAAAATTTAAGATAGTTATGAATTCAAGAAAAAGATCTTTTTGTGCACCACCTGCACCTCCTCATGGGTTATATTTAGAAAAAGTTATTTATTGATCCGAATATTCTTTTGATATCCCAAACTAAATTTTTTATTTATTCTCCATCTTGACTCTGCTCTTACAATATATCCACAGCAATTTTTTGATCCACAATTACATGGAAATTGCTTATAGTCTTCATCATAACTAAAACCATAATCACAAGTCAATTCTTCACCTTTTTTAATATCTCTAATTGCAGTTACCCACAATTTTAGACCTTTACCATCATATTCACAATTATTTGAACAAGAATGATTTATTAATCTCGCTGTATTAAAAGAATAATCTCCATCTAAATCATATCTATTATTTAAATTAAATAGATATATGGGTTTTGCATTATCATACTTCTGTGATTGCTCAGTTTGTTTTTTAGTAATAATTTTTCCAATATAATTTATGATTTTTGTTCCTTTTTTAATATTCTGTGCAGCATAAAGTCCGAGCCCTTTTTTATCAATATTTGTTTTTTTGATTTTATATAAAGGCATATTAACTACTTATAAAAAAATTTTTTTTAATCAACCAAATTCTATAAGTGCGTTAACATGTTCGTTAGCACTATCTGCTAAAGCATTAAGATCATATCCACCCTCCAGGATTGAAACAACTTTTCCATTACAAAACTGCTTTGTAATTTCCAACACTCTTCTAGTTATTTCATAATAGTCCCTGGATTTTAAATTTAATTGGCATAAAGGATCATCTTCATGTGCATCAAAACCTGCTGACATCAATATAAACTCAGGTCTAAATTCTTTTAATCTTTTTAGCATATGTTCATATGCATCAAAATATTCTTTGGAATTTGTTCCTGCAGGCAATGGTATATTTAAAGCATTATTATGATCACCTTTTTCATGTTCTGTTCCTCCACCTGGATAATAAGGGTATTGATGTAAGCTTGAGAAGAAAACTTTTTCATTTGACCTGAGAATATCATAAGTTCCATTTCCAAAATGACAATCCCAATCTAATACTGCAACTCTTTTATATTTATATTTTGAAATTAAATAGTTTGCAGCAACACCTATATTATTTATCACACAGAAACCCATAGCTTTGCTTTTTTCTGCATGATGTCCAGGTGGTCTAGTCACACAGTGTGCAGCATTAAATTCATTATTTTCAACTCCATCAATTGCAGTTATTATTGACCCAACTGCATCAAATGTTGCATCTTTACTGCCTGGTGAAACAACTGTATCACCATCTAAAAATACTAGGCCTTTTTGTGGAAAAGCATTTTCAATATTATCTATGTAACTTGAGGAATGCGCTTTTTTAATTATATCTTTTTCAAAACTAGTTGGACTTTTCCATATTAATTTCTTATTTTTTTTTAATTTATTAATAATTGAAGTGACTCTAGAAATACTTTCAGGATGTCCACTTCCAGTATTATGATTTAGTGATGATTTTGCAGTAATTATTGCAGTTTTCATTTAAAAATAATTTTCTAAAATATTATAATATATTTTAGTCAATTTTTTCATATCTGAAATTGATGACCTCTCATTTACCATGTGAATAGTACTATTTCTTAATCCTAACTCTAGTCTTGGAATTGAACCTAAAAATCTACTATCACTTGTTCCTCCCCTACAATTTAGTTTTGCATTTTTGCCTGTTACTTTTTTGACAATTTTTTTAACCATATAGATTTCCTTATTTGGCTTAGTATAAAAAGCTTCACCACTTACTCTATAATCGATTTTAGCTCTACATTTTCCTTTTTTTGCAACAGCATGAATCATTTTATTTAATTTTTTTTTCAAAGAAGATGAATTATGTTTTGAGTTGAATCTAACATTAAATTTTGCACTAGCTGTATGAGGAACTACATTTTCAGATAAATTATCAACATTTATTTTTGTAAATTCTAAATTAGATTTTGGCATGAATTTTGTACCATTATCTAAAGATGAACTCTTCAATTTTGATATAATTTTAGCCAAAACTGTACATGGATTTATGTAAGAACCATAAAATGCAGAGTGACCACTTTTTCCATATACATTTATAATTCCATTCATAGATCCTCTCCTTCCAATTCTTATTTCATCCCCAATGGAATTATTTGATGATGGCTCTCCCACAACAGTAAAATCTATTTTTTCACCTTTTTTTTTTAGATATTTCATAACTGCTGGACAACCATAGCCAGTCGTTTCTTCGTCAGCAGTAATAATAATCGAGATAGAACCTTTAAATCTATTATTTTTTATAAAATCACTCATTGCACTTATCCAACAAGCAATACCACCTTTCATATCTTGAGAACCCCTACCATTTAAATATCCCTTTTTAATAATCGCTTTAAATGGTGGAATTTTCCAATTATTAAGATTTGCTACTACATCAGTATGTCCTAAAAAATTTATGTGTGGTTTTGTTCTACCAAATCTTGCATATAAATTTAACGCGGGTTTTGGTCCAGTTCCTTTAGATTTTATTATTTTACATTTAAAGCCAATATCACCAAGTTTTTTAGATAAAAATCTCATAATACCCCTATCTTCAGTTTTTACTGTTGGGAACCTGATTAGCTCTTGAGCTAATTTTATATCATTATATATTTTCATTAATCTATTCTCTTAAAAGATCATTAATAGATGTTTTTGATCTAGTTTTTTCATCTACTTGTTTAATTATTACCGCGCAACTTAATGATGGAGCAGCTGAATTTTTTTTATCAGGGAGTGTACCTGGCACAACTACAGAATAGGGTGGAATTTTTCCATATATAATTTCCCCTGTAGATCTATTTACTATTTTAGTAGATTGTCCTATATACATTCCCATACTTAAAACTGAACCTTCACCAACTATTACACCTTCTACAACTTCTGACATGGCACCTAAAAATACATTATCTTCTATAATTGTGGGTAATGCTTGAGCAGGTTCAAGAACGCCACCAATACCACTACCTGCAGAGATATGACAATTTTTTCCAATTTGACAACAACTTCCTGCCCTAGCAAAAGTATCAATCATAGTTCCAGAGTCAATGTATGCACCAATATTAACGTAGCATGGCATCAAAACTGCATTCTTACCAACAAAAGAACCTTTTCTCACAGGACTATTTGGCACCATTCTAAAACCTGCAGCCTCATGTTGTTCTTTAGTCCACCCAGCTGTTTTCCCTTTAAGTAAATGTGCTTTATCAAACCAACTAGAGTAAGGTCCATTTAAATTTTCCATAGGATAAATTCTGAAACTTAACATAATAGCTTTTTTTAGATATTGATGAGTAACCCACTCACCTTTAATTTTTTCTGCTACTCTAGATTTACCACTGTCTAAGTCTTCAATTACTTGATTAATTGCATCTTTTATAGTTTTACTAGAATGCTGGTTTATCTCATCTTTGTTTTCCCAAGCTTCATTTATAATTTTTTCAATAGACATAATTAATTACTTTTTAATAACCTTATTTCTTTTAAAAATAAAGATAGATTTTCAATTTTATAGTCAATGTAGTCCTTATCAGAATCAATTTTACCCCATTGCTCATTATTTTTTAACCAAACAGTTGAGCATCCTCTTTCTTTTCCAATAGATAAATTTTTTGCAATATCCTCAACATAAATTGTATCTTTTGGGTTTATTCCAAATTTTTTAACCATTAAGTCAAATGCTTTTGGTTCAGGTTTAGGCTGGTATTTTGCATCAGTAATATCAAATATTCCTTCAAATAAGTCTTCAATGCCTAAGTGACTTAATACATTTTTAGCATGATCAGCACTACCATTTGTAAAAATTAACTTTCTCATATCTAGGTTTTTAAGTTGTTCTCTTAAGACTGAATCTTTTTTCATAAAAGATAGATCAATATTATGAACATAATTTAAAAATTCTAATGGAGGAATATCATGATGTATCATTAAACCATTCAAACTCGTATTATATTTATAAAAATAATTTGTTTGTAATTCTTTAGCCTTTACTAAATTAACTTTTAACTTTTCTGAAATATATTTAGTCATAAGTTTAGAAACCTGTCCAAAAACTGACTCTAAATCTTGATACACTGTTCCATCAAGATCTAACAAAAGATTTTTTTTATATTTTAATTCTATCATTTTCTAATTAAAGTTCCTGCACCTTTATCTGAAAATATCTCGAATAAAATTGAATGTTGCTTTCGACCATCAACTATAACTACTCCAGTCACCCCATTATTAACAGCATCAAGGCATGTATTGATTTTAGGTATCATGCCTTCAGTAATAGTCTCATCTTTGATCATTTTAATTATCTCTGAGGATGTTATTTCTTCAATTAATTTTTTTTCTTTATCTAAAACACCCTCTATATTTGTCATTAAAATTAGTCTTCTTGATTTTAAAGATTTTGCTATAGCACCTGCTGCAGTATCTCCATTAATATTATACGCTTGATTATTTTCTCCTAAACCAAGTGGTGAGATTATTGGAATCATATTTTTTTCAAGTATTTCTTTAATAACATTGATTTTAATTTTATTTGGTTTGCCCACAAAGCCAAGTTCTTTAGATTCGGGTATCACGTTAATAACATTATTTTTTTTGGTATGAATTGAAATGCCTTCTGTGTATGTTTTTTTTAGAGAATCAACAATATCAATATTGAAATCAATTAAAACACTTTCAACTATATTTATAATTTTTTCATCTGTCACTCTCAATCCTCTTATAAATTTAGATTGAATATTTGATTTATCCAACTCTCTTTTAATTCTTGGACCTCCTCCATGCACTACTATAATTGATAGGCCTAATTTTTTTAATATACTTAAATCAGATATAAAATTATTGAATATATTTCTATCTATAAATACATTTCCCCCATATTTAATAACTATTAAATCGTTTTTATATTTTTCAATATATTTTTGGACTTCGTCTAATGTTGGTCCATTTTCTGGAAGAATTTTTTTTAATTCTTCTTCAGCAAGTTTCATTTATTTAGTCTTGACTGTTGTTTTTCTAAGAATAATCCATTGTTGGATTATTGTTAAAATATTTGTCATAGTCCAATAGAGTATTAAACCAGCAGCAAATGGAGCTAATATTATAGTGATAAAAAAAGGAAAAAAAGTAAATATTTTTTTTTGTATAGGGTCTGTCATTGGGGAAGGATTTAACCTTTGTTGTAAAAACATAGTGATACCCATTAAAAGTGGTAGCAAACCAATTTCTAGAAAGGATGGAACATCATAAGGCAATAAGCCGAATAAATTAAATATTGTTACTGGATCTTTGGCAGATAGATCTTCCCATATCCATACAAATGGTGCGTGACGCATAGAAATATCTAACAATAAAAGTTTATATAAGCTAAAGAAAATTGGAATTTGGACCAGAATAGGTAAACATCCTGATGCAGGATTTATTCCCTCTGATTTGTAAAGTTTCATTAAAGATTTCTGGAGTTCTTGTTTGTCATTTTTGTGAAGTTCTTTCAAACGCGTCATCTCTGGTTGTAAAACTTTCATTTTACCCATACTTTTAAATGCATATTGATTTAATGGAAAAAAGACTATTCTAACTAAAATAGTCAGTAATATTATTGCGTAACCATAATTACCTGAAAAAATAAAAAAGTATTCAAGTATAAAAAACATTGGTTTTACTAGCCAGTAAAGTATTCCCCAATTTATTACCAGATCAAACTTTTCAATGTTTTCACTTTCTGCATATCCATCAATATCTCTCACAGATTTAGCGCCAATAATTGATTTTACATTATTTTCAATTGAACTATTCGGCTCCAACATTATACCTTCGGAGTCTATATAGCTTGCTCTATATTTATTTTTATAATCGATATCTATTCTAAAAGCTCTATCCTGTGGTGGAACAATTGATGTAACCCAATACTTATCACCTATTGCAATAAAGCCCTTATTTGATTTTTTTGAGTAACTTTTTTCATCAATTTCATCATAATCAATTTCTTTTAACTCATCATTAGAAACTGTTACAAAACCTTCATGTAAAATATAAAAATCTGTTAAATCCTCTGGAACATTATTTCTATGCAAATAAGCATAAGGGTAAAATTTATATTTTTTATCTGATTTATTTATAATTTTTTGCTTTATTTTGAATAAATATTTTTCGTCAAGACTTATGACTCTTTCAAATCTTAAGCCTTGATTATTTTCATAATAAATCGATACAGGATTGTTGGGTGAAAGTTTGGAATTACCAGAAACGATCCATCTAGTTTCTAAATTTGGGGTATCAATGTTTTCATCGGATGAAACCCATCCTGTATTAAATATATATCCATCTTTTATATTGATAGGATTTAATAATATTATTTTATCTTTTCCATTTAAAACTTTGTTATAATTTTTAAATGTAAAGTCATCTATTGCCCCTCCATTAGACAAAGATATCGATCCAAAAATATTTTCATTTTCAAATAAAATTCTATTAGAGCTATTTATTGCATCATCTCTAGAAATTATGTCAATTTCTTCTGTATCCATTAATTTTGGGGCTTCAGAACTTTCTACAATTTTATTTTTTTCTTGTTGAGTCTGACTTATTTGTTGAGGTTCAGGAGCAAAAAAAAGTCCATATAATATAATTACAGCAGCACTCAATGAAATAGCTGCAATAACATTTTTAGAATCCATAACTATTTAACTTTCTTTTTTGCAGGATCAAAACCCTCACCTCCACCTAAAAACTTTATAGGATGGCAGGAAAAAATTCTTTTTGTTCCTTTCAAAATACCTTTTATTAATCCATATTCATTTAAGCAATCAATAAAATAATCAGAGCATGTTGGTAAATATCTACAGTTATTTCCAAGAAAAGGAGAAATAATTATTTTATATATTTTTACCAAACCAATTAAAACAACTTTTAAAATATTCATTATTTTATTTTTACAAAATCTTTAAATAGTGTCGACTTTATATCGTTATAATTTTCATCCAATACATTCTTCTTGGCTAAAATTAAATAACTATACTCGAAATTAATTTTTATTTTTTTAGTAGCTTCATTTACTATATTTCTCAGTCTTCTTTTAATTTTATTTCTTTTTACAGCGTTACCAATTTTTTTCTGAGCCACAAAACTTATATTTAAAAACTTATTACTTTTACCGGATAGTTTTTTAAAAAAAATTGTTAAATATTTATTATTTATTTTTTTTCCATTAATAAGTGATTTAAACTCAACACTCTTTGAAAGGCTAGATATTTTTACTTTCATTAAACTGTTAATTTTTTTCTACCTTTTGATCTTCTTCTAGCTAATAATTTTCTGCCACCTTTAGATTTCATTTTAGATCTGAAACCATGACGTCTTTTTCTTACTAATCTGCTCGGTTGATATGTTCTTTTCATAATATGTTAATAAAATACTACTAAAATTTCGGTAGTTATAAGAAATAAGTATAATAAAGTACAGCTAATTTTAAGTATTATTTATGAAAAAAGATATAAAAATTAAATTATTTTTAAGTATTTTTTATATTTCAATTTTATCAATATTTTTGTGGGTATTTTTTAGTCATTTCACTTTGCAAGAAATTACAAGTTATGATTTTATAAAAAATAATAGAAACAATCTTGCGTTTTTAAAAGAACAAAACTTTATTTTATTAACTACATTTTTTTTTATATTTACTATTATTTGGGTACTAATGCTTGGTTTTGGAATACCAATTGTATTAACCTCAGGTTTTATATTTGGTAGTTGGATAGGTTCTTTGATTGCGGTTACTGGATTAACTGTTGGTGCAACATTATTATATTTTTTCGCAAATTATTTTGTGAAGGACTGGATAGAAGAGAAATTTAGTAAAAAATTTTCAAATTTAAGCTCTAAAGTTAAAAAGAATGAATTTCTTTTTTTTCTAATTTATAGATTTGTTGGTGGTATTCCTTTTCAAATCTCAAATATTTTGCCAGTTTTATTTAATATTAAATTTAGAAATTATTTTTTTGGTAGCTTAATAGGAATGTTTCCACAGGTATTTGTATGGGTTTCTCTTGGAAGTGGATTAGAAAAAATAATTGATGATAATTTGGAATTCCCTAACTTCATTGATTTAATAATGACAAAAGAAATATATTTACCTATTATTGGTTTTGGTATTTTAATATTTATTGGTTTTATAGTTAAAAAATTTTTCGCTACTAATTAAGCAGAGAATGGTGCCCCCACCAAGAATCGAACTTGAAACTTAACCTTACCATGGTCACGTTATGCCATTTAACTATAGGGGCAAAAAAACAAATTTAGTGTATAAATTATAATTTTTCAAATTATTGCCATTTTTTTTTTCTAAAAATAGGTTATATCTAATAAAGGAAATGATATGGGAATTCACTACGATTATAAAAGCACACGTGGAGCCAAGGCTATGGAAAAACAGGCTAAGCGCGAAAAAAAACTTGCAGAAAAAAGAGCCAAGAAACAAGCAAAGTCTGGAAACCCAAAAGAAAAAGAGCAGGACAAAACAATTCCATTAGATCAAGTTATAACATTAGACCATCTTACAAATCCTGATAAAAAATAAATATTATGAAAAGTAAAAAGGATAAATTAAGTAAGTTGGAAAATGCTATGCGTAAAAACTTAAAAAAAAGAAAAGTTTTTCAAAAAAAACAAAAAAAAAATAATAAATAAATATGTCAATTCAACCAGATACTTGGATAAAAAAAATGTGCAAGGAACACAATATGATTGATCCCTTTTTGGATCATCAAGTATCAGAAGGTAAAATTTCATATGGTTTAAGCAGCATGGGGTATGATGTTCGAATTTCTGATGAATATAGAATATTTACAAATGTGAATACCTCTTTGGTAGATCCAAAAAGTTTCTCTGAAGATAATTTTATAGAGAGAAAAGGGCCTTTTTGTATTATTCCACCAAATTCTTTTGTACTAGCCAAAACTATAGAGTATTTTAGAATTCCAAAAGATGTTTTATGCATATGTGTTGGTAAAAGTACTTATGCTAGAACAGGTATTATTTGCAATGTTACTCCTATTGAAAATGAATTTGAAGGAAACATAGTAATTGAGTTATCAAATACTACACCCAATCCTGCAAAAGTTTACTCAAATGAGGGAATTGCTCAATTTTTATTTTTTAAATCAGATAGTCCACCCGAGACAACGTATAAATCCAAAAATGGAAAATATCAGGGGCAAACAACTATTCAGGTAGCAAAAATAAAAAAAAATGGATAAATTTTTGGTTAATGGTCCTTGCAGAATTGAAGGACAAGTCAATATTCAAGGATCCAAAAACGCAGCTCTACCCATTTTAGCTTCAACAATTCTTTTTGATAGACCAGTAATTATAAAAAATTTACCCAGAGTAAGAGACATTGACACAATGCTCAATTTATTAAAATCATTAGGTTTAAAGGTTCAACTTTTTAAACACAAAAGAACTGTAAGAATTTCAAATAACAAAAAATTAAAATTTCTTGCCTCTTATTCTTTAGTAAAAACAATGAGAGCTGGAATTTTAGTGCTAGGACCAATGATTTCAAAATATCATAAATCTATAACCTCACTACCTGGAGGTTGTTTGATTGGGGCTAGACCTGTGAACTTTCATTTAAATGCACTTAAAAAATTAGGCATGAAATACGAAATTAAAAAAGGTTATATTCATGCAAAGTCAAAAGGGAAACTTAAAGGTGCTAAAATTAAATTTCCAAAAATAAGTGTTGGAGCAACTGAAAACTCAATAATTGCGGCATGCCTAGCAAAAGGGGAAACTATTTTAAAAAACTGCGCTATTGAACCTGAAATTAAAGACTTAACAAATTTTCTTATATCTGGAGGTGCAAAAATAAAATGGATTGGTAAAAGAACTTGTAGAATAATTGGAGTTGACTCATTAAGTGGAACTGAATATTCAGTTATGGGCGATAGAATTGAAACAGGGACTTTTTGTGTTGCTGCAACAATTACAAATGGAGATTTGAGGATAAAAAATTTTAATCCAAAAATTATTCAAACCGAAATAAATATTTTAAAAAAAATTGGTGCTAAAATTAAAACTTCCAAAGATGAAATCCATATTATGGGACCTAAAAATATTAAGAATATTAGCAGTATTACCACTAAAGAATATCCTAATTTTCCAACTGATTTACAGGCCCAATTTATGGTTTTATTGTGTAAAGCTAAAGGAAGAAGTGTAATAACCGAAAGTATTTTCGAGAATAGATTTATGCATGTAGGAGAGCTTAGAAGATTAGGAGCAAAAATTTTAATCAAAGAAAATAAAGCAATTATTGAGGGCAATACTAAATTTGTAGGAGCAGAATTGATGTCTAGTGACTTAAGAGCTTCAGTAGCGCTCGTTCTTGCAGCTATAGTTTCGAGTGGCAAATCAATAATTAATAGAATTTACCATCTAGATAGAGGATATGAAAATATAGAAAAAAAATTACAACAAATAGGAGTAAAAATTAAAAGATTAACTTAATGGTTAGTAAGTTTCTAAAAAAAATAATTGCAAAAGATCAACTAGGCCTAAATACTATATCTGCAATTTGTTCAGAATCTAAGATTAAAATTGGAAATATTAAATTTCTTAAAAAAAATAAGATTTTCCTATTATTGATAGAACGATTTAATAAAGAGTCTATTAATGAAGAACAAAAAGTTAAAAGTATTCTTAAATTTGAGTACATTAGCGCTTCAAAATCTAAGAATATCAATCAAAATAATAATGATACAATTTTAGAATTAATTTCGATAAATCTTTTCAAGAAAGATAGAAATTATGAAATAACGTTGTTATTTTTGAATAATATAATTATAACACTTACCGCAGAAATAATTGAAGTTACATTAGAGGACCAGAAAATTAATGATAAAAATTGATAGCAAAAAATCAAATTTTAATAAAAAACTTGAAATCATTTTAAATCGTAGAAGAAAACTAGACAATTCAAATACTAAAATAGTATCAAAGATAATTACCGACATTAAAAAAGATAAAAAAAAAGCGTTACTAAAATATGAAGTTAAATTTAGTAAAAATAATAGAATTACTTTACCAAAAAAACTAATCAGTAATTCCATAAAAAGACTTAACATGCAAATTAAAAAATCCATAGATTTTGCATATGATAGAATAAATAAGTTTCATATACTTCAGAAAAAAAATTTGAAAAATATTTCTTATAAGGACAAATACAAAAATAAACTTGAATATAATATAGTTCCAATTCAATCAGTTGGAATATATGTGCCAGCCAATCTTCCTTCATCTCTCTTGATGAATGCAATTCCCGCTAAAGTTTCAAATGTAAAAAAAATAGTTCTTGCAACACCCAAACCTGATCCTGCAGTTATGTACGCTGCAAAAAAATTAGGCATTAAAGAAATTTATTTCATGGGTGGGGCACAAGCAATCGCAAGTTTAGCCTATATTCAAAAAGTTGACAAAATAGTTGGCCCTGGAAATAAATTTGTTGCTGAGGCGAAGAGACAAATATCTGGAAAAATTGTAGGAACCGAGTCAATGTTTGCTGGGCCCTCAGAGATTTGTGTTGTTGCTGATAAATTTACTAATATCAATCAAATTGCTACATCTTTAGTTTCTCAAGCAGAACACGATCCAAATAGTCAATGTATTTTATTAACAAAAGATAAAACTATATTACCAAAAGTTAATTTAACAATTAAGAAAATAATTAAACTTTTGCCTCGAAAAAAAATAGCTACTCAATCACTCAATAACCACGGATTAATGATATTATTAAAAAATGATAAAGAGATTGTAGATACTATTAATTTAATTGCACCAGAACATTTAGAGATTAATGTTAAAAATTATAAAAAATATATTAACAAAATTTATAATGTTGGAAGTATATGTAATGGAAAATTCACACCAATGAGTTTAAGTGATTATACAGTAGGAACTAATCATATTCTACCAACAAGTGGAAGTGCAAAATTTAGTTCTGGCCTAAGTATAAATGAATTTATTAAAAAAATTTCTATTGTTACTCTTAGTAAATTAGGGGTAGAAAAAATTGGGAATCCAGCTATAAAACTGTCTGAGTATGAAAATTTATATGCTCATACTCAAAGTATTAAATCTAGAATGTAAAGAGGTTAAATTTGGCAAAACAAGATACACTTGAATTTAAAGGAAAGATTATTGATCTTCTTCCAAATGCAATGTTTCGAGTTAAGTTAGAAAATGATCATATTATAACTGCACATGCTGCAGGAAAGTTAAGAAAGAATCGCATAAGAGTTTTGCAAGGTGATAATGTTACTGTTGAGGTAACACCATACGATTTAACCAAGGGAAGAATTATATTTAGATTTTAATTTATGGGGTCTCTGGTGTAGCTGGTGCGCACGAACGCCTGAAAAGCGTTAGGACCTGGTTCGTTTCCAGGGGGACCCACCTTAATTACTAGCTTTTGAACAATTATAACCTTGCAATAAATTTTAAAATCTAATAACAAGTCACCAAGCTAATATTTAGCTTAAGTAATAACAATAAAAGAAAGAGTAAAATGAGTCTAAAAGGTAAAGTAAAATGGTTCAATGGAAAAAAAGGTTATGGTTTCATTGAACGAGAAGATAAAGAAAAAGATGTATTCGTACATGCTTCAGCTGTAAGAGAAGCAGGTTTAAGATATTTAAACGAAGGTGACGAACTTACATTTGAAGTTGAAGACGGAGAAAAAGGTCCTTCCGCAGTAAAACTGCAAAAAACCTCTTAATTCTAATTCAAATAATTGTATAGGGATTTTTAAGCTTTTTTAGGCTTAATTAATTCCTATACAGATCTTACTTGCAATAATTTAATTAAATGTTATTTAGCTCTCAATGATTAATAAATTTGATACATCAAAAAAAACACACAGACATCATATTCATGCTGGCTGCACGCTAGCTATTTAATTATTTAAAAATTTTAATTTAACAACAATTAGTATAAAATAAACATAGGCCCTGGTGGTGAAATGGTTATCACGAAAGTTTGTGGAACTTTAGTTTTTGGTTCGATCCCAAGCCAGGGTACCAAAAAATGAATAAAGATAAAAAACTAGTACCTGGTTTACCCTCAGGATTTGAGGATAGGTGGGGCAATAAAATTTTACTTAAAAAAAAGCTTTTAGAAATAATTGAAAAGAATTTTGTAAAATTTGGAGCCGAAGCCCTTGAGACACCTTCTTTTGAAATAAGTGAAAATATTGGATCTTTCTTAAGTGAAGATCAAGAAAATCCTATGTCAGATGTTTTTACATTCAAAGATGGTGAAAAAAATATAACACTTCGCTATGACTTATCTAGTCCACTAGCAAGATTTGTTGCACAAAATAACCAAGAACTACCTTCAATTTATAAACGTTATGCAATTCAAAATGTGTTTAGAAATGAAAAACCTGGCAATGGAAGGTTTAGGGAATTTACTCAGGCTGATTTTGATATAATAGGAAACACAGATCCTGCACAAGCAAATGCTGAACTATGCGATTTAATTTCAACCACATTATTAAATTGTGGATTAAAAAAAGCACAATTTACGATCAATGTAAGTAATAGAAAAATTGTTCAGGGACTTATTAATGATTTAAATATTACAGAAGACAAACAATTAAAAGTAATTAGAGCAATTGATAAACTTGATAAGCCTGGATTCGGAATTAGAGGCGTAGAGGATTTATTAAGAAAAGAAAGAAAAGATTCTAGTGGTGCCGTTACCAAAGGTGCTAATTTAAATGATGAGCAGGTCATCAAAATCTTAAACTTTCTAAAAATTAAGGATTTAAAACAGTTAAAAAATAATCTCAATAACTCATTATCAAAAGAAGGAATAAAAGAATTAGAAGATTTTTTTGAAATAATTGAGATGGGACCTTACAAAGAGCTGGTAAAAACTAACTTTACAATAGTTAGGGGTTTAGATTATTACGATGGATTTATAATTGAAACTAATCTTAATTACAAAGTGACCAACGTCAAAGGTAAAGAAGTAGATATAGGTAGCATCTGTTCAGGAGGAGCTTATGCAAAATTAATATCAAGATTTAAAGGAGTAGATATACCAGGTACTGGAATTAGTTTTGGAGTAGATCGAATTTTATTTGCGATGATGCAATTAGATCAGATTAAGATAGATCAACAAAAGCCAGTTATGGTTTGTGTAATGGATAAAAAATATTTGAGAAAATATTATGAAATTCTTAATATTTTAAGAGAAAATAATATAAATTCTGAAATATTTTTAGATAGTAAAAAAAATCTTGGAAAGCAACTAACCCAAGCAAATAAAAGAAGATTACCAGTTGCTATTATTTGTGGGGAGAATGAATTTAAAGATAATACAATAACAGTAAAAAACCTTCTCGGTGAAAAAGGTGATAATAGCAAAACAATTCCAAAAGAGAATTTAATAAATGAAATCAAAAAAATTATCTGAAAGTATCCTTAGATCTATAAAATCTAAAGGATTTAAATATATTGATTTACCTCCAGTAATTGAGGCAAATCATATTATTGAAAGATCTGGCGAAACTTTTAAAAGATTTTTATTTTCTTTTAATGATCAAAAGGGGAAAGAGTTATGTTTAAGACCAGATTTGACAATTGCATCTTGTATTAGATATTTAAGTAGAAAAACTACAGATACAGAAAAAGTTTATTATCAGGGGCAGGCTTTTAGGAAAACATTTAATAAGAAAAATTCAATTATAAGAAATCAAATAGGTTTTGAGATCATAGGCTCAAAAAATGAAAAAAAAGACGATCAAAATATTTTAGAGACTTCAATAAAATCAATAAAAAATTTTGGTTACAAAAGTGGAAGTTTAACTGTTGGAAATGTAGAAATATTTAAATTACTTTTAAACAAACTTGATATTCCAAAAAGGTGGAGGTTACGACTTCAAAGACATTTTTGGAGGGAAAAATACTTTAACGATTTGTTAAAAAGATTAGAGACAAATTCTGATGTCGACCCAACAGTTGTAGAGATAGATAAGAAAAGATATAAAAAAATGTTAAATGAAAATCAATCGAAAATGATTTCTGGTAGGACAGTTGAAGAAATACTTCAAAGGTTTGATAATAAAATAAAGGATCCAAGAAGGACTAAGAAGGGACGAAATGTTTCTAAAATTATTAAAGAATTTTTAAATATAGATTGTCCAATAGATAAAGCGGCAATTAAATTAAATAATTTTTTTAAAAAGAATAAAATTAATTTAAGAGTAGAAAAAAATTATTTTCCTATTACAAAAAAAAAATATCAAAAGTTGAATATAAAGTTTTCATCTTCATTTGGAAGAGAGCTTGAATATTATACTGGTATGG
Source organism: uncultured Pelagibacteraceae bacterium (assembly GCA_902566785.1). GTDB lineage: Bacteria > Pseudomonadota > Alphaproteobacteria > Pelagibacterales > Pelagibacteraceae > Pelagibacter. The sequence goes on along the minus strand of CACFKI010000001.1, from coordinate 904 downwards.
TTTTTAGGATTAATATTAAAAGTAGATTAAACAATATTGAAATAAATGGTGGCAGATATGACAATTTAATTTCAGATCTTGGAGCAATAAAAAAAGTTCCTGCAGTAGGAGCAGCAATTAATTTATCATGATTATATGGATTGCATCATATCCTAAAAGTGGAAATACATGGCTTAGATCTTTGCTATGTAATTACTTCTTTTCAGTTGATGGAACATTTAACTTTAATTTGTTAAAAAATATTAATTCATTTCCAAGCGAAAATAATTTTAAAAGTTATGATGATAAATTTGAAAATCCTGAAGATACTGCAAAGTATTGGATTAGAGAACAAGAGAAAATTAATGAGTCAAAAAAAGTAAAATTTTTAAAAACTCATAATGCATTTTGTAAAATAAATAATTATACTTTTACAAACTCACAGAATACTTTAGGGGCAGTTTATTTAATAAGAGATCCAAGAAATGTGATTACATCTCTAGCTAATCATTATCAAATTAGCAAAGAGGATGCTTTACAATTTATGAAAGATGAAAAAAGAGGAATAGTCTCTAAAATAAATAACAGATATATTGGTTTTCAACCCTTACTATCTTGGAGTCTCAATCATAAATCTTGGTTAAAACAAAAGTCTTTTCCAGTTTATTTAGTAAAATATGAAGATCTAGAAAGAAAAACATATGAAACATTCATAAGTATTTTAGAATTCATTAAAAATTTACGAAATGACTCAAGCTTAATAGATAAAGCAAAAGCTAAAAAATGTGTTGAAAATTGTAGTTTTGATAAATTAAAAAAAGAGGAAGATACCTCAGGTTTCCCCGAAGCTATTAATAAAAAAGGCACTAATGAAAAGATTAAATTTTTTAATTTAGGAATTAAGAATAATTACAAGAATATTCTT